>DASZEX010000087.1:0-17889 GCA_035940365.1 Candidatus Babeliales bacterium | reverse complement strand
TTTTGCTTTAAATTTACCACCATGTTTTTTATATATTCTTGCCATCGTTTTTCCCCCAACGAATAATGTCCACTTTCTTTCTTATTTTACATGAGCATTTCTTCAAATCTCACGTGTCTTGTTTTATGGGGTCAGCATAATTTGCATAAAAATTACAAAATGATATAATAATAAAAAATCAGTATTTAATTTGAAGTATACCAATAGTATACCAATATGGGATAATTTTTTATGAAACGATTATTTTTACTAATAGCAGCGATGTTATTGAGCATATCTACTTCCTGGACTCACGCAGAACAAAAGACAGAGTTTCGGTATCTCATTGTGCTTTTGGCCGTACGCAATGAACCAATAACAGACAATAATATAGGTGTAAGATCTGAATTAATGGCAGCAATTCAACAAAAAAAGGCTCCTATACTTACCAGTGCTTCATTGTGGCATACATTTATAGAAACACAGCAAGACTTTGCAGTTCACCGCCAAATTCCTGATAGCAATGAAGCTAAAATGTTTACATTAGTTGAAAATATTAATAATCGTTTAAACTACTGGTATCAATTACTCTATACCCAAACATCAGATCCTGTACATAGCAAAGCAGTAGCACTGGAACATATTAATGCAGAATTTTATGTATCTGATGCCTATAAACAATTAAAAGATGATAACAAAATACCCACAAATTCTTCATATGCTAAAAAACTTCTTGCACAATGCTCAGTATTATTTGAACCAAATGATTGGTATGTATTTACAATACATAATAATTATTACCTTTTAATACCAAAAGCATATGCATCACATTACACCACACAGATTGAACCATTTGCGATTGCTCATGATCTTGGATTTAATACCGATTCATTAGAGCTAACTAAAAACCCACTTGATACTGCTTGGTTATTATATTCAAAACAGCAATCAGTCGATCAGTCTATACTTCCTGCTTTTCAAGCATTATTTTTATCACATTCAGCTGCATCTTATGCATGGTGTCTATATATTACTGGTCATGGTTATCATAATGAATATCAACAAACTATTGCTGAAATTAATGTAAAAACTTTCTGCAATCTGTGCACATTTCTCAATGATACTATACATATTCATACTTTATGGCTCTTTTCCTGTTATGCTGGAGGACGCAATAAACAGCTACTTACAGAAGAAATGCACCATAATTATCCTATAATTATTGAATCATCGGGTGATTTCCCTACATATTCACCAGAAAACTATATCAAATTACCTAATGGAACAGATATCTTGCAAAATAATGACATTATAGAAAATCCTCATACTAATAGATGGAATCTATCATATATAAGACGCAATAATTTTGTGAAATTTTTTAATTATATGCATAATTTTACTGCAGTTAATGGATCTGACCACCTAATTAAAAAAGCATCACTTGCACTCCGTGGCATAGAATATCTTGAAAATACACCACAACTCTTAGTACCTAATGACAATAAGAGTTGTTTACAATATTCTAACTATTCACAATATATTGATATTCATCAAGCACTTATTGCTGAATTATCTCAAAATCCACTTGTACTTACTAAGTCTTCAATTTTCATAGATACTCCCTGCATTCCTGCTCCGCTCCTTATTAGTCATGAAATGCCAAAATATATTACTTCAACAATACCAGGGGCAACTCAACATTATATCACTACATTTAATGCATCAAAAATACCAGTATATGACGTGATAAAAAGCTTTTGGCCCTTATCTGCTGCAATATTTGATAAGATATTTTTGATTGATACTTTAATTTGCTCGATTGATCCAAAAGATCCATTAGCTATAATGATTGGTTTAACAGAATCTACCATGACATTCAAACATGTAATGATTCGTATTATTAAATCAGATCAGCTACGCATCATATTTACTACACAGAAAGGAACATTTAGTGCAAACATGCGAAAATTATCTTCAAAATCTACTCCTGTATTACGTAATCCACAAAAATTATCTATAGAAGCTTCTGAGAAATATAACGCATACTATAATGATATACAATCTCAATGTATGCAAATTACTGAAACAAATTCATACAAAGAGCTCAAAACACAGTATGCGCAGGCATTGGAATTAGCAAAGAAATAATCCGCTGATTTATGCCATTTTGCCTTCCAAGTACCCAACTCGCCTTTCAATATATTTCTTATAGTTTTGTGTAGTATTGCATCTGACTGTTCTTTTGCAATAAAATCTCTGCAGCTAATTTTGCTTAACTGGCAGAAGTTCTGCATTCTGATTTAAAAGTTCTTTTAATTTATTTGTTTGAGACTCTTCTACAACCGGTTTACGAATTTGATCTGTCTTCTGTGAAGGATATCTATTTGCTCCATAGGCCCCTGATATCAAAGATTCTGGAGCTTGCTTTTGTAATAAATATCTTTGATAATCATTACTAGATTCTCGAGCATTTACATATGTAAATAGAAGTACACTTTGCAATATTATACAATATAAGTGTTTCATAATAATCCTCCATAGTACATACAAATATTCATATCATATACAGCGTTATTTTATAATAGAATATATTTTAAAGTCAATAGTTTATTAATATTATAATATTATCTAGCCAATGGAACATATGCAGGAATTAAAAGGCCCTTTAATGTACGTTGCACCGGGTTTGATATTTGACTCAGTGGTAATTGGCTCGCATATTTTTTATTGATTTGGTAATACTTATAGGCAAAATAGAGGGGTTGAATTGCAGCTGCCCATACAAGTCCACCTAGTTGAAGATTGAAGGCCGAGCCTACTTTAATACGTGTTGGTAGGCGACTTAGATACAACTTAGCGGCCAAAGGATCAATATTTTTTAAACCTTGTACTATGGATGTTGTTTTGTTGAGTGATAGACTCGACAAATATGATGCCAATAATCCTACAGATGCATGTCCTGCTGACTCCAAAACTGCGCCGCCTATGTCAGCTTCTTTGGTATACTGCATTTGCATAGCTTTAATACGTTCAGGCGACAGAGTTACAGTTGGCTCTTTTTGTGTGTATATATACATTGGCATCAAACATAGAGACAATTGTAGGCAATTTTTTATATACATATAGACATTGTATTTCATACAAAAAACTTCGCTTTTATATAATATATTTTTTCATAATTACATATATACAATTATATTGTAACTAAACCTTATAATAAAAGTCAATGATTGCAGCGTTTTATTTATCTTAATTTGTATTTTTATATAAAAAATGGAGCTTTTTACATTCTTTTATATTAATATATTATATTAAAACATAAAACTTGTATATAAATATGAATGTACTCTTGTATATCAACAGATATAAGTATTATTGCAGTACCATATTCAATGTATTGTGGAATATGATCAATATGATCATTGCACCTCCAATATGCGCGTATTGCAAAACTTTTTTGATACATCGTACCATTTTATGCACATTATGTCAGAATAAAATTAAGCCTGTTGTATCATATGAACTTACTATAACCGCTACTTATAGTATACAGGTGTTTGCTATTTGTGATTACAAAGATCCTATACGTACCTTTATTTTGGCAAAAAAGTATAGCAACCTCACCGCTGCACATCAATTAGGTATGCTTGTATGGAAACTGACTGATCTACATAATCAAACGTTTGATTATATAATACCGGTACCTTTGCACTGGCGGCGCTATGCACAACGTAATTATAATCAAGCAGCCCAAATGGCATATGGTATACAAAAACAAAGTACGATACCAGTACTGCATGCACTTAAACGAGTTCATGCTACTATTCACCAATCTGAACTATCTCATAATGAACGTACAGAAAATGTAAAAAATGCATTCATTACTGCAAAATCAATGCAAGATATATTGTATAATAAGCGTATTCTATTAATAGATGATTTAATGACTACTGGCGCAACCTTGCGTGCTTGCGTACAAGAGCTGCGTAAAGCAAAACCATGCAGTATAACTATTGGTGTAGGTAGCCGAGTAGTATAAAAAGCAGCGGCAAAAATACTTATACCGCTGCAATACACTATTTAATCAATTTTATTATAGTTTAGTAAATGAGTTGTTATACTTTCATCTGTATATTCATCATCAGATAATTCAGCAATATCTTTCTTATTGTGTTTCATCTTATGAATTTTTCTACGTAATTCTTTATTTGCTTGCATACCACTTTGTGTACCTTTAAGTATGAGGTATGCATATTTTATATGAGCAGCATCTTCTATTGCTATACAATTATATGCATTAGTCAAAATATGTTCTTGTAATTGAATATTACGTTTTTCACATACTTGTACTATATCCTCTAACTTATTTGTATAAGAACTATTAGTGCGTAAAACATATTGTAATTGGTCCAAAGTAACATCTTTTTTTGGCAATTTTCTTCGCTCAGCTGTTGCATCAGCTATGATTTGATTAATACCCCATTCTATATCATGCGTTATTTGAATAATATTACTAAGTGGCTTTTTCGGATCTGATATTTGTTTACACAAACTAATGGCCGTATTTGTTGGATCTGAGAAATAACCACCCAGACGTCCAATAAACCAACCTTTTGAATCAGGCACTGGTTGATCGGGAACTCTTTTTGGTTTTCTTTGTTCGTCAGCTAATTTTCTTGTATCTTTTGGTTGTTTTGTGTTTTGTATATTATATATTTCTGTTTGATTAGACATTAGTAATTGAGGAACTGGTAATGAAACCGTTTGAATTTCAATTGATTGATTTTCAAGACTATGAGGCTCACCAACAAGTTCAACACTGCCGCTTGTATCTTCCATGCAACACAGATATGGCACTGAAGCTATCATACTTATAAGTACATATAATACATATAACATATAAATTTCCTCTTTTTTTATTAATAAATACTATATGCGCGTATATAAAACTGAACCCTCCCCTTGGTTACCTGATACACTCTCTCTATTGTAATATTACTAAACAATAAAAGTCTTTTATATAATTTATATAATCTTATTGTTCTGATGTCTTTTGAATATGCCGAGCAACGTATTTTTGAATCATACTACGTTCTACATCTTTTGCTGCCTTTTCCATTGCTTCTTGCTTTAAATTGTTCATTTCAGTTTCATATTCCTGTTTATGTATAATATCTGCCTGCAGCAATATACTCACTAAGTTTTTTTGTTGTTCAAAATCAAGCGTATATTCAGGAATTCCTGTAGTACCTATTATATTTCTTTGTAAAAGATCAGTAACTTCTTGTGCTTTATTTTGTATTTTTTGAGTAATTATCGGAGGTAAAACATTCCCATGAATATCAATCAATGTACGCATTTCTTGCAAATGTTTTGATGTACATTCTTTATTTTTTAATCCACATAAAGTGTTTGCATAATTCATTGCCAAATATAGCCGCTTATTAAAAAAATCTAAATCTGATTCAGTGCAATCACCAAACTGTTGTAATACTTTTTGATAGCCAAGCAATGTTTTATTTTTTTCTGTTGCATCATGTTCCAATCCTAATATTCTCCGTTGCGTATCTGGATCATACCAAGATGAATAATATCTCTGGGCACTTGTATATAATGAAGATAAAGGCTCTGTCAGTGTACATAAGGTAGGTGAACTTGATAATATATATTGCGATTGTTCCATTCCAATTATAATAGTACTTGCAAAAGTTATACCTATTATTATATTTTTCATATAAGTCCTTTTTATAACATTGTTGAAAAAGTATTATTATGTTAGTTTATATTTTAGTATAAGAAATATTATTTGTATGAATACAGGAGAAAAAGTATGAAGAAACATATATTATCACAGTACAGTTTTTTAGTATTAACATCATTGATATTACTTCCTGGTTGTGCATTACTAGACTCACTATTTGGCACAAAAAAAGCTCCACAGCCAGAGTCAAGCCAAGAAAAAGCACTCAATAAAGATTTACAAGATGCTGCTATTGAAGTATTAACCGAAAGTAATACCGTTATTCCGGAAGAAGAAATTACTGGAACACCTCTGGTCACTATGAATGGAAAATCAATTGTCACTAGCGATAGCCTTCAAGCGGAAGAAGCAAAATTATTGGATGCCAATCCAGAATTAAAACAGATGCTTGCATTTATGGATCCTGCACAATTGCGCCGCAACTTAGCCGAAGGATTAATGAATCAAGCTTTGGTTGATCAAGATATAATAGATCGCGGTATAGATAAAAAACCAGAATATAAAAAAGAGATACGTGAAGGCTTCAAAGCGGTTGAACGTATGGTAAATACTAAATTCTTTACCCAAAGCTTTGATGTACGTATTACCGATTCAGATGTACGTAAATTTTATGAAACAAACAAAGATACTACACCACAACTCATTATTTCTCGCGGTGGAGTAAAAGCTATGGGTATACCATTTGATACTGAAGCAGAAGCAAAAACGTTTGTCACGCAGATTGCTGCACAAGGCAATGATATCAAAAAAGCTGCTCAAGCTGCCGGTATTGCAGATAAATTGAAAGATTTTATGACTGTTAATCAACAAAGTATGGGAATAGATCCTGAAGTCAAAGCAAAAATAATGGGTATAACTAAAGCTTCATCAACAGAAATAGTAAAAGGAAAAGATAATAAAACCTGGGTAGTTACTATAACTGGTAAAGAAGAAACCCAATATAGACCGTTTGAACAAGTTAAAGCGGAAATTAAAGATTATTTAGAAAAAGAAGAACGCGCAAAGAAATTTGATGAAGAAATTAACAAATTAAAACAAAAATATAACGTCAAAATGGATGAAACCTTTTTTGCTCAGCCAGCAGAAGGTGCAGGATTAGAGACTGAATTACCAGAAGATTTATTATCACAACTTGAAGGTGCCGGTGATGATATGGACACGGTCGCATATCATGATCATGCCCAATCGGTAATCTAATAGTCAATTATAATAATCTAGCATATAATATAAGGAGAGGGGTAAAATTCTCTCCTTATTTTATTGTAATGCAGGAATTATATGAATATCCGTATATATACATTTTATATTGTATGTATTATAGCATTTGGCTCTATACAACAAAATATAATTGCCCATGATAATCATGCCAGTATGACCAATACATCTATACATCAAACAACAACCGATGAATACATACACTCAGACTCTCTACATAATCAAATGCAGGCCGAACCTTTAATTGACAGTTCTGCAGATCTTTATACTCAGCATGAAGAACCAAATACTTACCTTCTGGACTGCATTCGCGCTATTATAGTGACAACTGAAGGCACAGAATTGGTTACCCAATCTGATTTAGAACGTCCTAATTTTTTTGGTCGCTTGCCTACATTACAAGAAGAAATAGAAGAGCGGCTTATATACCAAGATGCATTAAAATATCATATTACCATTACTGAAGACCAAATTGATCGGCAAATAGCAGTTGTGATGCGTCAAAATAATCTTACACTTGATCAACTAAAAGAATTATGCACGGAATATGGTATGACATACCAAGAACTACGGGATAAATTAGCACGCGTATATACTGTCAATACCATGAAGGAACATATTATAGAAAGCAAACTTATTATCAATCGGTCTGAGATTATAGCCTATTATGAAGCTAACCCAGAATATACAGAAGTTATCTATGAACTACAACGCACAGTTGTACCTTATGCACAAGATAAAAATGCACAAAAAGCAATGTTACAAGAGCGTATAGCAACAAAACAATTGATGGATGATATTGGATGGTCTATCACATTTTCTGTCGAATATAGTGCTGTATCTGATGCTAAATCATTTATTCATTCAATGCATGTGGGTGATGTAGTCCTTGCTGATGAACGTATTGATGGGTTTGAGTTATATCGACTTGTGGGTAAAAAGGAAGCCGCACTGCGTTCTTTGGAAGAGCGCTATATGGAAATTGATCATATATTGCGTCGCCCTATGCGAGAAAAATTAATGGAAAATTACCGCAGAAAACTATTTGAAGAATCGACTATTGTATATCTTTAATAATTATATATGGAAACATTATACATGAAACAATTAGCTATATACTTACTTATAAATACCTTATCTTTATCTATGTTTGCTATGGAACAAAGAAATACCTGTAATTTAGTTGATACTCTGGTATCTTTTGGTCCCACTTTTTTTTCTGAAAATATAGTACCTTTCATCGGTGATGAAGACATTAATAATATAAGATTAGCTTCACAAAAATGTCACCAACTTATACGCAGTTGGTGTCAAACACGTTTGCAATGGATTAATACAACCCAAGAACATATACAGAATAAGCTTGCCTATATACCTGGTTCATTGGTACTTGACTCAACAAACTCTCATGCATATATCTTTGGATATAAAAAAGGTTCCAAGACAAATCCTTCATGGGAAAAAAGATTTGGTCTTTTTACTTATTGTCTACCTATAAAAGATAAACCTATATTTACTGAATTAGCTACAGAAATGAAAGATGGAATTAATTATAAACCAACAAATTGTATTAAACATACACTCTATTATTTGAATTTAGTTATGTATCATGAAGCAAAAGTACCAACTGAACCTATATTTCATGCCAACATATCAAAAAATGTTTTTTTCTTAAATAAAAAGGGTCAGATAACTACTGAAGGTCTATGGATTAAGCCATTAAAAGAGTCTAATATCCCTTCTTCATTTTTATGTATTGTTGAACCTAAATTGGGTGTTGAATCTCGATTCTATCCTGAACAAAAAAAAATTACTTATACATATTACTCCGACCTGATGGAAACAAATAGCAAAAAACCTTTTAAGAATATATATCATCTATTTCCTGTTTTTGCGGAAGACCTTCTACAAACTACGCCAACTAAAGAAGAATTAGTATCAACACAAGAAATAGAAGGCATTACATATTATCAAATTGAAAGAGAATATAACTCAATTCCGCTCGCTTGGAATAATGAAATGGATACATTACGTTCCCTTTGGAAGCTGTATCATGATTACAATAAATTAATACCTGAAAAAATTGCTACTGCATCTCTTGATACATTTTTAAAAGAGTATTCATATAAACAATGCGCTGATATGTGTGTAATAATTCATAGGAATTCCACACGACAAACTTTACATAATTATTGTTATTTTTATGAAGAATTGAGAAACAAAATCCTACAACCTTGTTGTCATTCTGATATATCTTATTATATGAAAAAAAAGAGTGAATTCGATTCTTTTATCAAAGAAGTAAAAATTTCACCGCATGATTATTCATTACAAGAATATACAAAATATAATACGCCATTGCCAAAACCTACTACTACACAGCAACTCGTATCATATTTTAGATTCAATTATGCATAATTTATTCCTCATGTTCTTGATCTTTTTGCTCAAGCAACTCCAAAGCCATTTGAGTTAATGTATCTGCACGCAATTGCGTTTCTGGTTTGCTGGCAAAAAAAGTTTGTAACATAGTGGGCACATCCATACTCTGATAAGCAGCAGTAAATCTTCGTGCCCGCATCGTATGATGATGAATGGGTATAATACCTACAATATATAATGCCTCTGAGCATGCCACTTGTATTGCTTTCACATTAACACGGTCAGGAATATCAGCGGGCAAATGATATATAATTTTGACTACACTATTTTGCAAATGATATTTTTTTATTTCTGCAATAAGTTGCGCAGTTTGTGCATCTTCTTGCGTTATTTCAACCTCTATTTGGATAAATGGTCTGGTTGGCACTGGGATAAATGTATGCGTTGTATCATCTTTTTTGTATATAGTAACTACACAAAATCCTTTTTCCTCTTTACGTTCACCAAAATCAATACGCTCGATTGAGCCAGAATATACAATAGCAGGATACCCTTGTGGATTAAGATTTTGATAGCGATGTAAATGGCCAAGAGCAACATAATCAAAAGGTTTTATAGCAAGTTGTGAAGGTAATAAAATAGGATCTGTCCCATATATTGCCCGTTTTTCTGAACCAGAAAATATACCTGAGCTGACAGTCACATGCGAGGCAAGCACTGCAGGGATAGTGTGATCTAGCTTGGCGGCCATATCAGCAATAATATGAGCAACTGCTTTGGATATATACTGCGTAATATCTGATGTTGATGAAGTCATATGTGCATTATTAATAGAAATAGTAGTACGGCTTGGCCATGGTATACCCACAATATTGATTGGTCCATTTTTAGTTTCTAAATATAGTGTTGTAGGTTTAGCAATCACATAAAAATTATCAAGTGGTAAATCACCAAAAATATCAAGCGCATGCGCTTTGCCAAAACTCATTGGATGATCATGATTACCAACTACAATTACTATAGGAATATTGGCCTTATACAAACGCAAAAAACATTGCATTAATAATTTTTGCTGTGTTTGGCTAGGATGATGTGTTTTATATGCATCACCTGCAAAAAGGAAAAAATCAACATCATGTTCAACAGCATAATCAATACAAACATCAAGCGCCCGCTTAAAATCTAAAAGTCGCGTATGCATTCCTGTTTTAGCGTCAATTTTCCCATAATTTTCCATACCAAAATGAATATCTGCTGTATGCACAAATCTGATCATATAATTAATAACTTTGAATTATGGAGTCTTTGTTTGTTGCAGTCCATACACTATCTGTAGCATTATTAACATGTATAAATGGTTCTATTTTACGATTTTTTGGTACATAGCTATTATCTATAAAACAATGTGGCCCTATTATTGCATGATCTTGCACAATGCTGTTTTTAATAATTGTATTTGCATCTATTTCACAATGCTCTCCAATAGAACTATTACCTCGAATATGTACACCAGGATGCAATATGGTACCTTTGCCGATAGTTGCACCAGCATCTATATATACATGTTCAGGGTCATGGCATAATATGCCTTTTTGCATCCATTGGTTCACAATAGAGTTCCGTACCTTGGCAGATACTTGAGCAAATTCGATCGTAGTATTAACACCGCGTATTGTATCAAAAGGAACTTGCAGACATGATACATCATTTTGCTGCACACTGGCAAGACCAATAAGATCAGTTAAATAAAATTCCTTGCTTGCATTATTAGTAGTTAATCTATCAATTGCAGTATATAAAAAGTCTCGTTTAAATAAATAAATACCAGCATTAATTGGGTATAACATTGAGCGATTACCTACAAAATCTTTTGACTCAACAATTTTGATGATTTCATTATCATGTATTACACGACCATATGCATGATCTACTGTATCAGGAATGGCAGTTACAAAACTTGCGGTTGCATTTGTTTCTTTGTGTTGTTTATATAAATCAGTAATAGTATTTTGTGTTACTAAAGGCATATCACCATTGAGTATAAGAATATGCTCAGCAGACCATTCTTGTTTGCTGCAGGCAATGGCATGACCTGTTCCTTTCTGCTGTTCTTGTATTACAAAAGAAATGGATTTTTTTTTGATCCAAGTTTGTATGGCATCTTTTATTTGTTCGCGCTGATGGCCTATTATTATTGTAATTGGAATATCAAGCGGTTCTATCTTTTGCAATACATGCACTATCAAAGGCACACCCCATAAAGGAGTAATAAGTTTATTTGATTCAAGTCCAAATCTACTGGACATACCAGCAGCAAGTATAATTGCCTGTATAGGATACATAATTATTCCTTTTGCTTATAAGTAACTACTTGCCGCCAGCGTAGCATAGTTGCATAATAAGACAACAATATCCTTTTATAAAATCCTAAAAATACCTAACCTTTTATAAATAACAAAAAAAGATAGAATTTTATTATATATATTATGATATAATCGGTAACATTATTGGATTTTTGCGTAATTGATATGCCATAAGCCCGATAGTGCATGCACCAAATGTGTATAGTGCAGGTTTTGCCAATAAACTTATGGTATCTTGTGACCAGGCACCCCATGTGGGTCTGCTTGATTTATTCATATATTTTTCAATATACCGGTTATTATACTTGGATGCACCCAGTACCATGAATCCCATTGTTGTTCCTATGCCTATTTTTGCTGCTGCTGCACCAATACCAACTTTGGCAAAAGGTAATAAAAACAATGGCATAGTAGATGGAACCATAGTGGCAAACAAGCCTGCACCCAGTACGCCACCAACACCTTGCAAAGCATAACGTGAACAACCATGCCACGGTGTTAAATTTTTATTTTTTAATGTATCTAAGCGATGTCCATTATCTATTATTTTATCTAGATTATTTAGTCTTACATTTAGATTACCTATTCTTTCATCAATATTTTTAATCATAGCATATTGTTCCTGTTCTAACTTGCATAATCCCTGTATTACCGTATCATAATCAGTTAACTGGCCATTAAGTTTATTACCAATATTTTCACCTAACGCACCATGCTGCTTTTCTTGTTCAGTTTGCAATCTTGTAACAGTACCTTGTAATTGCGTTATACGAGCTTCCAAATTTTCATACGATTGTTTATGGGATCCTTTAAATTGTTCCCATAGATTATTTAAGGCACTTAATCGTCCATTTGTATCATTTAATGCGGTACGATAATCTTCATCATAACGGCTTCGGGCCCTTTCTAAATTCCCTATTAAATCAAGGGTTTTTTTTGTAAAATTATTATGTTTACTTTGAATATTAGAAACAATATGAACAAGTTCATTAAGTTTTGTTTCCAATGCTAATATGCATACAAAGCTTGTGTGTGTAATTCTTTCTTTTCTTGCATGTGTAGTTCTTTCTTCAGGCGCTGAAGAATATCCCGATTTAGGTACATTATTCTCATCTGAATCACCTTCTGAACTGGATTCATCCTTCGATACTTCCTGTTCTTCATTTATAGGATTATCCTCCATTCCAAATACATAAGTACTTATAGATATAAAGAACAATAAAGATAAACATTTTTTCATACGAATTCCTAATAAATAATCTTATTAATTATTTACAAGCTTGTGACATAAACGTCACATTGAGTTTTCGCAAATGATATGCTCCCAATGCGCCAAGACAAACAACACTGGTAATTGCCGCAGCTTTGACAATTGGTTTTACTACATCTTGCACCATTTCTATATGGGACATACCATCTTTACCTTCAGAATATTTATAAAAGTTATGCTGTTTGTTAATATTTTCTCTATTACCTATAACTGCACCACAACCTATGATAGAAGTTGCTGTCGAAAGCCCTATCTTCATACCAGTAGTAATGGGTAATGCTGCAGGACATATGCATGCAAATCCGAAAAATCCACCAAATATACCTGCAATAGTTGCAGCAGTATGCGCTTTTGGAGCATTCGCCCAAATACTTGGTTTTGGGGATAACTTACGTATTTTATTTTTAAGTTCTTTTATTTTTATCTTCTGCTTTTCACTTTCCAATGCTAAATGTTCAATTTTAGCTTCTGGCGTTTGGTATTGGCTATCCCATATAACACTATCAGATTTTTTGCTCGTATGATCATCGCATTGTATTCTAAATGCCTGATTATTCTGCATTGCATGTACCGCATTGCACATACTTACTGCAGTAAATAATATTACAAAATATAAGTTATTCATATGAAAACCCCTAAAAAAATACTTAAAAACTATTATACAATATGAAATAATATAATGATAAAATATTACGCATTCTATAATAGTATATTATTTTTTTAATGCGATCAAGCATGGATTTTTCATCAACAATAATTACTACAACGTAAACAACGTGCTAGACATATATATAAGTCAGAGGTATATTGGTGCTGATTTTATAAACTTTCACATAAAAAAAGGATTATAAACATGAAAATATTATCTATTAGTCTTTTGCTTTCATGTACACTATTGTCAGCGTCAATGTATGCTATAGATAGAGCCAAAACTTGCCCATATAGCAATGATGGGTTAACCTGGCCTATTATTGAGGCAAGTAATCATTTGCGCATAGAAGTAGTTCGCTCTGCAGAAAATCAAACTGAATGGAATGTAATACGTAGTATTATGCAACAATTAGTAGAAAAATTTTCTACAGATATGCAGGAGGATGAAAACCGTATAGTAATTTCTATTAAACGACCGGACAGCATAACAAGTGAAGTATGGGCAGAATTATTACAAAAACTAATAAACTACTGTAGGGAAATTCCTAATAAAACTAAAATCTATCCCGATACTATAGTAATTACTGATTTATCCCGAACCGAATAAATTTATTGTGGGGACATTGCCGAAAAATAAAGTATTATAAATTTAATTCCGTTTGAGGCGTCCTGTTTGAGACACTTAACATGCAAAGCATGTGCTGGTGTCGAGTTACGCCGGCAGGGATCAAAAGGAACTGTTTGTGTACGGAGGTATGGAGGTGTTTACAAGAACATCTCCATGAAAAGATTTACATTTTACGCTTAAATTTTTTCTCTATTTCATACAGGGAAATAAGCCAACAGGTAGGCCTACCATGAGGACAGGTCAAATGATCTTTAGTAGCATACAAATCATGCAATAATAGTTTCATTTGTTGCATATCAAGAATATCGCCAGCCTTGATTGCAGCTTTGCAGGCCATCTGCGCGCGTAACTTTTTATGCAATAATACACTTAATTCATCATCTGTAAGTGCTTTATATTCTTGTAGAACATTGAGTATAGTGCGTATTAATTCCTCGGTCGATGTCTGCTTATTACATGCAGGAAGTGCATTAACTCGTAGATTCGTCTGCCCAAAATGCTCAATAATAATACCATTTTCTTTGAATATATACAGATATGGCTCAAGCAATGCTATCTCTGCTTCTGTTAATTGAATAATTTCAGGAAATAACAATTGAATGGGGGCATTATGATCAACAGCATGTTCAAATTTACTATACAAAATACATTCATGTGCCGCATGTTGATCTACCATCAACAGACCCTCAGCATGGTGTACCAAAATATAGGTTTTATGTAACTGGCCTATAATTTCATATTCTTGAGGCAGAGGATCAATTTCTGATTGGCCATTAGTATGTGGATATGTATTTGGTGATGGCGTAATTGATAATGCAGGCGATAATATAGAAATAGATGGTTCCTGTGAAGATTTTTGATAAAAATAAGATGCTGTATATGATGGTTGCATTGGTGGAATCATAGAAATAGTATTTTCTTTATATACAGGAAATGAAGAATTTTGTGGTGTTTTTTGTAATAAATGGGATATTTGGGTATTGAGTGTTTCTTTTATACTATCATGTACCCATTGTTCAATGGTGCGCGGATGGACAAATTGTACTTCTTCTTTTCGCGGGTGCACGTTAATGTCTAGTTCTGTTCCTGGTATATCAAGCATTACTATTGCCACGGGAAAACGACCTTCAGGAAGCACATTCATATATGCGCGCGCAATAGCACGTGAAAGATGTATATTTTTTATCCATCGTTTATTGGCAAACATCATAATACCAGTGCGGTCATATCTGCTATAATGATGATCAGATACAAAACAAGTCAAATGCATTTGATCAAGTTCTTTTGTACATGACACTAATGTATAATTATGTGCTTTTGCTTGCAGTATGTTTGCTGTACGTTCATATAGATTATCAGTAGGAAGATAATTATGTATTAACACAGCATCTGCATATACTGTAATATGTACCTGTGGATGCACTAATGCAATAGCATCTATTAATTGTTTTATATGACCCATTTCAGTTTCACGCTTTTTGAGAAATTTTTGGCGTGCGGGCATTGTACAAAAAAGATCACGAATTTCAATAATAGTACCTGTTTGTGCAGCTATCGGTTCTGTAATTTTATGTATACCTTCCTGAATTATTATATGTATACCTTCGTGTGTATCTGCCTGTTTAGTGATAATAGTCATCTGGCTTGAGGCCGCAAGTGCTGCTAGTGCCTCTCCGCGAAATCCAAAAGTATGTAAGGCTTTCAAATCATCAATTGATCGTATTTTGCTTGTGGCATGCATAGCAGTACACAAATGAGCATCTTGATAATTCATACCAGAGCCATTATCTACTATTCGAATTAATTTTTTACCGCCATCTTCTATCTGTATAGTAATATGAGTAGCTCCTGCATCCAGTGCATTCTCTATCAGTTCTTTTACTACACTAGCAGGACGTTCTACAATTTCACCGGCAGCTATTTTTTGTGCCTCATGAAGAGGTAAAATATGAATTTTTGACATATATTATACAATCATACAAAGATACTGTTTATGGTAGTGTAACAGATTTTTCTGCTTTTGGTATTTTGCTGTAGGTAATTTGTAGGGCACATATCATTGTCTTTGTATTTATTGCATGAGGTTTAATTGATGTACATAAAGCAGTGACAACATTATGCTTTTTACCAAAAGTATTTAAACTCTGTATGCAGCTTTGTACTGAAGGGTAATGCAATACACACTCCAATATATTTTTGGTAATGGTTGCGCTTTCTATGGGATATCCAATAGTACATAACAGCCTAAGATGATCAGACCAAACATCCATTTTTTTCACATATTGTTCAGTACTACTATGGTATGTACGTGTATAGTTTAACTGATCGGTTATTTTTTTATGATTCATCTGCAGTATATGTTCATCATGAGCGCAAAGCGGTTTAATATATATATGACTTATAGTATACCAATAATACCATTGCATACTATGTATACCTATTATGCCTATTATACATAGAATGAAAAGCAATTTAGTAACCCGATACCATTGTACAATAGATTGTTGCTCCTTTATTGATAACGTACGTATACCTTGTATATCCTTCATATATAATCCTGATGAAGATACGCAATACCAGCAGCAGCAATAATATCCACAAGTGTCTGCTTATCTGAATATAACTCTACTGGTACATCAGAAACAAGCCGGTTAATACTATCATTGGTAAAATAATGTGCCATAGAGTTATTTGCTTTTTTCAGATCAATATATAACTGTGTTCGGCGAAAAGCAGCTGCATGAACAGCTTTATATGCATGCAATAATGCACAAAAACGTGGTGTTATTCGTATGCAGTTCAATGCACCGGCTATACATATACATTGATATTGTAATAATAATGATCGCGGAATTTGATACCAATAATATAAATGTTTATATTCATCACTCGTACATAAATAATCAAAACCACATTCGGCATGTCGTTTGGTATATAATGAAGCAATATCATCAGATACAAAATTATCTGATAATTCAATAAAACCATGAGGAATGCTCACACGATCAGGCATAATAGCAATATAACTATGGTTCAGTGCATATCGATTTAAAAAATCAGCAAGAGAATGCTGCACCCATGTAGGATTAAATAGAATACCGCGTCCTATTTGAAAATGAGTACAAATATATTGTTTATATGCCGCAATAGAAAATAATGCATGCGTACCTTTTTGTATCCACATACATGCCAAAAAAGTAGTATGAGGAGCAATTACCACTAGTCTATTGGTAGAGTAAGGAATATGCCACATAAGTAATTCCAGAAATATATTAGAAAAAAATTATATTGTTATTATAATAGTATTTTGATAGTTAAAAGAATATAAAGTTAAATATGTTGTATTTGTATCTGCTTGCCCTATGTTTTTGTGTAATACACATGCAATCCATTGCGATGCAAAGATCAGATATATATACAGAAGTTATGAATGTATTATCAAAAAACCCTGATAAACTACTTGATCAAACAACAGATAATCTTTCAATAAGCCGTGTATGTAACTCACCTTACGCAGAGCCTGCGGGACAATAGGCAGTTTGAATAACTTTATTGAGTTCAAGCCATGCGGCTTTTAAACCACGAATGTAAATTTGGTCTTTTATAGAAAAATGATTTCTAGCAATCGGAATAGAAATCC
>DASZEX010000086.1:0-1597 GCA_035940365.1 Candidatus Babeliales bacterium | reverse complement strand
GGTAGTGATGTAACTTCTATTGAGGTTCCATTAATGCTTGATGTGTATGCAGAAACTATAAGAAACTATAATATACCTCATGTAAGTGATATTAATTTTAGTTGGTTTCCTTTTGGTTCTACCTGTGGTGGCTATAAAAATGATGACATGTTTATAACAGATGACAATCTTATTAAGATTCATTTTTCTGAAAGAAATCCTGCAGATGCATTAGGATATAGAGATTATGATAAATTATTAATTGTCACCTATGCAGCAAATAGCAATGCATATGCCGGTAATGAATATTGGAGGGGAGAAGGCAAAACTACTGCTTCCAGCGCTTGCCAAGCAGCATTATCTTCATCTATGGCGACTATGCAAAATCCAGACATTAATGATAAAATAGCTGGCATTTACACCGTATATTATGATCCTGAAGAGTATAGAGCACCACGAACTACATCAGAAACTCAGCCTAAAATTATAGGTACTAGGTCTGGATCAACGATATCTGCATCGCCAACTGCATCTATCACACAAACAAATCTACCTGCAGAAAAAGAACAACCACAATCAACAGAAACAAAATTAACTTTTACTCCAAAATCGTGGAATTTCTTGGATTATTTACAAAATATAAAGCAGAGATTCACTGCATATATTTCTCCCTATACACCAAACTGGCTTACACGAAAAAGGGTTTTAGCTGGCGGTTTAGGGCTTGTTGGTACAGGTGTTGGCGCATATTATTTGTATTCAAAATATTATGGCGCAAAAAGATAATAAATGTTGCGCATTATCTGCACATTTATGCTAATATAAAATAAGCATGTGCAAATAGAGGATTCTCATGTTATCATTTTTATATTTTTTAATCACCTGTTTCATATTTAATAGTACGGCCATATGCATGATTGAAAAAGGAAAACCAGTTGCATTATCCGATAAAGAATATTTAAAAAGATGTAACATCTTATATAGCAATGATTCTTCTGTGTTAATCAAAATGGAAAGAATTTCTGGCTGGAAAGAACCTACAGATGCAAATAAAATCTGGCGTGACTTTGATGATGGTAAAATTACAATAGCAAAACAGGCAGATAATTCTTATCCTATAGCACATCCAAAACTACGTAGTACGATACAAGATTTTCTACGATACAAAAAAACATATGGTACTTCTATAGAAAAAAATTTCTATAAATATGGACCTTTGTATGCATATGGACCTAACCTTCAAGATTTCTCATATGAGCAAAAATTAACTCCTGAAGTGTTTATTGACCGTCTTTTGAAAAAAAGACCTATAGTATTTTATGGCCCTGAGGATAATTATATATCACGAAATGTCGAAATAGGTGCGGGAGGTTTTGAATCTATAGGGACAAAAAGTGAAAAGGGCCCTTTAATTCTTAAGGATTATGTATCGTATGATGAAATGGCAATATCCGCATTAATTCTACTATCATCGCCTGTATTTTTTATAAATAATGGCAAACAAGGTAATCAAGGAATAAAGACAAATAATTGTCAAGAGGAGGGCATATATGTTGGTCTTGTAGAACCTCGCTATGAAAAATATGGATTAATGGAAGCAAAATATATTATTATCACG
>DASZEX010000085.1:0-2697 GCA_035940365.1 Candidatus Babeliales bacterium | reverse complement strand
CGTGATAATAATATATTTTGCTTCCATTAATCCATATTTTTCATAGCGAGGTTCTACAAGACCAACATATATGCCCTCCTCTTGACAATTATTTGTCTTTATTCCTTGATTACCTTGTTTGCCATTATTTATAAAAAATACGGGGGATGATAGTAGAACTAATGCGGATATTGCCATTTCATCATATGATAAATAATCATTAAGAATTAAAGGACCCTTTTCACTTTGTGTCCCTATAGATTCAAAACCTCCCGCACCTATTTCGACATTTCGTGATATATAATTATCCTCAGGGCCATAAAATACTATAGGTCTTTTTTTCAAAAGACGATCAGTAAATACTTCAGGAGTTGATAACTTGCTTGCATATGAATGATCTGGAATTATAGTAGGTGGTCCAAATTTATAAAATTCTTGTTCTGTCTGTGTACCATATTTTTTTTTGTATTGTAGAAAATCTGGTATTGCACTACGCAGCTTTGCATGTGCTATAGGATAAGAATTATTTGCCTGTTTTGCAACTTCAATCTTACTATCATTATCATAACGAAAGATTGTATTTTTATAAGGGGGTATTTTCCAATCGGAAATTCTTTTTACCATGTGGATTAAAAATCCAGAAGAATTGCTGGATAAGATATCAAATTTTTTTAAATATTGTTCATCAGATAATGCACCAGGCTCTCCTTTTTCAATCATGCATATGGCCGTACTATTAAATATGAAACAAGTGATTAAAAAATATAAAAATGATAACATGAGAATCCCTCTATTTGCACATGCTTATTTTATATTAGCATAAATGTGCAGATAATACGCAATATTTATTATTTTTTTAATCCATAATATTTTGAATATAAATAATACGCACCACCAACAGTACTAAGTCCTAAAGCACCAGCTAAAACCTTTTTTTGTGTAAGCCATGCGGGTGTATAGGGAGAAATATATGCAGTGAATCTCTGCTTTATATTTTGTAAATAATCCAACCACTTCCACGGTTTTGGAGTAAAAGTTAATTTTGTTTCTGATGTGATTCGTAGTGCTCTGTACTTTTCAGGATCATAATATACTGTGTAAATGCCAGCTATTTTGTTATTAATTTCTGGGTTTTGTAATTCTCCAATAGTTGAACAAGCTGCTGCTGCAGGATCTCCAGTTGCAGCAATCAAGCCTACCCAATATTCATTACCAGGATAGGCATTACTATCCCATGGATACATAGCAACCAATAATTTCCCTGCATCATCACCTGTTAATTTATCTGCAGGATTTCTTTTTGAAAAATGAATTTTAATGCCATTTAATTCTTGACCATTTGTTATATCTGTACCAATCTTCGGATTTTTAAGTTTATTAAACAGAGCTGGAAAGTAACTAAAGTTAATATCAGAAATATGAGACAGGTTATAATTTTGTATAGTTTCTGCATACACCTCAAGCATCAATGGGGTTTCAATGTCTGTTAATTTGGTCCCCATTGGTGTTATAGCCCATGCACCAAGGCCAAGTCCAACTACATGCACATAGGCCTTTGTGTTCTTTTTCTGCGCACGTTCATTGGCTTCAAATAGAAACAGTTCAATAACAAGTCGCATACGTTCTTTGTAGACAAATGTATCAAAAAAACTTTGGCCGTTATCAATAAGAATAAATCGATTTGAACCGTTGGTTACTGCATTTTGCGCTTCCTGGAATGTGGGAAATGTCAAGCCATTGGGAAATTCTTTAGTTGTAAATAGTTTATTCCACATAGTTAAAGGATTTTTTTCATCATATAAAACAGGATCTAAGCCATATATAGCTAGATTAAGCCCATATTGTTTATTTATTATATTGTTATCTAACCTGATGATAGTATATTTTGCTTCCATTAACCCATATGCTTCATGCCGAGGACCAACTACACCAACATAAATACCTTCAAGTTCAAAGGTATCATTTTCTCCAGGCGTTGATTTATTTTCTCGATCACCCTTATTTATAAAATAGGTTGGAGATGATATACCAATAAATGCAGATAGCGCCATTTCATCATAGGATAAATAATTTTCAAGAATTAAAGGATCTAATTGGCTTTTTGTACCAATAGCTCTAAATCCTCCATTTATGAGATCTTTTCCTCTACTCTTACTACCATCTTGTAGCATATACTTATCTGAAGAATCATAAAATGTTATAGGCCGTTTAGTCAGAAGTCGAATAATAAAATCTTCCACAGTCATAGGATTTCTATTGTAAAACTCTTTTTCTATATCTGTACCATACCTTTTTTTATAATTCAGAAAATCAGTAATTAGAGTTTTTATTTTAGAATGCATGATTGGATAGGTACTTTCTGCATGTTTGGCAATAGCAATTTGCTTCTGTATATTAAAACCTGCAATGGAACTAATACTATTTGCTTGTAGAATAATGTCCTTTACCACCTCCTGTTCTGCAGTTATTTTATTTTGAAATTTCTCAGATTTCTCTTTTAATGTATTATATTTATTAATATACAATTCCTGTTCTGGCGTTAATATAGACTTTTCCATACAAAAAATAACATTATTGGTTATGAGTATAATAATGGTTACCCTATATGACACTATAAGCATAATCTTATCCTCATACAAATATTAAATCTAATTTCATATTAGAATATTTGATGAGAATAAAACAATATTTTATTGAAAATTATTGAAAAATATCAAG
>DASZEX010000084.1:0-37223 GCA_035940365.1 Candidatus Babeliales bacterium | reverse complement strand
GCTCAATTGCATGGGGTCTAAGGCTCCTAACATCCTACTGATCGTTGGTCTTGATGGTATACCATGCTTAAGATCAAGAACTGATCGGAACCACTTATAATGCCGATCTCCAAATCGCTTGATCTCTGAAGGATTATTAGCGCCTCCAAGCATACTAAATATGATTATGACGATTATATTCGTTAATGAGTGTAGTTTATTTCGATCCACTCGATGATCTTGAATTTGATCAATCGTTTCAATAAAAGTTGTAAATTTTTTGGAATTGTATAAATTAGATGGTTGTACATTGTTCATCAACATTCTCCTTCTAGAGGGGTTTTTGAGCAATGTACAATTTATTTTACTGATCTGCAACTCTCAAAGTTTCTCAAATAATACCATCGTCCTTTACTATCCAATACTTTTTCAGAAACATTGATTTTTACTATGTTTTAAGTGAACAGGCCCTGCTTGTTCCATACATTGTTACATTGACAGGTGGAAGTCTTTTTGCCTTATTCCATTTGTTTATGCAACATAAAACCTTTGAACGGTAAGTATTTTGGCATATTTGCGTTTATGATATATATAAATCCCAAGATTTAACTTGGGATTTATTATTTTAAAATACTCCCATTACACCAAACATTACGGTTGTGCTGCGGTATGCATTACGCTGAAACCATGGGGCTTGCCACAGAAATCCGATAGAAAAATGTGGGGTAAAGTCATAGGTAAACCCTATATTGGCTAATTTTACTTTAAATCCCGTTTTGCGTGCGAGTATATCAGGCAAAAATGCCGGGTCGGGCGTATTGAGTTTAATACAATCAGGTTGATGTTCCAGATTAATATATTGGAAGAATATAGACAATTTATCCAAAAAGTGGCGTGAGAGAATAATACCTTCAAAATGTAAGTTATTACCGGGTTGTACATTCACGCTCGTGCGGAATGGGAATATATTCTGCTGAAATTTGCTGGTAGGTAATCTGAAGCAATCAAAATCACGATCAAAAAAGTGAGTAAAGCCAAATGCGCCACCAACTTGAATAGTACCAATAAAATTAAGATCAAGACCTGCAGTAAATCCTGCTGCAGTATGTTTATTATTACCAAATGGTAGGCCATAAAATTCATTCGTATTGCGTGCGCGACCAGGTGAAAAACTGAAGCCGCCTTCTATATAAGGAATTACATGCATTTGCAGCCATTCAACACGATCTAAATTTAAACGGTATGCATCGCGCCAAAATAATTGTAAGCGTATTTCATCTGCAGATGTTTTTTGAAAGTTTGCAATATTCAAATCAATTTCACGCGCAATACATTCAAACCGATCCATCAAGAAATCATTTACATTTTCTACATTTACAGCACTAGTAGTTGGACAAAATTCACAGGGCGTGTGCGGAGAACAGGTAAGATTAATACGTGGTTTGGCAATTTGGCAAATAGAAGCAAAACCAGCTTGAAAATGTAAACCAAATCCACACAGTAATAATGCTTCAAGATCAAGACGCATACCCCGTTTTTTGTAGGCTGCAGGGAATGAGAAGTATCCAAAAAATTCAGAGGGGTCAATGTCATTTTCAACAGTAATATCTGCATCCGGTGCTGGATTATTATATAAATTGTTGCGTGCATCAGTTAACTTTGGTCCCCATGATTGGCCTGCCGGTAGGTGACCAAAAATAAGGGGGATCATTGCTGTTCTGCCGCCAATATCAAGCAAAGGCACGGTGACATTGTCACATGATGGTACCGTAGTACTTACATTATTATTGCATGATGATATGGAATTGTCTGTAGTGGGTTCAATAATAATACAGCCATCTGCAGGTTTTCCTCTATCGGCATTTTGGAAAAAACCGGCAACGGAAATACTAAATATATCTCCTCGTTCATCAGCGCGATTGTCATTTTCGGCAAGTAACAATTTTTTGGTGAGTAAATATTCATGCTCATAGAGTAAACTAAATACAGGATAGGGGTCATTTTTTGCTAGTGATGACAATGCATGTATAGGTGCGGGCAATCCTAGTATACATGCAAGTAAAAGTGCCATATGATAAAAAAATTTGTATCTCCGTATAGCATAAAACATCAATAATCCTTTTTGTTGCAACTATGGTATTAGTTTGAAATAACGTATAACATTCTTTATGCACATAGGTCAATTAGCTTATATAAAGCGCTTTCAATAGTCCTTGTAATGCAAAATACAATATAATAAATGCCGTACTCATTCCTATAATAACAATAATATTATGTCCATTACGCCATTCTGATTGTATGGTAAGTAAAGTTATAAATGATAATATAAAAGAAGCTATAATAAAAAGCGCGGTACAAGAAAAAAAGAGATCAAGATTGGATAAAGAAAAAAAAGTGGTAGTGATACCTATACCAATACAAAACACCGCAATGCGTTGCGCAAATGCTGGCCATTGTTTTGTATACAATCGAATGGCTTTACTGCCAATACTACCAAGTGATAATGCCAGCGAACTTGAACTCCATATCATAGAATGAATAGTACCTACAATAGCAGATAAAATAGACATATGAATCATCATAATAAGCCAATAATTACCAGGGAATCGCATATTTAAAATGGTAGATAGTGGCATCAGAGGATTATTAAATAATACCAATGGCGTAGAAAGAATGAGTGATGCAATAAATAAAGTATATACTAAACCGACAATGATAATAGAATACGTTAATGCGCGCGGTACGTTGCGCTTTGGATTTTCCACAACATTAAACAATGATGCAGCACATTCAAAACCAAAAAAACCAAAAATAACAAGACGTGTTGCATTGAGCAAATTAGTACCAAAGCCATACGGCGCAAAAGGAAATAAATTATGTATATCTGCATGTAAAAAACATAATAGTGTGGTTGCCAATAAGGGGAATAATGTACATACAATTAAAATTTGTTGTCCCAGTTCTGACAATACAACACCGCACATATTGAGTAATACCAGGGCAAGTAACACTATAAAACCTAGTACTGTAGAACTATAGGTAGGAAAAAAATGACCAATATAACTGCCAGCCGTTTGCGATAATAATCCCATAGCAATAACAAGACCAACCAAATATAATCCACTTGCAAGTAATCCTATCCAATGACCACCCCATTGTTTGGCGTAGGTATAGAACGAACCTTCTTGCGGGAATAATGCAGCAAGTCTAGCAAGTGACAATGCCATACACCAAACTGAAAGTACAACACCAATATACAATACAATGCCTACAGGTCCAACAGAAGATGCCAATAATGCCGGTGCGGCAAATATACCAGCACCAATCATTGCATTCATACCAACTATAGTTGCTGTAGTCAGACCAATTTTGGGCGAGCTTTGTGTACTCATTATATTCCTAAAAAATCATAGGTATAATCGAATTAATATGATATATTACTGTAGTATACTATATTTAATATTAGAGATGAAATAAAGATTTAAATCATGAAAAAATCTTATATTTGGCTTGATGGAACTATAGTACCATCTGAATTGGCTACTATTTCTGTTATGACACATACACTACATTATGGTACAGGTGCTTTTGAAGGTATTCGATGTTATGCAACACCTAAAGGGCCTGCTATTTTTAGATTATCTGATCATGTAGAAAGATTATTACAATCATTTTCATGTTTTGGCGTAGCGTGTCCGTATAGTAAAAATATTATAGAACAGGCAATTGTTGATACCATACGAATTAATAATGCGAGAGATTGTTATATTAGACCAATTATTTTTTTTGGGTCTGAATCTTTATTACTTAGTCCCAAAAATTTATCGGTGCATTGTGCAATTATTATAATAAATATGGATAAATATTTAGGTAAAGAAGCAATTAAAGTGGGTATTTCTTCTGTTAAACGTATTTCTCCGGAATCTATGCCCGTACACAATAAAATAAATGGATATTATGTTAATTCAATTTTTGCATATCATGAAGTAAAAAATCGTGGATTTGATGAAGCTTTACTACTTGATCACGATGGTAATATTTCTGAAGGATCAGTAGCCAATATATTTTTTGTGATTGATGGAAAACTCAAAACACCTGATATTAAATCCATTTTACCTGGCATTACACGTGCTTCGATTATTGCCATTGCATCAAAATTAGGCATTGAAGTTTGTGAACAATCTTTAACAATATATGATATTAATAAAGCAACTGAAGCTTTTTTTACAGGAACTGCAAGTGAAATAACACCTATTAAATCAATTGATAATAAAAAATTTTCACATTCTCCAGGCTGCATAACACAGAAAATACAAATGATATATCATTCTGTTACTAATGGAACAGACACGGATTTTGCATCTTGGCTTTATTTTATATAAGGAATTTTGTTATGAAAAAACTAATAATACCCTTTATAGTATTTGGATTTGTTGCTGCATTCTTATTAATTAAACATACACAAAGAAAAAATTCTATTTATTCGATAGGAATTTTGAAGACAACCTCACACTCAGCACTTGATGAAGCTGAAAAGGGATTTATTGAAGAATTAAAAAAATTAATGCACGATGATATTGGTTTTATTATAAAAAATGGACAAGGATCAATTACTAGTATACATACAATTGCACAGCAATTTCATAGTAATAAACAAATTGATGCTTTTCTAGCTATTGCTACACCAGCTGCTCAAGCATTAAGCTCAGTTGAAAAAGAACGACCAATTATTATTGCCGCAGTTACTGATCCAATTAGTCTAGGATTGATACATCCTAAAACAAATGTTTGTGGTACCAAAGATATGATTGATATTAAAGCTCAAATAGAAATGTTAGTACAATTAATTCCAAATGCAAAGACTGTCGGCTTATTATATACTAATACAGAAACCAACTCGCTTGTTTCAGCACAATTAATGCGTGATGAACTTTCCCGTCAAGGCCTGATTCCTTTAGATTTTACAGTAAGTAACGAATCAGATATACCTGCAGTGGTTGAGCTTGCATGCAGAAAATCTGATGTTATTCTTGCCCCTAATGATAATACTATTTCTTCAGCCATTACATTAGTTACATCAATTATTAATACAAGAAAAAAACCATTTATAGTGAGTGATAATATGCTCGTGAAATTTGGTGCATTGGCTGCCAGAGGAATTGATTATAAAGAAAGCGGCAAGCAGGCAGCAGAAATGGCATATTCAATACTTGTTGAAGGTAAAAAACCATATGAAATACCTATGACAATGCCACATATTGATACTATATATATCAATGCAAAGACACTAGCGATGCTCGAATTAGTTGTTCCTGAGGCATTAAAAAAAGATACTATTATATTAGTGTAATCGAAAGTAATGTATGATTGAGCAACTAGAAATAGTACCAGGAATTATTGAGCGAGGATTAATTTTTGGTATTGTAAGTTTTGGAGTTTATATTGCTTCACGCCTAATAAAATTTGATAACTTGGCTGTTGAGGGAGCTTTTGGCTTGGGAGGAGCCTTAACCGCCTTTTTAATAAGCGTAAATGTACATCCATGGTTTGTGTGTATTGCCAGTGCAATTATTGGTATGTTTTCTGGTATTATTACAGGGTTACTTAATACGAAATTAAAACTTAATAATTTAATTAGTGGTATTGTAGTGACAACGGGTTCCTTTTCTATCATGTTAAAAATTGCTGGTGCCAACATAACATTAATAAATAAGCCAACAATATTTAATATAATGCCATCATTGTGGTCATCATCATATAATACCTTGCTATTGTTGCTCGCTATAGTTATTACCATTTTGTATAGCATTAAATGGTTTTTAAATACAGAAGTAGGCTTTTTGCTTCAAGCAGTTGGTGATACACCACAAATGCTTATTAATGTTGGTAAAAGTGTAGATTTTTATATAACAATGGGATTAGTTATATCAAATACCCTTGCCGCTTTAGCTGGCGGAATATTTGTACAATATGTTGGTTATTTTTCTATATGGACAAGTGTTGGTGTTTTAATTATTGGTTTGGCAGGTATGATTTTAGCTCAAACACTTTCAACATCCTTTGGATTTCTATTAATTGTTGGTTCCATTTTTTATCAGGCTATTCTTGCTATTACCTTTGAATTACAATGTGATCCGGATTGGAATAAACTAATTACAGCCCTGCTTATTATAGTATTAATTATGATTAAACAATATATAAATACACCTAGGGATATAAAATATGTTAAGTCTTAATTCTATTAATGTACGTTTTGATAGTAATTATATTTTACGTGATTTATCTTGTCAGGTTAAACAGGGGGATTTTATAGTTATAGTAGGAACAAATGGGGCAGGTAAAAGCACTTTTTTTGATACTATCGCTGGGAAAATAAAACCGATAAGTGGCAGCATACTGTTGGATGGTATTGATGTAACTTATTGGAATGAATTAAAACTGTCTTCAATGGTTACACGTATATTTCAAAATACTCAATTAAACTCAGTTGGATCAATGACCGTAGAACAAAATTTAGCAATGACCCAATATAGCCGACGCTCTGCTCGCTTAATTGATGGTATGGCCGATATGCCCACAAATAGAGCACAGGAATTGGTGCATACTCTTGGTATGCCTGAATCAATTTTAAAAAAGTCGATGAATACATTATCTGGTGGGCAAAGACAGCTTATTGCTTTTGTAATGGCAACCCAGCAAATTCCTAAAATTTTGTTGCTTGATGAACCTACTGCAGCGCTTGATCCTCAAGCATCAACAAAATTACTACAATATGCCACTCAGTTTATTAGAAAAAACAAAATAACTACATTATTGATAACACATGACCCGCACATTGCATTAAGTATTGGTAATAAGATTTGGGTATTAGAACATGGTACTATAACTAAACAATTTGAATTAGAAGAAAAAGAAAATTTAAAACCAGATCACCTTATTGGCCACATCGATTATGATGCATTAAAGCTATATAATAGATAAATTATTAATAAAAAATTATTATAATGTCATTTTAATAGCAGAGATAAAAATAAATAGTATGCAGATACAAAAATCATCTATGTATTATCAGGCAACAGTTGAACGCAATCTATGTTGGTTTGTAGTTGCGGCGCTCAAAACATATGATCATATCTGTTTTGATCGTACGATTGATATAGAAAGAAGTATTTTTGAATTTTTTGTTCCGCAGGATATGGAACAATTATTTTTGCATGTAATGCATTATTTTGAGCAAAAAGGCTTAGTAACTAATCTGCAAAAGCTGCCTAATCGATTGATTAATCATATATAACTTTTGAGATTTATAAACAGTTATTTAATGAGTCTCATTGTAGTTGATCCATTTATTAAACATGCGTACTACAGATTGGGCATTGGTTGGTAATTCAGTAGAGTTTTTTCCTATCCAGCGCAATGCATGTGATTCTTCATTTTTTTGTATATCTTCATTACTGGTAACCTGCAATAAAAATCGCACATCATAGTGAAAGTGTGCCGCTTCATATTTATTTGCAGGTATTGCATGAATATCAATATCAAATATTTGGTGCATTACCGGGACTATCTGCTTTATGCCAGATTCTTCTTGTGCTTCTTTAATTGCTACTGCCAAAACATCAGGATTGCCATCACAATGACCGCCCAGTTGAACCCATTGATTCAGTTTTGCATGATGCATCAATAATACCTTTGACTTATCATTATTCAAAAGCCAAGCAGAAGCAGTAATATGACCTACCGGCAATGAACGCTCAAAGCATTCAGGATATTGCTGTATAAATGATACTATTTGATCTTTATATGCTACTTCTTCTACTGATGGTATATACCTATGTAAAAGGTCAATCAAAGATTTTCTTATCATGAAATTCCTTTATAATAATCCAATATTAAATTCTATTCTCTAATATGCATAACTTTTATATTAAGACTATCATAAAATAAAATTAAGCTTTTGTTTTATTGCGTGATTAAACAATTAGCGTATACTATTATTTTATATATAATAACGATTTTTATTAGGAAAAATTGTATGTTCACCAAAAAAATAGTATGTGGGATTGTATCTCTTTGTATGTCATCAATAAGTTTAGCTATGCATTATTCAAATTTTGATCCGCGCAAATATTCTCATAGAATTATAGGAAATGTACACCAAAATGTAGCTACATATACAAGCAAAATAGTGTTGGATGCTACAAAAATAGTAAAGGAGCACAAGACCTGGGATTATAATCGATCTATTCCGCGACTTGTTACTTCACCAGTAGGTTTATGGTTGACAACCAAAGCGATAGAAAAAAGCACTATTCCCAACAAAGCACTTAATAGATTGGGATTGCAGCCTGAAACGAAGAAAAAAATAAAAACTGTAGGCAATACCGTTCAAAATGCTATATTCACAAATACCGTTGTATCTGGTCTTGACCAATTACGCGATTGTAGAACCCAAGCAAATAAAGAATCTATTCGTGGATCGCTGGTTGCATCAGGAATTAATATAGCTACATATTGTATAGCTGATGCACTATCACATACTGCTACTGCTCAAACGATTAGTAATCGCATTGCAGAAACTAAAGTAGCACAGGCTGCACAGAGTGTAACTGAATCTTGCAATATAGATGTATCAGGACTGCTGAAAGGTGCCGTCGTCTTTATTGTTGATGTTTTGGTAAATTCACATAGGAATTAAGATACTTTATTTTAAAAAAGTATTCCCCATGATATCCATGGCGTCACAATATACTGGTCACTTAGCTGTGCTGGCCGATGATCAAAGCCATAGGAAATTCCAATTATTATTGCGCTTGGCATAGTATTAAGCAGAAAGCCATACCGATAGGTACCAAAAAAACTTTGTGTGAGAATATTAATTTGATTAGTAATACTACATATAGTCGGGTGTATAGTTGCATTACATATACATGTTGGGTTGTATCCTATTTCTATCTGGTGTCGCTTTGCCCATTGTGTTTGATAGCTAAAAAATAGATCAATCACATTACCAAGAGTGAATCTGAAACAATGCGGTAGATCATCAACAGGTACGGTGCGAGGGAAAAAGTGGATAAAGCGTACTGCAGCCAGCAAAGCGCTATTTTTTGTATAATGCCATAAACCATCAATCTGGCCGCCAAGGCTGGCATGACCAGTACCAAATTGCATATCAGCCAAACTTGTATCACTATGTGTGGGTATACCTACATGTGCTGATATAGTCATGCGTAATGTGTCATCAAAACTAAACCCATAGCCAGCAGAAAACAATACGTCGTCCATTTGGGTAGCTGCAAAACAATCGCGTGGCCCATCAGAAGATACATGGCCTACAGCAGTAGCAACGCGTACATAAAAAGATTCCAATGAATAGATGTAAGTGCCCAGCAGACCACCGGCAAATTGTCTGCTATCATTTTCTCTTTTGCGGAATTGGTTAAATCCAGTGGCGGTAATAATTGATGCTTGTCCTTTTTTGAATGCATGGGCCTGATGCCGCGTAGTTTCTGCAATGCGAAGGTTATATACAATAGTTATATCGCCACCATATAAGACACAAAAACTGCATGAAGAAATGATAAAAAAATATTGTATATAATTTTTTGATATATGCATCATATTCATTTTCCTATTAGTATAATGTATAATATTGAGCGTATCATACTTATGTTCTGTACTATATTGCTCAATTAATTAGGCTATGTACATATTGTTTTGTAAAATTTCAGCAATAATATATATATACTCGATAAAAATATTGACATTAGTAATTAAATTATAATATATTTATTACTGATACAGTATAAGTGGAGATATCAATGAACAGAAAATTAGTAATTATAATGTTAAGTGTACTATGCATTAGCTATAATACCCACGCGTTATTTAGTAATTTTACTGCAAAATTACGCAGTTTATTTTCTTCTCCTATTAGTAAACTTACACAAACTAAAACAGTATCACCCAATTTGCAAGTTCCGGAATATGATCTTAATTTTATGTGGATTAATAAACAAAAAAAAGAAGAGCAAAAGACCTTGGCGCCAGAGGCTATTAATAAAGATCTGATTCGTCATATTGCCAGATGGGCTCAAGTTAATCCAAAAGCAAAGCAAGTTAACCTTTGGTATGATAGTGCAATGGAAACGCCGCAAGCAATTGAAAATACTAAAAAAGAAATTATAGCAGAATCTGCATATAACCCTAAAACGCCAGCAATTATACTAAAAGATATTAGAGATCTTCCAGAAGTCAAAGAGCATCCTGAAGTGTTTTCAGATAAAATTCCCGTATTTTTTCGTGTAGATCTTTTACGCGCGATAGCTACACATGATACATTAAGTAACACTGCTGACAAAAAAACCACTGCTTTTGTATATGCAGATTTAGATTTACCACCAACGCCTGAACAAAAAATTTTTGACGCATATGATCTTATTAATCTACGTAATTACGGCATGGTAATGGCACAGGATCCTACTCGAACATATGAAAATTCATTTCAAATAACCAGCAATAATAAAAATTTATTGGAAGCTTTGCAAACAGCTGTTATAAAACCAAATATTCATTATGCACAAGGATTATTGTCACAGCGTCCCTCTGACAAGCCCTATCAACTTCTGACAGATCCAAATCATTATATACATGAACGAATATATACAAGTTATCCTGGTATGTTTAAATATTTGTATACACTTAAAAATATGGGTGCACTGAATCTTTTAGATTCAGGAGAAATATATAAAAAAGAATTGCATGGTGTTACACCATTTATAAAAAGCACAATACCTTTTATGCAAAAAATAATACCTTCTATACGTGAAGAAAATATGGTATTTACTGCATATCCTGGTATGCCTTATTGGCCGGGTAACGAATATAAAACATGGATGCCAGTCAAATCGGTCCCTATTATCAAAAAAGAGGGTACATATAGAAAAAGATCCATGCCAGAATAATAATGGACGTAATTTATGTACGTATTATATCCATCAAGCGTTCTATTCGTTTTTGTGTTTCAGATATTCCTAATATTGTAATTAATTCATGGATAGCAGGGCCGTCGGTTTTGCCGGTTAATGCCAAGCGAATAAACCAAAAAATAGGTTTGAGGGGAATTTGGTGTGCACGTGCTTCGCTTTTGAATGCATCAGTAAAATTTCCCGTGTGAAGTGTTGGTATTGTTTTTTGCATAATAGCAAGTACTTGCGGTATGTATGTTTCATCAATACAGGCAAGTACATCGGTCTTGGTAGTTTCTGGTGCATGTATACTATAACGCAGCAATGGTACTGCATCGGCAAGGGTAACCATTTCTGTTTTTGCTAGTTGCAGTGCTTGTTCTATTTGTTTTTGATTAATTGAATCTATGGTTGGATATGCAGCATGCAAAAAGGGTAATACGCGCTCATATAATTGTTCCGGTGTATACCGTTCAAGCCATTTGCGATTAACCCAGCGGAACTTTTCTACATCATAGGTTATATAGCCAACTTTTGTTGGTTGTTCAAGCTCAATAGTATTGACCAGCTGATTAAATGACATTATTTCATCTGGATATGAAGCACCAATAATAGCAAGGTAATTGAGTATCGCTTCAGGTACAAATCCCGCATCTTTCAGATCACGTAGAGAAAAGCCAAAATCGCGCTTTGATAATTTTTTGCCGTTTGCATTACAAAGGAGTGGCAGATGCCAATAGGTAGCCAAGGGTACGCCAAATGCATAATACAACGCTGCTTGGCAGGCAGTATTACTCATATGTTCTTCACCCCTGAAGATGTGCGTTATTGCCATATCAATATCATCAACACAATTGGCAAAAATAAAAGTAACAGTACCATCTTGCCGCGTCAGCGGGAAATCAGAGAAATGTTTTAATTCAAAAGTAACGTTGCCATGAGACAAATCATTAATAATAATAGTTTGTGCATGATCCAACTTAAATCGCCACACAAATGGTCTGTTATCTGCACAGAGTTTTTCTATCTGATCTTTGGTCAAATGCATACAGGTGCGGTCATAGCGTGGAGGCAGTTTGAGCGCTTTTTGCATTTCCCGTTTGCGTTCAAGCTCATTTTCTTGGCAAAAACAGCGGTATACATAACCATTGTCTATTAAGTATTGTAATTTAGCTGCATATAATGCACCACGTTGTGATTGAAAGTACGGTTCATGTGGTCCACCAATGCCCGGCCCTTCCTGAAAAGTAAGGCCAAGCCAGGCAAGATCTGCTTGAATATGTTGTGCCTCTGGATCATAATTGCGCTGTGTATCAGTATCTTCAATGCGCAAAATTAATGTACCATAATAGCGTGCTGCATAGAGTGCATTAATAAGTGCACTGCGTATATTACCTAAATGCATCATGCCAGTGGGAGCAGGAGCAAAACGAACACGTACTTTATGCATAATAATAATTCCTTTCAGGCTCAATTATCCGTGATGCGGTAGTAATGTCAAATTTTTTTGGTGTTCGCTTAAAATTCATGCCAAGCAATACAATTGGTTTTTGATAATGCAAAAATGGCTCATAATATTTTCGCTCTTCAATTTGTGCTAATGCTACATGGGCGGATGCATTAATTTTAAATTCAATAATATAAAGGAGGTTTGGCAACTCTATAACCATATCAAGTCTGCCATGACTTATTGAATGTTCCGAATGTGCCTTTAACCCTATGGCACTGAATAATGCCTGTAATAATGCATGATAAAATTTTTCTTCAGGAATATGCAGTTGGTATGGTACCTGAGCCAATAACTGTTTGAGTATAGCAACCATAGCAGTAATATTTTGGACATATAAAGCCTTCAGCAAGTCTGATGATAATTGTTTGACTGCTTGAACATCAAGTTGCACAAATACACTCAAAAGGTATTGTTGTAATGATTTTTTGACTTCTTGATTTGGATATGACAATGTATACCGCTCAGTCAGTGGATCATACCCGGTAATAGTTAAATAACCAGTCTGAAACATAAGAGTAGCTACAGATAAGGCACCTATATCAAAAGATCCCAATACGTCCTCAAATACTTCAAAGTGACCAATATCAAAAAGATTATATTCCCGCTTGCGATATTCTTTTGCCAGTTCTTCTACCAAAAAGGTTGGTGTACCTGACTGAAACCAATAATTTTTAAATGTTTGTTCTGATAATGCATACATAAATGAATAAGGGTTATATACCGGACTCACATTAATACCAAAATAATATCCATTATACCATTCTTTGAGTTTTTTTTGCAGTTCTTCAAAAGAAATTTGTTTGTTTGTTGCCCAGGTATTAATATAATCGCCAAAATAATAATCAACCTCTTCTTGGGTATAACCGCAAATGCCTGCGTATTGTTTCTGTAGGCCAATAATGCGAAGATTATTCATACCCGAAAATAGGCCGGCCTTGGTAAATGAACTGACTCCAGTTATAAATACAAATTGTACATATTGATCAAGTGATTTGATGACGGTAAAAAAGTTTTGAATCGCATGACGAATGTCATTAATATGCGTAGTATTAAGATTTTTCAAAATAGGGTGATCATATTCGTCAATCAAAATAGCAACCCGACCAAATTTGGTATATAGTGAACGGACTATTGCACGTAGAGCAATATCTGGCCTGGTCATGTCCACATTAATATCAAGATTATAATCTTGTGCACAATCATGCAACTGATGGCATATGCCACTATCTAACTCATGACTTGTTGATGCTTTGGTAGCAGAAAAATCTAGCTTGATGACCCCATATTTGTGCCATGGATAATCACTTCTATGTATCCATAAATTTTGAAAAAGTTTTTTATTGCCATGTAATATTTCTTCCAGCGTAGACACAAACAAGGATTTACCAAAACGTCGCGGCCGTGACAAAAAATAGCGTCTGCCGCCAGTAATAAGATCATAGGCGTACTGCGTTTTATCTACATACACATACTGAGATTTTTTTAATTCACTGAAGGTGCTTATATCCAATGGCAATTGAGCCAACATTTGACCTCACCTTATTAAATAAGTATCATATATTGCAGTGTACAAAGCGTATTATACCGTGTCTATACATAATTAATTGAGCTATTTTATATATATAAAAAAATTATCAACTTCTATAAAAGAGTATCATGAATACAATAAACTCTATTGCTATGGCTATAGGTCTTTTCTTTTATAATACTATACAATCGCATTGGTGGAAACCATATATGCCCATATCTCGACGAGAAACAGCACTATTTGGTATAGGATTTCTCACTGGTGGATGCGCGCTACTTGCAGGACATTATATATGGAAATGGGTATATATACGCCCACAAATTGAATCATTACAATCTGAAAACGTGCGATTTAAAAAAGAAAATCAAACATTACAATACAGAATCAAATCCTATCAATATTACGGCACCAAATGACCATTACTACTTTTTTTAGAATTATGACAAAAACCAGTTCCTATAAGGCAATTGTTAAACACATTTGGTGATCTACCTGAGGAATAAAAATATATGATCTATTGTAGATATTTTTTTATTGTTGTTGTTTTCATGATGTATCAGCTAGATGCAATGTGGCTGCCACATTCATGGAATGTGCATGTATATAAGCCAACCATAAAAAAAGATACTATAATGGTAGGGATTGGGTTTTTAGGTGGTGCCTGTACACTTCTTGCTGGGCAATATATATGGAAATCATTTAAACAATGGAAAGCAAATCATTCATCTGAAAAAAAAGAATCAGCAGTAGATATATATTTAAAAGAACAAGAATCACTTCGTCAGGGTATAATGATTGATGTTAATGCGGTACTAAGTAGAAGCAATATACCCATATCAAATACGCTTGCTATAGTAGATGATTTTGTAGTATCACAACACATATTGTACGAAAAATTTCAAACATTAACACCTGATATGCAAAATCAGATTAAAGAAGATGTGAACTATAAAATAAATGAAAATACAATGCCGGATATAATACATGATATTTCTATTTCTGATTCCCGCATACATTTTCAGACTATTGATAGAAAAAATCAAAAAAAAGGTATTGTGCCGCTTTCTATTGTAAGTCCCCTAATAAATTCCGCCTATCTTTCTGGACAAGACACAGAAAAATCAAAAAATAACTCGCCGTGCCCTATTGCATTGTCTAAAAATAGTGAAGATGCAACGTGGGATGCTATACCAAAAAACGATCGTGAATGGCTCATTGAACATCATACGTTGGCAAAAACAAATGAATTAACAGTTCAAGATACATATGCTATGCTTATACAGCAATCAAAATTTCATGCAGATATATATGATTATTATACAAAAAACACAAATCTTATTTCATCGATACAAAAAAATATAGCTGAATTATCGGATTTTGATTCAATAAACATTAAACCTAGATGCCAATTTCCTTTTTGCTATATACAAAATACAACAAAGCGGTCAATCCCTATTCCTTTAGATATTTTAATATATTCATTTTGGGAGGATAGATGTGAATTATAATATATATCTACAATATTGTTTTGTATCTGTTTACCTAATACTCATAGTATTTAGTTTCCAAGTACAAACCATGTGGCAACCTATATCTACACTCAATTCCAGTAATTACTTATCTACCATAAAAAAAGAACATGCATTTTTGGCCGGTGGCATTGTGGGCGGATGTATTCTGGGTGCTGGTTTGTATGCAGCATATAAGGCAATCAAATATAAAGGTATGCGAATGGTACGCAATAATCATGCAGATGTGGCAAAACATTTATACAGTATGAGCACTTTGAATGGCTGGAAGTTATTTGATGAAAATGGTAGTTATAAAATAAAAGAAGTAGGCGATTTATTAAAATATTTTGATCAATCAGTTCGTGATCCAATAACGGCACAAGAAAATCAAGAACTTAGAGAATTACGTGACTATTTACGTCAATATAAAATTACTTCCAAACAAGGTATTAACATATGGGATGAGCATATAGCTATACATAATAAAATGTATAATATAGCAAAAAAAGAGGGGAAGATTGATGAATATTCCAATCAATTGCATGCATGTATAAAAGAAGAATTAGGGCGTGATATAGATGGTGTGGATGTATATGGTACTACTACATATTATCCTTTTCGCTTTCGTATGACCTGTTTAAAAATCCCGATACCTATACGTGTACTATATAAAGTATCAAATGATATGAATTTAGGCATATCTTTAATGCAAGGAAAGCCCTGCAGCCAAATATTTGGAAGTTTTGGATGTGAAGAATAAGTATGAATATTAATAAATGCTATAGATATTTTCTTATTGTTTTTGGTTTCATGAATTATCATCTAAGTTCGATGTGGATGCCACATTCATGGAATGTTAATGCATATGTATCTACGATAAAAAAAGAACATGCATTTTTGGCAGGAGGCATTGTGGGTGGATGCATTCTGGGCGCTGGCTTATATGCTGCATATCAAGCAATCAGATATAGGGGCACGCAAAGAGTAAGCAAGATTCAGGCACATGTAGCTCAATCTGTATTTACTCTAAGTGAGGAACATGGTTGGGGACTTTCTTCTAATAAAGGATATGATTGGAACATGATGCATAATTTTGTAAATAATTTTCAACAAGATGCCACCTGGGCTAATATGTCCCGAGAAGATCGTAAAGGATTGATCAGGATATATAATTCTATTAAAAAAAATGAATTTATTCCTGAAGATACTGTTGCAGGATTGATAAAAATATATGATTTTACTAAACAAAATGGATTAATTCTTGAAGATATTTTTGAAATAATTCAGAATCAATCAACTTGTCAGAAGGATATATATAACCATGAGATAGATTATAAAACAAGACATATAGATCAGAAGCATAATGATGTACAACATCTTCTTCTGAGAAATCATTATACAAGCTTAGTTGAAGAGTATATAAAAAAGGATAAAAAATTAAATGAAGTTTCAGTAGAAATTAAACCTCAAAACGCCTTTCCTTTTTGGGTTAAACAGAATGGACGATCAAATCCAGTACCAATACATTATTTATTATCAGTATATTATGCAGATGAATGTGAGGAATAAATTGTGAATAACAATAGGTGCACTCGATACATTTTGTTTATTGTTGTTTTTGGCGTACTACCAATAAGTGAAATATGGTCCATGCATACATGCAATTTACATTCTTATATGCCTACCATAAAAAAAGAACATGCATTTTTGGCCGGTGGCATTGTGGGTGGATGCATTCTGGGCGCTGGCTTATATGCTGCATATCAAGCAATCAAATATAGAGGCATGCGAATGGTTTGCAATAGTATCGCTAATGCTGCAACTCATATGCATACATTAAGCTGTATGAATCAATGGGATTTGTTTGACCAAAATAATAATTATAATCAAAAAAAAGCTGGAGAAATATTTGAATATATTCATCAAAAACTTAGCGACCCATTAATAGATCAAGAAATTGCGCAACTCAAAGAATTACGTGACCATTTACGCCAATATAATATTACTTGCAAACAAAATATTGATATATTAGAAGATACTTCAAATATGCATGCTGAAATGTATAAGCAAATAATGCATAAAAATGCGAATCATAACGTTAATTTGGTTGATTCATATTCAAAACAATTACATACATCTATAAAAAATGAACTAGGACATGACATTGATGGTATTGATGTATATGTTGAACCATCTCAGAATGGCATTCGTATCTATCCTTTTTGTTTTCGTATGAAACGTACCAAGATTCCAGTGCCTATACATATATTATATGAAACAGCACGTTGTATGGATTTAGGTATTTCATTGACAAAAGGAAAGCCATGCAATGGAAGTTTTGGATGTGAAGAATAAGTATGAATATTAATAAATGCTATAGATATTTTCTTATTGTTTTTGGTTTCATGAATTATCATCTAAGTTCGATGTGGCCGCCGTATTCATGGAATGTTAATTCCTATACATCTTCAATAAAAAAAGAACATGCATTTTTGGCCGGTGGCATTGTGGGCGGATGTATTTTGGGTGCTGGTTTGTATGCAGCATATCAGGCAATCAAATATAGAGGCATGCGAATGGTTTGCAATAACCACGCGGATGTTGCGCAAGATATATATAGTATGAGTACTTTGAATAACTGGAAGTTATTTGATGTAAATAATAATTATGATCCCAATAAACTCCAAAAGTTATTACAATATTTTAATCAAGAATCTCAGTGGGATCTTATTCCACAAACTGAAAAAATAGATTTAATTGAGATATATCGAAACATGAAAAGTAATAACTTTACCAGTGCTGATGCTAGAGGAATATTACATGATGTATCTCAGTTTCATGAAGAAATCGGTAAACAGGTATTACGTTACAAAAGCATCGATCGTTTTAGCTATGAACTTAAAAAATATTTACAGAAAGATCTATCAATACAAGCAAAAATAGTTGATATAGAATATAATACATGCGGTTGCGGTTTTGCTTCTTATATATTTTATCATTATAGACCGTTTTGTATACGATACAAAATGGAAGATAATATATCCCTACCTGTTCCTTTGTATGCTATTGCATATATTGCTATAAATAGAAATCGAATTGTATTACCTTGTTTGAGCAAAAAAGAGCTTATGGGAAAATTTGATGGCAAAGCAAAAATAAAAAGGCGCAAATCAGTTACTTTGCAGGCAATGCGTGAGTTAGGACTCAATAATAGAAACCGTCAGGAGATATAATCTTATTTCATATAAATAAAAAATTTTGACATACGCCTTATTTATTTGTTACTGTTGCTCAAAAAGGTAGGGAAGGAGCGTAATGAATAAATGTGTCAAAATTAGCTTTAATACCGAATATCCTGAAAATTTCTTGCGAGATTTTGTACAAAAGCATGCCCATGAGTTAGGGCTTGAAGGATTAGCCCAAGTTTCTTTGCCTGAGCAGCGGACTATTGTGATGGTTTGCGGGCCAAAGGAACAGGTAGATTCTTTTGTGGATATTATTCACAGAGGTACCAAACAGGTTCAACTGAAAGCGGTAGAAATAGAGCCATTTTTGAAAGTAAAAGACTATCGCGGGGTTTTTCGGGTCATTGATTAATAATTTTTAGAGTAAAAGTACATAACTAACTTGCGGACATTACAATAGTTTTTTATACTTTATTATAATTAGATTCATTCTATTTTTTATTAAACATTATAAAGTATTAATTGCTACAGCCGCTTATTGTGCGTGTGTGTAGAGAGGAACAAGCAATGGAAGCCGGTCATTCACATGCACATAAACATACTCTTTATCAAGAACTTATGTGCCATTTTCCCTATGCCGTTTTGGCAGTATCATTATGTTTGGGTTTATTAAGTTTTTTGACCCTTTTGGCCTTTCGGGAAGCCGACCCCAAAGTGGTGCACAAAATATCAAATGCCTTATTCCATAATTTTCACTATATGCATATAGCGTTTGCTGGTACTGGTGTGATGATAACCTTTGCCAAATATTCGCGTAAATGGATCAAAGGAATTATTGTAGGGTCGTGTACATCTATAACCTTTTGTGTACTTTCTGATATTTTAATGCCCTATGTGGGAGGGCGATTACTTGGCGCTCCCATGGATCTGCATGTCTGTTTTTTGAAAGAATTTATGAATATAGCACCATTTTTGGTAGTAGGTATTGCCAATGGAGTAATTTTGGCAAATCATCATATCAGCAAACAAGCTGCTTATTCTGTTTTTTCCCATTTTGTGCATATTTTTATTAGTTCGCTTGCTTCTGTATTTTATTTGGTTGGTCATGGACTTTTAATGTGGCATAAACAAATTGGTATGGTTTTTGTACTACTTTTGGTTGCTGTTGTGGTACCCTGTACATTATCTGATATTGTGGTACCATTATTTTTTGCCAAAGACAGGTCATGTACATGAAGGGTATTCGATTTGAGCGTGTATATAAATCATTTAATCATGAACCGGTACTACAGAATTTAAATTTAGAAATTCCGAGCGGTTCCTTTTTTGCTATTTTAGGTCCTAGTGGTAGTGGAAAGACTACATTACTTCGATTAATTGCTGGTTTTGAGCAACCAGATAAAGGACGGGTTTTTGTGGGTGATGAAGATATAACTGATGTGCCACCTCATTTGCGGTGTGTCAATACAGTATTTCAGAATTATGCTCTATTTCCTCATATGAATGTATTTGATAATGTTGCCTATGGTCTTATGCTTCGCCATGTACATCAAGATATAATTAAGGAAAAGGTACTGGCTACTCTGGAAAAAGTTCATTTAGCTCGGTATGCCTATAAACCTATTTCACAACTTTCTGGTGGCCAGCAACAACGCGTTGCATTAGGTCGTGCACTTATAAATCAACCAGATGTATTATTACTTGATGAACCACTGGCGGCACTTGATTTTAAATTACGTGAAAAAATGCTTATAGAGCTTGTTGAATTACAAGATGATTTACGTACAACTTTTGTGTATGTGACGCATGATCAGCTTGAGGCATTAACGGTTGCAGATTATATGGCAATTATGAATGAAGATGGGCAAGTTGAACAAGTTGGCACGCCTATGGAAATTTATGAATTTCCCATTACCGTATTTGTGGCACAATTTGTAGGCACTACCAATATTTTATATGGTACTGTAATTCAACAAGATAATATTTATTTTTTAGATATAACTAAGGTGGGACGCTTTGTATTGCCAATGCCAAAAGAACAGGATTGGCAGATAGAGGGTACTCAGCTTGTAATGAGTATTAGGCCAGAAAAAATTGAAGTAAGTTTGAGAAAACTTGATACGTATCAAAATTATATGAAAGGTACTATTGAGGCAATTATTTACCATGGCCGTTCAACGCAATATAATGTACGAGTATTGCCGGATTTGATGATGCGTGTATTTAGACAGAATGAAGAACATAGTACGCGAGACGTAGTCACATATGATGATATTGTATACCTGCATTGGAACTCTGATTCAGTAGTATTATTTAAGGAGTAATACATGTGGTCTATGATCAAACGGGAAATGCCATTTTTTCTTGCCTTGCCGGCTTTGATGTGGCAATTCCTTTTTGTGTGTGTGCCACTTGCATTAACGGTATATACTAGTCTTCATAGAGTATCTAGTGAAACACCTTGGTATATAGTAACCTTAGATCATTATGCCGCAATTTTTACACTTCCCCATTTTCTTATTATAGGAAATTCATTATTGCTTGCATTATTGACGGTTTCTCTATGTTTGTTTATTGGCTATCCTGTTGCTTATTTTTTAGCATTATACGCAGGTAGATGGCGCACAATATTATTATTTTTGCTTACCTTACCATTTTGGACTAATTTCTTGACCCAAGCGTATGCTTGGTTTTTTATTTTAGATAAACAAGGATTAATTAATAGGCTATTACTCTATATAGGACTTATTTCAAAACCATGGTTATTGACCTATAACTGGTTTGCCGTTATATGTGTGATGGTTTATTGTTTTTTGCCATTTATGATTGTACCTATTTATAGTGTTTTGCAGAAATTTGATTGGCGATTGCTGGAGGCATCACAAGATCTGGGTGCTACACGGTGGCAAACATTTATACGAATTACTATCCCTCTATCTAAAGTGGGTATTCAAACGGGATGTTTATTGGTATTTATTCCTGCATGTGGCGAATTTATAATTCCTATGATTATGGGAGGATCGCGCTATATGTATATTGGTTCCACTATTACGCATTATATTTTAACAGCACGCAATGAGCACCTTGGTGCTGCATTTACCGTATTGAGTGGTATAGCATTACTCAGTAGTATTGCATTAGGTCATTTATATCTGCGTGTGATACATCCTGTGCTATCACGGAGGTAATCTAGTAATGATTCAGCAGCGAGTATCAATGAGATTTGTGCTATGTATAGCAGCAGTATATCTTTTTTTGTATATTCCTATTATAGTACTTATTATATTTTCTTTTAATAAAGGTGAGTATCCAGTTGATTGGCTTGGTTTTACTACTCAATGGTATACAGAAGTTTTATCATCATCTGAAGTACATGATGCATTATATAACTCAATTATAGTAGCATGTAGTTCTGTACTGCTCAGTGTCATATTTGGTTTTTTATATGTTTTTTATGCTATTCCGGCTAGACTGCAACATTATATGCCTCTTTTTTATTTGCCTCTGGCAGTTCCGGAAATTGTACTTGCTGCAGGTCTTATTAGTGCTTTATATGTGTTACACGCTTCATTGGGATTGCCAACATTAATTGTAGCACATACATTATTAGGTCTCAGTTATGTTGTACCAATAGTATATGCGCGATATCAGTCACTTGATCATCGGTTACTGGAAGCATCATATGATTTAGGAGCCACGCGAGCACAAACATTGCAGTATGTGGTATTGCCTTTTTTATTACCTTCTTTGATTGCATCAGCATTACTAGTATTTATTGTTTCTTTTGATGATTTTATACTTTCATTTTTCTGTTCAGGCCCATCAGCCCAAACCTTACCTGTGTATCTTTTTGCCTTAATTCTTGCTGGCGCAACACCAATGGTAAATGTTATTTCTACATTAATGATTATCACCAGTGCAGTACTTATTGGCCTGTGTGCATGGTTTCAATTTGGTAAACGAGGATAAATGATGCATATAGGAATTCATCAATTATTGATCAGAATAGGTATAGTAATTTTTTGGTTCGGTTTATTAACGGGTATTTTAGCCCTTTCATACTATATAATCATGAACAGATCGACAGAAAAAACGCTTACTATTTTGGCTATGCCCAATAGTATTAATGCAGACACCTTCGATGCATTTGAGCGTATACATGGCGTCAAGGTACATGTAAGTTATGCAGAAAATGCTGATGAATTGTATATGAAATTGGTAATAACAAAAGCAGCTGGCTATGATTTAGTTATGATTTCTGATTATCAAATTCCGCTACTCAAACAGAATAATCTTATTCAACCGCTTGATAAAAATGCATTACCGTTTTTCAAAGATATATATCCAGCATTATTGAATCATACATTTGATCCGCATAATTATTTTTCTATCCCCTATTATTGGGGTGTTTATGGTTTTGCCGTAGATAGTGCATTTTTTTCTGATAGAAAAAAATTGGGCTGGGAAGCAATATTTGATGAAACGCAAATTTCTTATTGCATAGGTATGCGAGAAGATGCACGAGAAATTATTTTAATGGCGGCATTGTATTTGTTTGGCCGCATTGATAATTTAGACCAACAGGATTTTGAAAAAATTAAACAATTACTTATTAAACAAAAACAATGGGTTACCTTGTATGCTGATGAACGTATTGGTAATTTATTGGCATCCCGTTCGTGTCCTTTGGTAGTTACGCTCAGTGGTGATATTATGCGTACTATGGCATTATATCCCTATATTAAATTTTTTATTCCACAAGAAGGTGGGTTTGTTGATATAGATTCGTTTGTAATTCCTGCACAAACAAAACAAAAAGAATTAGTCTACGCATTGCTCAATTATATATACAGACCAGATGTGCTTGGTTATTATGTTGATAAATTCAAATTCATTCCTCCTATCAAAACGGTACAGGCAGAAAGTCAAATCCCTGAATTGCAAATACCAACACCAGAATTATTTAAGCGACTTCATTTTTTTAATACTAAAATACCTGCAGACAAGATAAGTGAAATTATTATTGCACTCAAAACGGCATAAAATAATTGACCAAAGTAATCGGATTTAAAAGTTGTTTATGTAATGTATGTGTTATAGTATGCGTACTATCTCTTGTATTAATACGTATTATTGGTATACGCAGAAAATCAAATAGTTCTGGCTGCATATACACATTAATAATTTCATCATCATAATAAGGGTCAAATGAGATGGATTCAGCGGTGTAGTTAGTTGGCAATTCATAACTTTTTTCCTCTATAAAGTGTTTATGTGTATATTGATTTTGCTCAGGTTGTTTATTTGAAGCTGATATTAGGGAAGTATAAAGAACAAGTTTTTGCGCAATAGCATTACGGATTAATAAAGCAATTTTGGCTGGTGTATCAGTACTTGTATAGTAATCAACATCAATAATATGGTCACCATTTGGTCTATATATATGATTTTTGTTGCATCGATTTATTTTATAAAGTGGTATTTCCGTTTGCAATACCTGTATAATTTTTTGTGGTTGATCTATACAAGGATTAACTTCAAGTACTATATATCGATTATTTTTGTTATATAATATTTTGTAGCATTCGGTCAAAAATGAGCGTAATGGTTCATTGCTGTCGGCAATTGCACATGCTTTACATATCTTATCTAAATTTCCATTTTCTATACTTGATTTATAAGATAAATCAGTACAACATTGACGTGTGCCTATAGTACGTAAAGTAATAGGTAGTTCTGTGATGGTACGTTCTTTATATGTTCTTAAATATTCTTTGCAATATGATATATTACCGAGTGTATAAAACAATCGCGCCCAGGTTAATAGATCATCTTGGGACATATTATATTTTTTTTGTCCAGATATAAATCCTTCATTATGCATGAGTTCTTTTAATATAGGTGCATATTTAGAAGAAAAACCTGGAATAGTGATTTTATCTATAGGAAGCACTTTATTATCATCATGATTAAAATATGTGCAATATTTCTTTATTAATAATGGATATTCAAAAAAATATTCTAGCGGTTCTGAGTTACCGTCTATATCAAAATAAAGTGCATGAGTTGCTGCCACAGTTCCGTAATTAATCAATCTTGTATCTATATCTGTTACTTGTATATAATCATTTCCAAATTCATCCGGTTGTAAAATGGTAAATTGTGTATTATGGTTAAAAAATAGCTGATTAATTATTCCCCAACGGGTATTCTTAAATGGTATTTCATGTATGGTATGGGTCTCTCCCAAATTTTTGGTAGCAATATATATAGAAGCTCCTTGATTTTTATTTTTGGCAATAAAACTGCATATTGAATTTGTGTTATTCCAGGCAATGGAAGAAGCGATTGATTTTAGTTCAAATGGGTTACCTACATAATCGGTATTATAGTGCTTTAATGTATATAGTGCTTTATCAAGATTTATATGTTCTAAAATAGGATATTTAAAATCACGCAATAAAGTAAGAAAATCACTTCTTTGTTCGCATTGCTCTTTTTCTCTATCTTCAATAATAGATTGTGCTATTGCATAATGGTTTTTGTCAATTAATGCACATTGCCGCACCTCTTTATCTGGCAATGTGTTCAGTGTATATTTTTTTGCGTCATACGGTAAATTCTGCCAATAATGAAATGTTTTAAGTTCCTCTTTTTCCATTGCATAATTAATACAAGAAAAAATAAGTAATATATATAAGTACTTGCTTGTCATTATTACCTCCTTCATTTTAGTCACGTATGGATACCATATTACAATGTATTGTAACTCAATTTTTTATTTAAACATATTTTTTGTTTTTAAGTTTTTTATCTATAATTTTTTTTCTGTTTAGTTTTGTATCAATGATGAGTGTGCTTATTTTTGTAGGTTCTTTTTTTGGTTGTAAAGTAACATGAAGCTCATTCTTGCCAAAAAAATCTATGGCAGTTGCGGTATATTCTGAAGGTATTCCATATGTTTTTTTATATTCGCTGTCTTTTGGAAATGCAGCGTTTGATGGTAATTTTATTATATGCAAAGTAACTTGCTCTTGATTATTTTTATGATTTTTTAATATTAATGCAGCTTTAGCCTTAATATTAGTTAAACTTTGTATAAAAGTATCTGCATCAATAATAGTATATGTATTATCAAAAGAGACCGATAATGTTTCATATAATCGAGGATTGGGACCAAAGAACTTTAATGGCATAGAACGAATATCCATGGTTTTATAATTATTATCTGGATTATGATGTATAGAAAGTATTATATTTTTATTATTTTTATTACATATTAATCCATAGCTAGCATTCAAAAATTTTTCATAAGGTTTATATGAATGATTGTGCACGCATGTATTAAATAATGATTGTAAGTCGCCATTATTAATTATACTATCATATGACATGCAAGGATTTTGCTTTCGCGCTTCTGTAAATAGTATGTGTTGATAATGGCTAAAACAGTCGGTTGTCGGTTTGATATTACCACATGCATAATAAAAATGAGCCCAGTCTAATATTGTTTCTTTATTGCAATTATAATTCGGCATCATTATTTTTGGAAATGCGAAAATATGCGTTAATTTTTCTTTGTAAGGGGTAAATAGGCCTGGAATATGAATATCATTAATTAAACATGTTAATGTATTTTCAGGTGTTTCATGAGTTAGAACATCTGTATGTGCCGCTATGCCGCACTGTGCAAGTAATATAGGATATTTTTTCATATGTGCAAGTGAATATGATGTATTAGCATCATGTATATTGATTGTGCGCCATATTTCTTTTGATTCTTTATCGGGAGATAGTGATACTGCTTTGCTCATATTTTTATTATTAGCAAAATTTTTATATACATCAATCACGCTTGCATTATTATTAGTATCAAAATAAGGCATATACACCATTTGTGTATTGTGTAAGTTTGCTAGCTTTGATTCAAAGGTAAGATTTTTATTAAGTAAAGCATAAAAAAGAGTAAAAGAACTTGGCGTATGAGCAACAAAGGTGCATGCGGTATTATTTTGATCACAGCGCCATGCTATATTGACAATATCATTTCTGAAGGGTAGTAAAGTTTGATAATGTTCGTCTTTTTTTAAATCTTTAATAGCATTAGAAAACTGTAGATGTCTCAAATGTGGTATTGTCCTATAGTGCTTTTCCAATAATTGCAATAGAGTAATTTGGTTTAATCGTATATTTTTTTTACGTGTCTGCAAAAATGGTTTAATAGTATTATGCATATCAGTACACGTAAGGCTCAAATTTTGCAAATCTTCATTTTTTAATTGATTATATATTGGCAATTGTATATCTAAAGGCATGGTTCTAATATTATAATAATTATCTTTTCCCATTTCCATTGCATGTAATGTAAAAGTGCTTATGACAATTGCTATATAAAAATATCTATTTAAAAACATAAAAATCCCCCAAGAGTTTTTTCGGTTGATTGATATGAGAATGCTGTTATGAATATATTTTGTCAATAATTTTTTTTAATAAGGCTGCAAATCTTAGGAATCTTTTGACATAAATCTGTCTGGCTGTACTATACCACCAGACATAATAAGTGCCATTGCTTCTTGGCGAGTAAGATCAACTACCATATATTCTGATGGTGATGCAACTACAAAAAATCCTGTCGCTGGATTTGGCGTAGTTGGTATATAGACACCGTATAAATCGGTATTATCTTCCGGTTTTAAATGTACGGGTAACTTACTAGTAACAAAACCAATACTGTAAACACCTTTGCGAGGAAATTCAATAAGTACAACCTGTTTAAAAGTAAAGCCATCTTGTGCATTAAATGCATGTAATAATTGTCGGATGCCAGAATAGATAGGACTAATAAGAGGAATAGAACCAAACAATGCATCAATAGCATGAATGAGTGAACGTATAATGAAAATACGATAAATGAATCCAATAAGCAAAATAGTAAAGAAAATTAAAAATATTTCTGCATATGGTATTACACCCAAAAATGTTGGTTGTAATATACGATGAATAGGTTCAAGCCAGCGGCTAATAAACCGAATAACACTATTTAAAACAATTAATGTTATTGTTAAGGGTAAAATAATAAAGAGTCCGGTAATAAAAAGTGAACCGATAGTACTTATTATTTTTTTAAATCCAATCCGTGTCTTTTCCATACTATTACTATATTGTTTGAGGTTGCACTATTATATGTGTAGGATTATAGTATACCACAGACACGCTTTTTGGTACAAAAATAGTTCCCTCAGAGGCACACATCCACTGTTGATTGACAGATGTACATCTTTGTGCATTAATATGTAATGCTAAAGAATTAGAATCTAACTTTTGTATTATTTTTTTTGGCCCCTTCAAAGTAATTTCTATGGTATCAGGACAACTATGTATAGTTTGTAAATCAGTATTATAAAAGCATATGGGAATAGTATAGATCTGTTGTGTAATAATACTATTTTGTAGAATATTCCACAGAGCAAATGCAACTATACCGCTTATTGTTTTAAGTGGTATGGTGTTGGGTAGTATTAGATTTTTCATATAAGGCCTTTGAAATTGGTGTAGATGATACCTGCATATGCAGATGTTTTGCAATAATAGTATATGCTTGATGAATAGAAACTGTTTTCATTTGTGTACCGTGCACAATAAGTGAAGCGGTACGGTTATTTTGATCAATAAAACAGACAAGCCCATTAGTTTTGAAGGTATATACTAAAGAAAGATTCTTTAATGTAGAAGTAGTAGATGCAATAGGTGATTCATCAGTATGTTCAGATAGTATACACCATTGTGCTTTATTGCTTATAATGGTACCTGATGCTGTTATCCAAAGCATTGATTCAGATGTATACAGTAAAGGATGTAATAGTATTTTTATTAATTCGGGCTGTACACGGCTTTCCAGTATATAAGGAATAGTGATAAAAGGGGCAAGTTCATCAGTATATTCAAATAATAGTACTACGGTGCGGCTATCATTAATAATACTTACGCTACTTCGTAATACTAATTCAAGCCAGGAAGGGTCATAGACATTATTGATATGTTTGGTATATGGTATAATATCCTTTTGCAAGCTCTTTTTGTGTAATAACAATGCAAGCATCAATAAACTTGGTGTAATAATGGGTATACAAGGTATAAGTGTAGTAAGATTTGCATAATATATAGCAAGTATAACTACGCTATAACTATAGCTATACCAAAGCAATGGGATTCGGGTGTCAGAAGCAAGCCATCGTTGTATAGTATGTATAAAAAGAAACAATATTCCTAATTCAACCCAGTCTTGCCATAGTGACGGATAACAAATTGTCATTATTCATATCCTCTTTTTTATATAATTAGTAGTACCATATATATACTATATGGATCAATGAAAGATTATCGATGTATATATTGATTTAAATGAAAAATAAATTCCGGGAATAAAAGTTCGGTGGCTTTATATTTATATGCTATACTAATCCTAGTTATTATGTAGGAAGCACTATGCCTGATAAAAAAATTGTACTTACCGGTGACCGTCCAACCGGACACTTGCATTTAGGCCATTATATTGGCTCACTCAAACAACGTATTGCATTACAGCATACCTATATACAATATATTATGATTGCTGATTTACAAGCATTGACCGATAATGCGGCGCATCCAGAAAAAGTGCGCGACAATATAATGCAGGTAGCGCTTGATTATTTGTCGATTGGTATTGATCCAACACTATCCACCATTTTTATTCAATCATTAATTCCAGAAATTGCTGAGCTGACTATTGTATATCTTAATTTAGTAACGGTAAGCCGTTTGGAGCGTAATCCGACGGTCAAAACAGAGATTAGACAAAAAGAATTTGGTTCAAGTATTCCTGCGGGTTTTTTGATGTATCCAGTACATCAAGCAGCAGATATAACGATTGTCAAAGGTCAGGTTGTGCCAGTAGGTGCAGATCAACTGCCAATGATAGAACAGACAAATGAAATTGTGCGTACATTTAATCGGTTATATCATACGGATATTTTGCAAGAAGTAGAGGCATATATTCCGCCAATAGGCCGACTGCCTGGTATTGATGGCAAAGCAAAAATGAGCAAATCACTAGGCAATGCCATTTATTTGTCTGATAGTGCTGATATTGTTAAGCAAAAGGTTATGCAAATGTATACAGATCCTAATCATATACATGTACATAATCCGGGCAAGGTAGAAGGCAATACGGTATTTATGTATTTAGATGCATTTGACCCTGATTTGCATGCAGTAGAAGTGCTCAAAGAACATTATCAAAAAGGTGGTTTGGGCGATGTTGCACTCAAAAAAAGATTAATTGACGTGCTCAATGCATTTCTTGATCCCATACGCTTGCGCCGAAAAGAATTAGAAACAGATCCGCATTATAGTATGCAATGCCTTCAGGATGGAACCAAAAAAGTGCAGCAGGTAGCAAAAGAAACTATGAATCAAGTACGTGTTGCCATGAAACTAAATTATTTTTGATTATCTATATATCTTGATGATATGCCTTAAACAGAGGCCCCCGAGGTATCCTTCCTAATTCTTTTTGTTGTATATCTTGGAATTTTTTTTCTGCTCGCGCTTTAATTATATTATATGTAGCAGGCATAGTACTTTGATATTTCGGTAAATTTCTGTTTCTGGCTTCTAGATATTGTTTTTTAGCTTCTTTGTCGCATGCATATAGTTCTTTAAATACTGCAAGTATGGTTACTGCTTCACTTGGCGTACACTTATTTTCATTTTGTAGACGTTCAATAACAGTGCGCTCTCTAACTCGTTTTGCCCAAAATGCAACATCATCATTATATATATTTTTGCCGCGAATAAACCTCCATAATCTACCTAATGAATATTGTGATTTCTGCGCATGCAAAGCGTCTTGGTATTTTCGTTTTACATATTCAGTAGATGATTCTGGAGTATCAGGATTTTTGTATACAATAGGTTCATCCTGTTCATTTTGGTGCCAACGTGAATATGCCCATCCATTATGGTAACTGTTTATGTATTGTGACCAAGAAGGATTTAAGTATTCTATGCAGCCACGTTGAGTTTTCTTTAAGTAAAAGTGTAATTCTGGATGTTCTGTTGAAAAGTATACTGTTGAAGTGTAATTGTTAGGCTTAAATGAAAAATATATAAATGGTTTTCTATCATTTATATCGCGAAGTAATTCCTTGGATACCGCTATTACATTATTATTTTCATCATAGGTAAAAATATTGTCGGATTCTTTATTTGTTGCTGTAGTATGAATATTTTTTGGATCATGAATATATATATCAATAAATGCCCGATTAGTTAGTTGTTGTAATATTACATCGTTTCCTGTACTTACATATTGCGTGATTAATTCTGAAAAATTTTCGCGTTTGGTTTTTTCAGCAATATAATCTTCAATACTTTGTGAATTTTCTGACCCATCTATACTCATAGATGAAGTTATTTTTGATTTCGGCTCTACGTATTGTTGTAATTTTTTTAGATTATCTTGTTCAAAAAAATAATTTAAATCATGATTATCAAGTTTGTTTAATGGATTCTCCGGATCAGGTATAATTAATGAACTTTCTCGTTTTTTCCCTATTATTTGCAGCAAAGATGCAAAAAAGTTATTAATAGATTGCATAGCCTGCAAGGGACTTGCTTGAATAAAAATATATACCATAATAGCTATTGTTCTATTATATTTCATACTATAGTACCCCCATAACTAATTAATTAAAAATGCTCTATAGTATATAGAATAGCAGATTTTATAATATATTCAAGTAGGATTTTATACGTTATGAGAGCATTAACAAAAAAGGAACCGATATAAATATCGATTCCTCATTAAAATATATAATAAAAATATATTATTTTTGCCAATAACCTTTAAGCCAAGAAACGGTTGCCCATATAAAAATTGATTTTAATGTTTCTGATACCCTATAATCCATATTATTAACTATTTTTCCTATAACTGGAACATTACTTACATAACCTTTTGCTTGTTGTGCATATGATGATTGTAATGCGCTGTCCAATGCGACATAACCTACTACATTTGCAGCAGACGTTTTTAATACATTTCCTGGCATGCGATTTTCATATTTTGGTTCTTTTAGTGAATCTAATCCATAATATATACCTGCGTTTGCACGAATAGCTTTTGTAAGGCTTCGGGCTAATTGTTTTTTAGTATTTTCTTCAAGGCCCGGTATCTGATTACATGCTTTTTCAGTAAAACCTTTGTAATTAGCAGCTTCACTGATACCAAGTAATAATAAAGGTGATGAACCAATATTTTTACCTGTCTCTACTTTGTCCCGCCCCAGCAGAGAAAATGGACGTCTTATAGTGTTTGCTTTTATATTACTTGGTATTGCTTGTATGCATTGTGTGTGTTCTTAATATATACAAATGATTTTGACTTAGTCTTTTTAGGGTCAATTCCAGACCCCTTGGGAGTCATTCCAGAAATAGATAAAGATAATGTTGCGGCTGCAGTGATACATATAATGTTTTTGATATTCATATAATAAATCCTTTACCACAAAAGTATATGACGATGTTATTAATTTAGCTGTGCCAATAATTAACGAAACATACAAAAGCTAATTTAGCAATTTCCCCAAAAGGTACATCTACTTTTTCTACATGATTAGTAATAGCTTTAGGAGCATTCTTTTTTATATAAGAAGTTACTGCTTTGAATCGTTTATTTTTGGATATAGCTTCTCCTACCATATAGGCACTTATATTCAAAGCAGATTCCTTACATGAATCTGTAATTGTCCTATTTACTGGTTTAATAGGCAAAGTAAGTCCTGCCACCATCACATTTGTTCGTGTTGCACGTTTAAACATATTACCAAAGTATTGTATAGTTTCTTTTTTATTATTATCTAAAGGTAAAGTGTTAAGTGCTTTTTCTGCAAGACCGCTCATATTAGCGCCTTCAGTTAATACACAAATACCTGCAGGAGATAAAATGAGGCGAGGTGCGGCCTTAAAATAATTATTACGGATGACCTTTCCTGTGTCGTCCACTGTTGCGACGCCTCGATTGAGATATTTTGCATAACTCTCCAAATTGAGTCCTGTGTTATATTGCATTTTTGAAAATAATGTTTGGCCAGACCCCTTGGGAGTCATCCCAGAAATAGATAAAGATAACGTTGCGGCTGCAGTGATACACATAATTTTTTTGATATTCATATAATAAATCCTTTACCATAACAGTATATGACGACGTTATTAATTTAGTATGAAGATGTTTTTCATATTGTCAAACTATTTGGCTTTATGGTGATTGTTCACGCTATTATTATTTATCTGTTTATTACTATAGCCTAGCCATTGCATCAGCAATGTTTGTATATCATGCATACGCCAAAAACTTACATCCTGTTGTGGAACAAGCGTAGCAGGTAATTCTGCAATAAAGCGAGATGATGGTTGTGTTGTCATTGCGCCATACGTATAGCGACATTTTGCGCGCGTTAATAATAAACGCTCACAGGCACGAGTAATACCCACATATAATAATCGCCGTTCTTCTTCTATGGCATCAGTCGTAGTTGCGCGTGATGTTGGCAATAATCCTTCTTCCAAACCAGTCAGAATAACCGTGTCAAATTCAAGTCCTTTAGCTGCATGCAATGTCATTAACGTCACTGCATTATGTGCATCTGTATGTGTACTATGATCTTGTACTAATGCAATTTCTTCTAGTGCTTGTGCGAGTGTATTAATGCCATTTTGTTCAAAATGTTTCAGAGCATTGAGCAATTCATCAATATTAGAAATTCGTTCATCCGCTTCTTCTTGCTCATAGCTGTCTTGTAAATAACGTTTATACTGTGTGCGGATTATTATAGTTTCCAATGCTTTGCTGGGTAAGCTGTTTGCATCTAAATCTTCAAAAATCAATAAAAACATAGATAAAGCAACTGCGCGAGCGCCAGTGAATATATTACGTTCAATAAGTTGTTTACCAAGCATAGTACATGATAATAATGGCTCTTGTGCCCAGGCATTCAAAAATGTTTCTTCACATTTTGGACCTAGTTTGCGTGATGGTACATTGATAACTCGCATATATGCCACACGATCAAATGGGTTGGCAATTAAGCGCAAATAGGCAAGCAAATCTTTAATTTCCATGCGATCATAAAATTGTACACTACCAATAATGGTATAAGGAATCGCAGCTTTGATTAGCGCTTCTTCTAGTGCACGTGATTGCGTATGTGCCCGATATAAAACTGCAGTAGATGACAGTTGTTGCTTGGCATGTATTAATACCAAAAGTTGTGCAATGGCGTCAGCCTCTTGGTATTCTGATGAGAAACTGAGTGCATAAATGCGGTTGGTACCTTGTTTTGATGACCATAATTTTTTGCCAATACGTCCTGTATTATGTTTTATAATGCTATTGGCAACATCAAGGACAGATTGAACTGATCTATAATTTTGTTCAATTTTAATAATGGTGGTTTGTGCAAAATCATGAACAAAATTGCGTATATTATGCACCGTAGCGCCTCGCCAGGAATAAATAGATTGATCTTCATCACCAACCACACACAAAGAATCAACCACAAGTGCCTTATTATCTAAACATAATGTTTTGAGCAATGCATGTTGCACGATATTGGTATCTTGATATTCATCAACCAAAATATGGCGTATAGTTTGGCGAAATTGTTGTGCATGGGCATTATTGCTATAAAGCTTGACCGTATGCAAAAGTAAATCATCAAAATCAAGGCAGCGGCTCAGTTGTTTTTCATGTTCATAGGCATAATAAAAATCGCGTATATATGGTTGCTTTATTTCTGCAAATGCTTTTTCTGGTTCCATATAATGATTTTTAATGTGCGAAATGCGATATAAAATTTGTTTTGGCGTAAATTTTTTATGTAAGCCATGTTTCTGCAGAATTTGTTTAATAATTTTTTCTTGATCATCAGCATCAAGTATACCAGCAAAAGGATGTGCAAGATGCGCATTATACTGTTTTAATATGCGCACGCAATAAGAATGAAAAGTACCTACAAAAGGTAATGGCGAATGTTTAGGCAAAAAGTGAGCTACGCGTTGTTTCATTTCCAGCGCAGCTTTATTGGTAAATGTTAATGCAATAATCTGATGCGGCTGCACGTTTTCATTCAAAATAAGATGCGTGATGCGAGAAGTAATAACACGTGTCTTGCCAGACCCTGCTCCAGCAATAACCAGTATGGATCCTTGTTTGTGGGTTACTGCAGTGTGTTGATTTTCATTGAGCGCCGTTGCAATAAAATTATTAAATGATGTTATATGATTAATATGATTCATATGCTACCTGTTAATTATAATTCTCTCCAGTGTAGCGATTAATCATCAGAGTGCCAATCAATTTTCATTTTGTTTACCTGATAGTATTGTTTTTTGTTCATCAATAAGAATTTGTAATGCATTGATACGTTTTTCAGGTGATGGATGTGTTGATGGAAATGGTATACATCTATTCATACAATATTGCCAGGTATAGCGAGCTTTAGGTATTTTTGAATCACTTGATTCTGTGCTTAATGATTCATTGTTTGTATGTTCACACATTCCAAAAAATTTCTGGCCTGATTGTGCCAATGCAATTTTTTCCTCCGGATTTTTTCCCGCATTAACCGCTATTTGGTCGCAGGTATATTCAATACTTTGTAATTCTTTGGCGCATATATTTCCTTGATAATATCCGGTTGCACAACTACCAAAGCCCAGAGCAATACATGCTGAAAATAAATATTTATATAATGGCATTTTGCTTTGGCGTGGAAAAATCATGGTACCTACAAGACCAATGCATTCAGATAAAATACCAAATAAAAAACCATATTGTGCAATATTTTTGTACCAGGTATAACTATTGGTGAGTTTGTTAACGTTATGTACCCCACCATCATTAGTAAAATGACTAAATTCGTGACCTAGTACAAAATTGAACATTTTATTTTTTTGCGGTGTACCCATTAATTGTGGATCCATTGTTATATACAAAGCATTTGGATTACCATTTTGGTCAATTAATACATTAGCTTCTGCAGGCGAATAATCACGATTGTATATACTATATCTTTCGTATATTAATGCAGGGCCTAATGTGAGTTGTAATGTTTTTTGTATATTAGCTGCTTCTCTATTAATTTCCTGTGATGCTAGTTTTGCATGGGGTATAGAAGGTACATTGTATTGTTTAATATGCGCAGGAATCCATACGGTGCGCTTTTCACACGTAGTTCCATCACAAATATTAATTTCTTTCAATACCGTTGTATTACCAATCTGTTCTACTTGTTCTTGTACTTTTTCCATGCTGCATACGTACAAGGGAATTAAGAGAACTGTAAACAAAACAATAGTGGTGCATATCTTTTTATAAACATTCATAGGTCTATTCCTGTAATATTCATGTTCAATATAATAACTGCAATAGTATAAAGATTATAAAAAAATAGTAAAGTACATATAGGTGACACCTACAAGAAATAGATAAATTATTATAGCGTATTGTATATATACATTATGGCAAATATTTCTATTTATCAGTTGACAAAATATAGAAATATTTAAATACTGAATTTTGCAAGACACACTTAAAAAATAATAAAATTTTCAATAAGGATTATGAGATTGCTATGATTATATATTTTTTATTAGGTTTACTGGTATCTATAGAAGTAATGGGTATGCATCAAAAAACGCTTACCACAGCGCCATTATCTGAAAGTTCAGCATTAGATCATTTTAGTAAGCAAGCCACATACGAAAATGAAAGAAATAAAAAGATTACACATAACCAGAAGCAATGTATGCATGATGGCTTGTTTTTGCTTAACACATTTGGTTGTGCACCAAAAAATAAAAAAGCTTTTGCGCATGCCTATATTCAACAAACATTAATTCCAGCATTGCACACTAAAACATTACATAAAGTTGGTCAATTAATAATGAATTGTGGGCATCATAGTGAAGTTGTTGCAGAAATACTCAATGCAGAAGAATTATCTGAGTTATCACCGTATATGGGAATTGCATATTTAGGAGATGATATACGGACTACGTTATTTGCACAAGAATTTTTCAATGGGGATAAAAAAGCAGCGCACATGCTCAATGGTTTACCTTGTGTGAAAGCATTTCAAACGGTTGCATCATATCAGCAGTTTGCCAGAAAACCAACCATGCTATTGCCTTCTGATATATTGTTTTTTTCTCCTGCACAAGTTAATGTATGTAATCATATAGAGCAGCAAGTGCATGAGCAGGGTCAGCCAGCATTGGTACCTCTTTCTCGCAAACAAGAAAAAGTACTCAAAACATTACCAGACAAAATACTTGCAAAACCATGTTTTAGCCATTTATAGTGCGCACACTTTAAACATGCTGTGAAGATGATAAACTGATTAGCAAATTCTAAAAAAGGGAGAATTTGCTAAAATGAATTTCATGGAAAAACTAAACGACAATCATAAAATAGACCTGTCAACTTTTATCAAATCT
>DASZEX010000083.1:0-2295 GCA_035940365.1 Candidatus Babeliales bacterium | reverse complement strand
TCTGCTGTATATTTCAATGATGTTTCTTTGTTTTGTTCATCTACAATAGTAATATCCATAGATTGTGCTAATGTATGCATGCATATACATAAAAAAATAATGAATAATGACATAATCTTTTTTGCTATTATTATTTTTGTTATTCTTATAATGACATACAATAGGATACTCAAATGACAAAAATCTCACAAGAGCAAAAAACAAAGATAATTCGCTTGATTCATGCAATTATACCGGATTGTAGAATAATTCTGTTTGGATCATTTGCTCGCAATACCCAAGGTAATGGTTCAGACATAGATCTTGCGCTTGATGCAAAACGTAAACTAACTATTAGCGAGCTTGGCGAGGTCAAAGGAGTTTTAGAAAATTCTTACTTGCCTTATTCATTTGATATCGTGGATATTCACACTATTTCTGCATCTATGCAAGAATCAATCAAACAGGAGGGGGTTATATGGATCGAATAAGAGAAAAGTATGAGGTACTTCAAAATGCATTAAAAACACTCGATGAAGCTATGCAATTATGGAATGCAAGTAAGACAGAGCCTGCGCGTATTAATGCAACGCAACGAGCATTTCGTGATTCATGTATTCAACGTTTTGAATATACTATTGATATATTCTGGAAATATTTAAAATTGTATATGCAAGATTATCAAAAGATGAATATTGTTCTGGCAAGCCCACGTGGTATATTACAAACAGCACGCAATAGTAATCTTATTTCAATAGATGAATTAAAACAACTACTTAATGCAGTTTCTGATAGAAATCTCACATCCCACACCTATAATGAAGAGTTGGCAACAGAGATTGTCAATCGTATTCCGGATCATTATCAACTAATAAACACTATTGCCCAGCGTTTAGTTATTCAATAAAAAATGTACGAATCAATAATCCGATTATTATTTTATTGACGCGAATAATTTCTAATTGATATACTAATAGTACTATTTGTAGGAGTTTGCTATGGTTATATTTTATTATTTTTTATTAAGTTTGCCATTAATAGTACATAGTATGGAAATTGAACAACCAAAGTCCAAGAAACCTATTAGTGAAAAATTACAAAAAATATTGTTTCCTTATAAATATCCAAAAAAAGTATCCATACAATTTTTTGAACAAAAAGCAACTCCGGGCACACAGCCATATGCAGAAATTAAAATATCAAAAAAAGAAGCGGGAAGATTTCCTTTTTTCCAAACAGCTATGAGATTTCCCACTCATAAAGGAAAAATTATCATTAGCCATGATTTTATGCAAAGCAATGCGGTTGCATTTAATGTACAATTAGCGGATGTAATAAAGCGATTATCTATTCAAGATTTTGAGTTGATGAAAGAAGGGTTTGACCAGAGATTTTATACCGTTCCTCCAGTAATTGATTCAACATTTCCTGCTGAAATGGATGTGCGCTTTTTTCATGAAGCAGCAATAGATGCAGATGCATTAGGTAGGTCGGATTTCACTACATTAATTTTAGCTAATTATGCAAAAAGAATTATAGCTAACCCAATTCCTGCAGAAATTCCAAAAGAACCGTTACAGTTCGGGTATGACCATGACAAAACAATAGCAAAAGTAATCATTAATACTGCTCTTATGCAAAAAGCGCAGTATAATTTAAAAGATATGTTTTATTCTTTACCATTAGGAAAAATCACTAATTATTTGAATTATTCGAATTATAGCTTACACCATCTAACTGTCTCAAATAATGAAGATGTATACTTGGTTCCTACCTGTACTGCTGAGCATTGTTTAGCGGTATATACTGGTGGGGTTGGCCAAGCAAGATTTGGTAAACTTATATTTGAAAAAAACATGTATTTTAGATATGAACAGGATATTTCAAAAACAACAAATGGAACTATCCTTTCTAGTGATGTTTCTCGTAATATGAAATATCTGACAATGCTATGTGTTGATAGAGATGATGATCCATTATTAATGATTTGTACTATTAATAATAAACAAGAAATTTATATGAAAATTAAAGATGTATTAAAATTTGATAAATCTTTGATGCCAAAAGAAGGCCAACCTGTACGTGTTATGTTTCAAAAAAACAGTCATATATTTTATGTAAAGTTAGGTAACGTTATATATGAATGCAATGCGGATGATGATGCATTACAACTTAATAACTCACCTTACGCAACAAGTGCAAAAGTGATATAATTTAGCTAGTAAGTTTTAGAAAAAGCAAAAAAAAGGAAGCAAGACGATGGATCGGGCAATGTTGGATATATACGTTGATTATCTTATTTGCTCCACTTCGTAT
>DASZEX010000082.1:0-2009 GCA_035940365.1 Candidatus Babeliales bacterium | reverse complement strand
TCTGCTGTATATTTCAATGATGTTTCTTTGTTTTGTTCATCTACAATAGTAATATCCATAGATTGTGCTAATGTATGCATGCATATACATAAAAAAATAATGAATAATGACATAATCTTTTTTGCTATTATTATTTTTGTTGTTCTTATAATGACATACAACAGAATACTCAATGGAAAAAATCTCACAAGAGCAAAAACGAAGATAAGATAATTAATATTGTTGTTATTTTTACGCAAAATCAATACTAATTTAAGATTTCGATGTCGGTCCGAATAATAGTTTGAGGTGTATTTAAGCCCAAGATATCTTCTAATAATGATAATGGTTCTATTATAAATCGCGCTCGATTATATAGATATCCAGTATCTCGTGAACGTCCATATTTAAACCAAAGCCATTGCACTGAGCAAACCATTAATGCATACAGTGATGTTGGAATTATCTTCACTGTTCCTGCAAATATGCCATCAGAAGGTATAGTATTCCAATCATTATATAAAGGTTTTATAGTATCTTTTATATTAAGATATTGTTGATAGCTAAAGTCTGTAGGCTTTGCAAAAGGCGTTTGATCAATAGTATTTAAAATAGCATGCATGGCTTTTTTAAATGATGTATTATATGCATAATTATTTTCAATAACATATTTGTATATAGGAATAGTATCTTTATGTGCTTGTTGCATCAGCTGCTCTTGTATATAGCACGTACAATTAGAAATATATATATCGTGTTGTTTTATATTTTCTTGTATTTGTTTATAAAAATAATATAATGCTGCCATAGTACATCCTGCAAATACTATACAACTGCCTAATTTGAGCCATGGCCAATAGAAAGGCATAATATGATGTCCTCGTTTTGGTATATAATGATAATGTTTATAACGGACTTCAGGAATATCATATACATATGCGCATGATTTGATTGTTTTTTGTATAGTATCCTCAAATGCTTTTGGGAAGTGCCATTTGTATGCACAACTCTTAAGCGTTTGTATTTTTGGCAGTGTAGTTTGATACTTGGAAAAATTTAACCGTATATGTGCTTGGTTATATATTTTTTGGAGTATTTTTTTATCTTGATTACATAAAATAACATCATTATCAAAAGAATACTCATAACGCTTATCTTTAGACCATATAGATGGTTTAGGTGCTAATGTTTTGAATAAAGATATCAGTGGAATATGTGTAAACATATGTCTTGGCATGTCCCTATAAGAATTTTTAGATGGATAAAAATGTTCATATATAATTTTATCTATTTGATAAGGATATAAAGCATTAAATAACTGCGTTATGGAAGATTCTTTCCATGTAGTAGTTAATGTTTGAATCAATTCTATATTATCAGCAGATTCTGACAAATTCCAAAATGGTATCCAAGATTTGCATCTATCAAACCAAGTTTTGTGGGTAAGAGTTTGCCATAAATCTTGAAATTCATCAGACGCGTACATAGCATTATAAATCTGTTTGAGTGTCTTTTTTTCTATATAGTCAGGCCATAAACTGAAAACTGTTCCGGTAGCCTTAATAAAAGGAATAAGTGAAGTTACTGCATGACTGCTTATTTGATTAGTATGTGCAAGATGTTTGCATGCAAGATTCATATAGCCATTGTCAAGCATAGTTTTACCCAGTTGTTGTTTGATAGGTTGTGATACATCCCAATAGTCAGCAAAATAGAGTGCAGCTGCAGTAGTATGTTGGCCAAGCATGCATGGTTTAATAATTTCTTGATCTGAAGGTGGCGCCAAAAATTGCAGAGCTCTGGTTATATGATTTTTTTGTATGGTAAGGCCTGATTGTTGTGCTACATGTTTTTGTATTTGTTGTATGGTCAATGGGTCGGCACTGTAGCTATATTGATCTGCTGTATATTTCAATGATGTTTCTTTGTTTTGTTCATCTACAATAGTAATATCCATAGATTGTGCTAATGTATGCATGCATATACATAAAAAAATAATGAATAATGACATAATCTTTTTTGCTATTATT
>DASZEX010000081.1:0-1926 GCA_035940365.1 Candidatus Babeliales bacterium | reverse complement strand
AATAGATAGAATAACATACGTAAATCCTCCTAGGTTACAGATGCATACCTAGAGTAAAGATAAATAAACTATCTGACAAGAAAAGAATGAAAAAGGAATATTATGCACCATTTTGATCCAAAAAAAACTATCTTTCTTGTTATGGAGTAGGCGGTAGTACTTCTTTTTTGTTTATCAGCCTTCAGAAATTGCTTAATACGTTGCAATATGCCAGTAAGTTCTATCATATGAGTATAGCGAACTTTATGTATAGAAAGAAAAATTATTATCTGGACAGCAAAGATTGCAAAAGAAGCAATATATAACTAACTTAGAGGTAAGGACTTAAAAATTTTAGAGGAATCCTCATGCAGGCTATTGAATTTATTGCAAGGGTAAAAGATGGTGTTATAGAACTACCAAAAGAATACATTAATACCATTCATGATCAATGCAGAATAATTATTTTACTAGATACTAAAATACCTAAAAAAACAACACCTAAAAAGAAAAAGTTAAGTGCTCTCAAAATACAAACGAAAGGTCTTGTATTTGATAGAGATGAGGCAAATGAAAGATAAAAAAATATTTATTGATACTAATATCTTAATCTATGCTTATTCAAGTGATGAAATAAGCAAGAAACATATTGTTGATACTATAATATATAATGGTAACGCAATAATTAGTACTCAAGTAATAAATGAATTTATCAATGTAATGAGGAAAAAAAGAAAAATTACCTTTGATAAACTTACTAATGTGGTACAAGAATTTTCATCTCTTTTTTCGATAGCATCTATCAACATTCAAACTATCGAGCAAGCCCTGAAAATTGCTCAAAAATATAATTTTTCTTATTTTGACAGCCTTATGTTGTCATCAGCATTAGAATGTTCTTGCTCTATTATATATACAGAAGATATGCACCATGAACAAATAATAGAAAATAAGTTAATAATAAAAAATCCATTTAAATCCATATAGTTCTGTTTTTTTGCATATTATTCACACAGTTGATCAGAACGTATATTAATTACTGCTAACGGTTTTTCCTTCCATTCACGATCACCATCTTTAATTATAGTAGCCAAACCTGCAGTAAAAGCAGCACCTAAACATAATATGCAGCAGCCGCTACCTGCAAGTAAAGATATTATAGGATATATCGTAGGCTTATCAGGAAATGTTACATACTGTTTTTGTATATCAGCACTATATAATATGTTTTTTTGCCACCAGGTATCAAATTTCCCCGCTAGACAGAATGCAGAGAAGCCAAGACCACAGAAACAACTAAATCCCACAATACCATTACGTATACGGCGCACTCTATTGCGCAATGCATGGCCTTTTTGATATAAAAGAATCTTAGGTATTGCCTCCTTATTGTTTATAAATTCAATATCATATAGTTTTGATAATGCTGATTTGGAGAATTTTATATTTGTTTTCGTAAAGTTAAATTTGTTCCCATATTCTTCTTTTTGTAATTTATTAAATGAAACATAATCTACATTAAATAATTGCATGCTATTAGTATAACCGAAATTATAGGTATCATACTCTTTATTGCCATACAATGTACTTATTAATGGCATATGGCTATAGGAAAGGTTTACAAACCATCTATATGTGTATTCTAATATACATGGCTGCACCAAAAATAGATCATGTAATGACGAAGTCAAAGGAATTATTTCATGTGATTCATGACTATTTATTTGATTTATGGGAATACTTTGAGCATACCGTGCTTTATCTTTATTAGTTTGTACATTAGGTACATTTTTTTTGTTTCTCAACACAAATGCCATCACTCTACCTATTGAAGTTTTTGATCTATCTGACAATAAGCAATCTGTATTATCAAGACTCTTTATCTCTTTTTCTAGATTCATTATGTCTTTTTCTGCTTGTGCGTATTGCCAATCAAATAACTCATAT
>DASZEX010000080.1:0-6952 GCA_035940365.1 Candidatus Babeliales bacterium | reverse complement strand
TCAAGGATTTTGTGCTTGGACTGCTCAAGCAATCTGATCCTGAAAGGCCGGTTAAGGAAAAACGATTAGATAATGCTCATTCATTCAGTAATTTGCTAAAAACTCTGTTAAATAGGTAATTTTAAGTGAACAGGCCCTGTCCCACCATCCCCCGATATTGACAAATAGATATATATATTTATAATTAAACATATATACAAGTCTATCTTTATCAAATCAATTAATTCAGATAGAAACTTTATTTTGCTTTAAAATGGGTGGTTATATGAAAAAATTTCTTTATTTTCTGGCACTTGCTATTTGTTTTGCTTTTCAATTCAACTTGCCAAATTTAAACAGACGTACAAAAGATACAATCAAAAAAACTCGCCAAAACATGCCAAAAAAATTAAAGGCATGCAAAACACTTACTCAAGTAGAAGCATTATTACGCGAAGAAGAAAAAGAGGCATTAGAGGCAATTAAACAAGCATTTAATATCTCTAATAAATGGTGGAAAGAATATATTGATGAAGTTAACCGATCAAAACATTTTTTCCGTTCAAAATATTTCAAACAATCTCGTCATGTTTATAATCATAGCTTGCGCAATACTGACAGTACATTATATAAACAAATAGTTACCGTATTAAAACGATATGGCATTAACCCCTATGCCATAGATATAGTATATGACAAACAATTTCATGAAAAACACCCAAACTGTCCTGCATATACAGTAGTTGCGTACACGGAAACGAAAAATGATGCTATTGAAGCAACTCTATCGTTTTTCCCTGAGCCAAAAAAGTCTTTATTATATACCCATTGCTGTACCATTGCACCTTTACACGAATGTATGCATCTATGGGAAGTACATAGTATACAAATACAACGTTTATTATCTTTATTAATTCATTTAGGCCATATATCACTCGATTTGGCAGAAGATCAATTTTATAAGCATCCTATGATAATGAAATGGCAAAAAAAGTTAGAAAAAATTGCTGACCTTTTGCCTTTACTAAAATTCAAAGATCATGTACATATCAAAACTATGTATGAAGAATTACTATGTGGTGAAATATGTTATGGCAGTGAAATACATCCTGATAATAATGAATTATTGCCATGGGTACTCAAAATTAAAGAAATCATGGGAATTAAAGACACCAAATAACACAAATAGAAAAGACTTCATTATTTGATTGTCAACTTCAGACATATACTATATAGTAAAATTAAAATATATAGGAATTATATTGAAAGGATTTTTCTATGAATAAGATAATTCCTCATGGTCTACTGGGCGCTTTGTTATGTTCTACACAAGTTACTAAGCCAATAAAAGTCACTAAAGAAATGGGATTTGCAGGCATACTTGGTGCTGCTGCCGCTGCTCTTGGCTATTATTTACTTAGTGAAACTGATGAGCAAGCAATAGAAAATGGCCAAAAAGCAAAAAATGACGCAAAAAAATACCAAATAGATGTTGATGGATTTCGCAGTTTACACCATATAACATCACCCTATACGTCATTATCTGATATTGGATATTATGAAGATAGCGAACTTGCACCATTCGGACTTACTTTAATACAACGCGGCACTACTGGACGTGCGTACATCAAACAGATTGGACAAATAACAAAAGCATTGCAACAAAGTAAAGATAATCTTGCATATCGAATAGATAGATTAGAAAGTAGTGCTCAATATGATCTATTGCGACGCATGAAATCCCTTTATAATGATATAAAAGAAATGTTGCCATATTTCCAGTTATATCACACTTTCCTGGAAGCACACAAAGCTTATTTTGATTTAGGTGAATATCTATATGCAATATCAATAAAATATAAGCAAGAAAATTTTGCCTATACTTATCATCGGTATGATCCAATACGCATGGCTACTGCCATAAAACAGGCGGTGGGCTCACATACAAACTTACATGGCCAATTCAAGTTAATTGCATACAAAAGTATGCTTGATAATGATATGCAAGAATTGTACAGATATACCAAAGCATTATCGAATTCATATCCAACATTATATACCGCCAGCATAAACTGGGAAGATTTCTTTAAATATATTCGCGGTGTTATTCTTGCTGACCCTGACTACAATAATGAAGTGCATGAGCAACAATGGCAAAAAGAACGGGAAAAAGATCGTGCCATTGCAAAGAAGGAAGCAAAAGCACTTGAACGGGTCGCATCTGCAAAAGAAGACGCAAATCTTATTGAACTTGCAAAATTATTGAAATGAATATGATAATTAACGAATCACATAAAAATTAAAATTGCTCTTTAATTGTATAATAAAAATCCTCTGAATTTTCAGAGGATTTTTATTGATAGGAATATGGTGGTATTTAGACATAATGGTATCTCAATATTTTTTGGGAATGCAGATACTAAAGTATTTCCTGAACAATACCGCCCCGAATGGCAGCAAACATCTTCTATTCTTGCCCATACATCATTTAATTTTCTGCAAAAAGAATTAGCTATAGATCATTTAATTTTTGCTCATCAAGTTCATGGTACTGATATGCTGCCCATTACTGAACATGCTCTGCCTATGCGATCATTCATACATAATGCTGATGGATTATATACATCCATATATAATATAGGTATGGGCATTTTGACTGCTGATTGTACACCTATTATTATCCATAATCCTGAAGAAGATACCGTTGCCATTATGCATATAGGCTGGCGAGGTGCATTAAATGGTATTATACCAAACAATATATACCGCTTGTGCAGTAGTAATACTAACATATCAAAGTATATCATTTATATAGGCCCCGGCGCACGACAATGCTGTTATATGATTGATGCCACCCTTGCCCATACTTTTGATCAAACAATACATGGATACACGGCAATTACCGAAAAAAATGGTAATTATTTTTTAGATATTCCTACCTATATTATAAGTCAATTACAATATGCCGGTATCACAGATCAAGCAATTAACACCACGTATGCTTTATGTACTATTTGCAACATTTCTTTTTGTTCATATAGACGGCAAAAGGAACTAGCTGGCCGCCAAATAACAGTGGTAAGTCTGCAGAAGCAAATGCATACAGGTTATATACAATAAATCAAAATAGTATATAATAGAAAATAAACATTCATGAAAAATAAAGGATTTCATGTTTAATTTTATAAAACAAGCATTTCGCTCTATATATACGCAATTTTCTTCTAAGTTGGCACCTATACTTAAACAGAAAAGCCTTGATGAACAAAGTATCAAAGAATTAGAAAAATTATTGATTGCTGCAGATACCGGCATATCTACCACACGTTATATTATCAATCGTCTCAAAACAGAAAGTGCTCATATATCTTTGGATAAAACATTACATACTATTTTGCTTGATACATTACAGGCAGTACCACAACCCTCAACTAATGCTCAGATATATCTTTTGGTAGGAATAAATGGAAGTGGCAAAACTACCTTTGCCGGCAAGCTCGCCCATTATTATGCAACACAAGGCAAGCGAGTTTTATTGGTGGCTGCTGATACTTTTCGGGCTGCAGCATCTGCACAATTGCATATATGGGCTCAGCAAGCTGGCGTTACTATAGTTACCGGTGATGCACACCAAGATCCATCCTCTGTTATATTTGCCGGCTGTAGCCGATATATAAACGAAAAATTTGATATTTTCATTATAGACACAGCAGGACGATTACAAACAAAAACAAATCTTATGCATGAACTAGCCAAAATAAAAAAAGTTATCACCAAACAATTACCACATAGTACGGTGCAAACATTACTTACTATTGATGCCATGTTAGGACAAAATTCTTTCGAACAAGCTGCATTATTTAAAGAATGTACATCACTATCAGGAATTGTCCTTACCAAAATGGATAGTACAGGCAAAGGTGGCATTGTTTTTGCTATAGCAAAAGAATTACAAATTCCGGTATTATATGTATCGTATGGTGAAAAAATAGATCAAATGGTGCCATTTGATGCGCCTAAATATGTACAAGAATTAGTATATGAACGTATATGAATATACAATCTATACATGCCATAGTAGTACAAAAATTAGTAAGTCATTATTCTACACGAGAAGCAAATCAGCATGCATGGTGGTTATTGGAAGCAGTTACCGGAAAAAATGAAGCTGTTTTACTTGCGTCCAATTATATACTTAATACCAAACAAGAAAAACTATTATATACATGGCTTGACCAGCATTTAATAGAACATAAACCACTTGCGTATATTATAGGTTGGGTACCATTTGATGATGTACGCATTACTACACATCCACCTATTTTAATTCCAAGGCCAGAGACTGAAGAATGGTGTATGCGGCTTATCGATATACTACAAAAACAATCATATAAAAAATTTTATATATTAGATTTATGCACTGGATCGGGGTGCATTGCACTTGCCCTGGCAAAAGCATTGCCAGAAGCTATTATACTAGCTACCGATATTAATTCTGAAGCACTCAAACTTGCGGTAGATAATGCAAAACACAACAACATTTTCAATGTTACTTTTATACAATCGGATCTTTTTGCCAATATATCTGCGCACCAATTTGATCTTATTGTAGCCAATCCTCCTTATATTGCACCTGACGAATGGCAATCGCTTGATGCCTCAGTTCGTTTATGGGAAGACCCACAAGCTTTACTCGCATCAAACCAGGGCTTAAGTATTATTACAACAATTATTAAGCAAGCACCAGCCTATATGAAAAAACCTTCTGATATTAAAATACCAAACCTTTATATTGAAATTGATTATAATCAAGCATCACACGTACAACAAATAATGCATCAGTATGGATATAGTAACATACACATATGGCGCGATTTGTTTGGAAATGATCGGGTAGCATGTGGTTTTATATAATAATTTTTTATATTCATTTTGTACCTAACATTCGACATTTTTGCTCAATATTCTACAATAATAGTTACTTATTGTGTTAAAAAAAATTTTTATAAAATTATTCCATGATACCATTTACATACTATATATTTATTGGAACACCTTGCCTTATTAGTGGTATTCTATTGCACTATCTCTATACCTTCAGCATATGGTACCTTATTGCATTACACGTAATTATACCCATTATTGCAATAGTTTTTTGGTATTTAGATAACTGGCATATATGGACACAACTACTTTTATATACTATGTATGCAACAGTACTGGGAGCTAGCTGTTATGCATATCAATGGTATAGATTTGATCAATTTCACCAGAAGCTATCAAAAGCATGTAGTATAGTAGGCACAATTACCGCTATTGATCCTGTAGAACATTTGCGCACACCCTGTCGAATTACTATGCATATTAATCAGGCTCAAATGATTGATTCTGATAGCATCATATATCCTCATGCAGATATATATCTATACAGCAAATCAACTGGCGACCTACAAGTATCTGATAGTATAAGTCTTAATAATGTATATATAAAAAAGCCAAAAGATGCTGATTTTACGCACTATTTAGTAAAAGAAGGTATATATGCAACCCTTTTTGTTGATATATCAAAAGCTACCGCTATATACAGTCCTTCCTGGTCAATAGCAAGATGGATAGCGCAAAAAAGATCAAATCTATTTACTAATATACGAACCAAACTGAGCAAACAATCTTTTGCGTTATATAGTGCATTATTCTTGGGTAACCGCTCTTTTGACAAGAAAGAAACTGATCCACTCAACATATATTTCAAACGATGGGGAATCGCTCATATATATGCACGCTCTGGCATGCATTTGGGTTTAATTGTATTAGCCTGTTTTTTTATTATGCGCAGTATACCTATTGGCTATTGGGCAAAACAAATTATGGTGACTCTGCTTATTATAGTATATACATTGCTCAGTTGGTCCAGCATTTCATTTTTGCGTTCATTGTGGGTATTTTTACTCTATCAATGGTGCCGTTTTATAAAAGAACCATATTCTGTATTATATCTGACATTTTTGGTATGCAACATTACATTACTATGCAATCCACTGCAGTTATTTTTTCTTGATTTTCAATTAAGCTATGCACTGACAGCCGCCCTTGCATTTGTATATCATATACGAGCGCAGTAATATAAAAATGCAGGCATTTTTCTTAACATCACAGAATGGTAAAAGCGTAACAAGAAATCGCGAACAAAAATTCCATTAATTCGCCACTGATACTGATTGAGTATTCAGTGATACACCTGGTATATCAAATGTATATGTATCAGAAGCGTCTAAATCAATAATAGATAAAAAGATGGGAATTCATGAGCATAACCTCACGTTTCAGGCAACACACTTTCGCACGTAGCCCGAACAAGCTTCAAACTACCTTCCCATCTTGTAATTTCACCATAACAAAATCAGAAATTCAAAGTCAATATTTTTTTAAAAAATTTTAATAATAGAATCAATTGATCAAGGAATAAGGAGGACAGATCGCAAAATATTTAGCTATTCAATCAACTAAATGATGACCAAAGAACCTCTATTTATATCATGCATAATAGCTGGTTTTAGTAAACCATATGTTAATCCGACTGTGCCTATAGTTACTATTGTTGTCCAAATAGTTTTAATTGTACTACCATGTATGTCAAACGTTTTCTGCAATATATCCACTATCTCCTGGCCATCACAACCTTCTTGTATTTGAGGATAAAGATTGAATACCTCTCCTAAAATTTGTCCAAGAAAAAGTGCTGTATACAAAAAATTTTCACTTAATACTGGTTTGTGTAATCCCGCATAAAAGGATTGTTTAATGGTCTTTCCCTGCGCATACAGAGAAATCATATAGTGCGCACACTTTAAACATGCTGTGAAGATGATAAACTGATTAGCAAATTCTAAAAAAGGGAGAATTTGCTAAAATGAATTTCATGGAAAAACTAAACGACAATCATAAAATAGACCTGTCAACTTTTATCAAATCT
>DASZEX010000079.1:0-34965 GCA_035940365.1 Candidatus Babeliales bacterium | reverse complement strand
TTAAGCTGTAAAGCCGCTTCTGATCGAGTTATATCTTTGTTTTTAATCTTTTCAAATACAATAAATTGTTCACGTTCTTTTTTACTCATGGTAATATGTTCCATAGAAAAGTTCCGGTATTTTTAGTTATAAGATGGGCTGGTTTGTATAACCCAGCTTACCCAAAAAACCGGAACTTTTCATTTTGCTCTACAAGAGGAACTTATCACTTTGCTGCAACACACCAGGCTTTTTTGCCAGTAGACAAAAGTAACGCGATTGGATATATTAGATTCGTGATCACAGGTTTCTCCTTTTTTTTGGTTGTTTATAAAAAAGAGAAACCTTTTTTTATTGAAAAATCAAGTCAGATCAGATCTTTCAGCAATCACGCGGAAGTCCTGTTATTATAGGTAATCTTTATATAAAAAATAAAAAATGGATTTTTTCATGTATCATATCATGTTACATCGATATCTTATTATTCTATTTGCAGGTGTGACTTTGCAATCTTCAGGAGAACATCCTTCTTATTCGCGATGGAATTTGTCATCTTTTATAGCATATGTTACACAACCACGAGGTGACCAAAATGTGCGCAGATACTATATCTATGCAGGAGGAACAATAGTAGGTCTTGGTGCGCTATCCTGGATTGCATGGAAATTATGGCCAAAGAAAAATCCTGAAGTCAAGAAAGTAATTGAACTAAAAGAATCAGAGGTCAATTTAATTATTAATCATCTTTCAATTGTATCTGGAATACGAAATAATAAAGAATGCACTGATATAGATAAGAAGAACAAAGATATTGATGCAGTAAACCTTCAGTTTCATGATGCAATTGCAACACAAGATTATGCGCAACGGGCAATGATAGAAACAGTAACATACTATTTGCAAGATAAAGAAGTTAATAAAGCTATTTTTGACCTGCTAGATCAAAGTGAAAATGATAAACAAAAAATTACAAAAACGATTAATAGATGGAATAAGTTATCTACTACAATCAATCAAACATATGATATAGAAATAGAGGCTGAGAATGGAAAGATAAAAAATATTAGAAAAACCAATCTAAAAATTGATGGAAAAAGTGATCATTTCGCTCCGCCCCTTTATCAATTTAACACATTTATTGCATTAGTTAATAACGTATGTGAAGCAATAGATAAGAAAAAACAATATAAAATTCAATTAGAAAAATTAGCAGCAACGAAGGTATAGATAGTATGTACCGTTTTATATATTTTTTACTTGTGTGTATACCAATACAATCTTCAGCTTGTATCGACAATCCACAAGCATTTAGAAATTCATTTTTGCATCGTATGTTGACACCCAGTAATAATTCAGTGTTTTCCCGTAAACAATGGGCAATAACTACGGGAGTTTTTGGAGTTACTCTAGCAACTTTTGGCATATGGAAATATTATGTACGCAAAAAAGTAAACTCTAAGCCTATAGAAGAAAAGAAAGAAAGCATTACAACATCTAAAGTGGATAATCCAAGTCCTAGACCACCAAAATTCAATGCTGTTACTCAATTGGCTATTTATTATAAATTTCGCTCTAATGAAAGTATGCGTCGCGTATGGAATGAGTGTTTTAATGAACATTTAAAAAGAGGTGAGGTTGATTTAATACAAGAGAGTATACATGTCAAAGGACTTTTATCTTATGTACCAGAAGATTTTTTTAGGCGTGCAAGAGATAGCAAAGGTGATCAAAAAGATGCAAGTTGGTGTTATAATATCAGTGAGGGGCAAGATGGAACGCGGTTTGATTTAATGACTACAATACAAGACGGTAAAATAGTAGAATTGTCAACGTGTAAAAGTTTTCCGCCTAATAAAGTAAATATGCGAAAAGTTGTTCCTATTTTTTGCTATAACACTCAAACAATTTCGTTGTTGAATCAAGTAATGCAAGCATTAGATAAAAAATCTAGTGAGCAATTTAATCCTGAGTGCACATTAATTACTAATTATCTTTCAATTGTGTCTGGAATACAAAATAATAAAAAATGTACTGATATAGATAAAAAGGAAAAAGATATTGGTAGGGTAAAAAAAGGATTTAAAGAATTAATTGGAGAAAAATCTATTGCGCAACAAGAGATGATAGAAGAAGTAAAATTCTTTTTTGAAAATCAAGAAATTAATAAGGTTATTTTTAATATGCGATTTCAAAGTCAAGCACAAAACCACGTAGTCACAACAAGAATGAAGCAAGAATTGACTTCATCGCTGTTCTCTGTTCCAATAACTGCAACATATGATGTAGAAATAAGGGCGAATCAGGGAAAAATAACACATCTGAGACGAACCAATTTAAAACTTAGTGCTGGTCCACAATTCGGTTTTGCTAAGCCTCTTTATCAATCTGATGCATTTATTGCGTTAGTTAATAATGTATGTGAAGCAATAGATAATAAGAATAAAATTCAATTAGCAAATACAATAACAACTTGAAGGTATAAATAGCAGCATGTACTGTTTTATATATTTTTTCCTTCTGTGTATGAGTGTGCAATCTTCAGCTTGTATCGACAATCCACAATCATTTAGAAATTCATTTTTGCATCGTATGTTGACACCCAGTAATAATTCAGTGTTTTCCCGTAAACAATGGGCAATAACTACGGGAGTTTTTGGAGTTACTCTAGCAACTTTTGGCATATGGAAATATTGTGTATGCAAGAAAGTAAACTCTAGGCCTATTGAAGAAAAGAAAGAAGTAATAGAACCAGTATTTAACCCAGTACTTGATCTGGCGAATCATTATAAAATATGGATGCATACGAAAGCACCAATTCATCGCGAGTCTGATGATGTTTGTAACAGAAAGCTTATCAATGATGGATTAAATGGCTCTGCTTTAGTACAAGCTATGGAGGTTAAAAATCTTTTGCATAGGATGCATATAAAAAATATTATTTCAGGTATGCAAAATAATGCACTAATAAATTCTATGATCTATAGATATCCCGAACTTACCAATGAAAAAGCAAAAAATGGTACTTGTTATGGTTGGCCAATTAGAATAGACAATGGACAGGTAATAGAATTGTCTTTAAATAAATATACGCCATGTCCAGATCTTTCAGGTATACAAAAGGAGAAATATCATGTAACGGTAATTAAAAAATATGAGCCTGAGACCGTTACTTTATTTAATGAAGTACTCCAAGAATTAAAGAGAAAACCTTTTAATTAAAGTACGGTATATAACCTTTGTAGTTGTTCACGCAGAGATATAAGTTTTTGCTGTAAATCATTATTAGGTGAAATAATTCATTATTTTTGATTGACTAATAACCTTTTATTTTATACCCTAAAATTGTTGCTTAGTATAAAAATAAAGAGAATCATGTATTATAGTATAAAAAATATACAGCGTATTAGTTTATTATGGGTATCATTTCATGTTTGTGTCACGCATACTGGTGAACCTCATTATTCACGATGGAGTTTATCATCTTTTATAGCATATGTTATAAAACCACGATGTAGCTTTTATTCATGTAAAAACTACGTGAATGAAGGACGATCCTTGGGACTTAATCCGCTATCGTTGTTCACATGGAAATATCTTTTGTCAAATAGATGCGTTGAAATGAAGAAAAAATGCAATAACACAATTAAAATACCAAAAAATGTAGATAAGCCCAGTGAATCTGGGGATGTAATTGTTAATATTCTTTCAACTGAGTCTGGAATAGGAAAAGATAACAAAGATAATGAAACGGAAAATAAAGATGTACCTGTTACACCCTCTTATTATATTGATTTAACAGAAAATAATGCACATATATATATAGATCCATTTGCAACCGAATTACATAATAAAGTGATAACTGATTTAAAAAATCATTATAAAGTATGGGTTTCTTTAGCTCCTGATAATCGTTATTTAGAAGATACTAAGTTTAATCAAAAACTTATGAAATATAAAATACCGGATGATATGGTATTTAAATATCAGAAAGTTAAAGAGATTTTACATAAACTTCCGATAAAACATATCTCGGAAGATATAAAAACAAGTTTATGTAATGCACAAGAGTGTTCTAATATCTACCGGTCATTTTTGACCGATGAGTACGGTGCCTATTTTGGCTGGCATAGTGTAGCACAAAATGGTAAAATAAAAAAATTATCATTAAATGAATTTAAACCAGAAAAAAAATTTCCAAAAAAGGTACAGATTAATTTAGTTGACGATTGTGATTCTCTAACACTCAAAATATTTAACCAAGTAATGCAGGAATTAAAATAGAGTCTATATATCATAATACCGTATATAACCTTTGTAGTTGTTCACGCAGAGATATAAGTTTTTGCTGTAAATCATTATCCGAAGGAGTTATTTCATTTTTTTCTACTAATTTAGTAGATGGCAAAACTTCTGATGTGATGATACTTTTATCTTTTGCCTTCAATGCTTGGCGTGCGCCGGCAATGGTATATCCCTTATTGTGTAATAAATCTTTTATAGTAGTAAATAACATAAGGTCATCATGCGTATAGGTGCGTTGTTTGCCTTCAGTGCGATCAGGTGCAAGATCAAATTCTTTTTCCCAGAATCGTATAACAAAGCGTTCAATATTAAGTTGTTTTGCAAGTTCTCCAATGCGAAATGTACGTTTTTTCATACGCATGGGCTTCCCCTTATCTATAATATACTGAGTACAGACATCCTAAACTATCTGTGTATATAAAATCTACTATTACTAGCATGATTTTTGTTTTTGTGCTACCATACATCAAAATATCCTCTCTATTACGGTAATATTTCCATGTGCTGACCATTTATCTATTGAGTTCCAATAAAGTTTGAGGTGTTGTATGAATATAAAAGAATGGATTGTACCGGTATGTTTTGCCTTACTGACCTCTTGGTTTGTGCAACGGTATGTTATTGATAGATATTTACACCCAACAAGCGTGATCCAATCATCTACCGAATTTATTGTACCCCAAGAGCAGCCCTATGATCCGCTTAATACAGAAATAAACTTTATTGATACCGAAAAAAAACGACCAGAAATACGTACTGAGGTAGTAACCAATTGGGGTATAGCAGAATTTTCATCTTATGGCGCTGTTTTGCATGTATTGGATTTTCATCATACTGTTGATCATAAGTCCGAAATGATCCGCACTATATATCCGCATAGTTCAGGAGATAGAAAAACAGAATGTTTTTTAGTGGGTTTAAATATCCCAACACCGTATTTTTATGATTTGGTAATGTATGAAGATACTGAGGAATATGCGCGACTTATCTATAAGGCTTCATATGGCAATGGTACTATAACCAAAACATTCAAAATATCTAAATCAGTACATAAAATTGATTTGCAATGTGATATAGAACCAGTAAATACTGTTGAGCCTATTACGGTTCGTATTTTTTATCCTTCCCCTTTTATAGCTGATATTGCAGAAAGAGAGGCCATCTCGGCATTAATTATAAATAATCAACATAATTTTGAACGTATTGCATGGAAAAAGCTCAATAGTAATCAAGGTTGGTTTGCACCGGTAATGTTTGGGTCGGAAGATATTTACTTTATGCACCTATTATCTGTTGATCATAATGCATTTGTCAAACGAGCATATTATGCATTTGCTGATAAAAATTTTCTAGTATCAGTGCTGGAAGGCCCGCAGGCCACACAAGCAGCTTCTTGGAATCTTTCGTTTTATTGTGGACCAAAAACAGACGCTGCAGTAAATGCAGTTGATATTCAATTAGAACAAATGCTTGGATATGCCGGTATTTTTGCACCATTATCTAAATTATTTCTCAAAATTTTGAATTTTTTATTTGATTATGTAGGTAATTACGGTATAGCTATTATTCTGCTTACCTTGCTTCTCAAATTATTGATGTTTCCTTTTACTATGCGCAGCGATACCCGCATAAAAGAACAACAAGAGATGGCGCGTAATATGCAATATCTCAAACAACGCTATAAAGATGATCCGGTTAAATTAGCGCAGGAGCAAACCGCACTTATAAAAAAACATGGAATTCCCGGTTTGGGTTGTCTGCCAATGCTTTTGCAGATACCTATTTTGATCTCTATGCGAACTTTGCTATCGCATACTATACAATTATATCATGCACCATTTTTATGGATTTCAGATTTATCAGTTCGTGACCCCTATTATATTCTGCCGCTTTTGTTGGTATTTTCTATGTTTGGTCAAGCAGCGAATGTTGACAAAACGATGCGAATGATTTTAATTGCTGTAGGTCTTGTGCTTGGTGCAATGATGGCTCAGTTATCAGCAGGTTTGGTTTTATATTTTGTTGCCTATGGCCTTTTGAGTATAGTACAAACAAAAATAGTGCGTTATTTTAAAATTAGTTAGGGTTATTGGTAAATGATAGATAAATTAGTTGCATTGGATCGTCTATTGAAAACTTTGCAGCGGATCCCATATCTTGCCTCGCGCAATGTATATCGTGTTGCCGATTATTTTTTGAGCAAGGACATACAGTTTATTCAGCAGTTTTGTGAAGTTTTACTTTCTACACGTAATCTTTTATCACAATGTACAGTTTGTTATTGTTGGCAAGAAAAAGACAAAAATTGTATATTTTGTACAGCGCCTGACCGTCAACAAGGTTTAATTTGTGTAGTTGAGACATGGCATGAGCTTATGTCTATTGAAAAAACTAAAGGATATGATGGAGTTTATCATGTATTAGGAGGTGTTATATCGCCCATAGAAGGGGTTGGTCCTGATGCGTTATCTATTAATGCTTTATTTGAACGAGTACGCAATGGTGCAGATGAAGTTATTCTTGCTACTAATCAAACTCCTGAAGGTGAAGCGACTGCTGCGTATATTGCGCATAAGTTAAAACCATTGTCAGTCAAGATTACCTGTTTAGCACGTGGATTGCCCGTTGGAGCATTGCTTGAGGGTATTGATAGAGTTACGGTATTTAAAGCATTGTCAGAAAGAAGGTTATTTTAATGCATAATGACTTGCATACTGTGCATGATTCTGTATATTTTAGACCATTTATAGATCGACGCAAACGATTAATTCAACGCGTTATGCAAACTACCAATAAAAAGCATGGGTTACTGGTACTTATGGCGGGAGCTGATACTGATGAACGATATGCTTTCAGGCAAGATAGTACTTTTTATTATTTTACAGGGATTACTCAACCAGGACTTATAGCTATTATTGATCTACAAGGAAAATCTATTCTCTTTATTCCACAATATACAGTACGTAGAGATGTGTGGATATATGATACCATTGTACTTATGCAAGAACATGCAGAGGTGATAGGCTTTGATCATATTACCTGGCTTGGTCATGCATGTCCTGGATATTCTATAGATGCCATGATGCTTTATGAGCGGCCATCCATGTATGAATATGTAGGTCAGATAATCAACTCTGCAAAAGGACAACCTGTTTTTATGGTCAAACCAACTAATGTATATCAAAAGGCAGTCACTACTCTTATTGAATCCTATATACATACTGATTCTCCTATAGTAGATATTACAGCAGACGTGGCTGCTATGCGTCGGACAAAAGAACCTCGTGAAATAGATGCTCATAAACATGCTATTGCCATTACTGCACAAGCGCAAAAAATGGTTGCTCAAACAATAAAACCGGGCAAAACTGAAGCTGAAATTAAAGCAATACTTGAAGGTGTAATGATAAAAGCCGACACTCAACCGGCCTTTGCCAGCATAGTTGCTTCTGGCCCTCATGCAACTATTCTTCATTATACACGAGCACACCGTACTATGGTGTCTGGAGATTTAGTAGTTGTAGATATTGGAGCAGAGTATAATTATTATGCAGCCGATATTACTCGTACTTATCCTACTTCTGGGACATTTAGTCAAGAACAACGGGGGTTTTATCAACTGGTACTTGATGTGCAGGAATATATTGCATCACAAGCAAAACCAGGATATTGGCTTAAAAATCCGGAATATCCTGATACATCATTACATCACATGGCAGTCGAATTTTTTAAGCAAAAAGGAGTGAATCAATATTTTATGCATGGTATTGGCCATTATTTGGGGCTTGATGTACATGATGTAGGCAGTTATCAAGAGCCACTTGCGCCTGGTGATTTGTTTACTATAGAGCCTGGTCTTTATATACGCGATAAAGCTATAGGTATTCGTATTGAAGATAACTACCTTGTAACATCAAATGGAGTAGAATGTCTTAGTGCGGCGATACCCAAAACCATTGAAGATATTGAGCATGCTATGGCCCATAGAGCTTCTCTCTCTATATAATTTCCCATTTAAGTAGGCTCAATGCTCCTGCAGTGGTCAAAGCTGTAGTGCCAGCTTCTATATATCCCTTTTTACATAAACAATAGCAGGTAAATAAAAAGCCAGAAGTAAAAATAATCATAGATGTACCCAGACGCATAGTTTGAGGGGGTATGCAAAATTCTAGAGGCTGACATTTAAGTCCAAAATAAGGGATAACGGAAGCATCACCTCCATGCATTGAAGGTATTATGGCATGTGTCAATGTACTGATCCATAAGGTTATAGCAATAAGAAGCATTTGGGGCTGTTTGAACTTTTTCATAAGAGTATCTTTCTATTTTATATTTGACGTTATGTGGTTTTTTACCTACTATAAAAGAATAAACTATGTATACTGTAGCTTAATACTGTGGCGTTGGCAAAAAATACGCCTATTTTTAAAAGGTTTCGTATGGCAACAAAGAAGACTACACAGCAGCAAACTGTTGGGTTAATAGATATGAATAATGCTTTTTTCATGCGCAAGGAAGATCGCAAACCAGCATGGAAGGTTATAGATGCACAAGGCAAGGTGCTAGGTCGTTTGGCTACTCATATTGCCACTATGCTTCGTGGTAAAGATAAATCATTATTTACCCCACATACTGATTGCGGTGATTATATTGTAATAGTTAATGCTGATAAAGTAGTATTGACTGGCAATAAATGGAATGACAAGGAATATATACGTCATACCTTATATATGGGTGGTAAAAAGATAGAAACAGCACGACAATTATATGAAAAAAAGCCAACTGAGCTTATTATGCGAGCTGTTAAACGCATGTTACCAAAAAATAGATTAAATCGTGATGTATTGACCAAACTCAAAATATATGTTGGGGATCAGCATCCGCATCGTGCGCAAAATCCAGAGACATTTACACTGTAATTATTATAAAAAAGATAATAAAAAAAAGAGGTACCGAAAGGTACCTCTTTTTTTGTTGATGCTTATTTCTTATCCATTAAATCGAGCAGCAATAATACGTAGTATACCTAAATCTTTGAAACTTAAATAAACAATAAGTATCAAAAAAATCAGCCATGTAGTAATAAAGAGATATTCCCGTGCTTTGAGTGGTAATTGTCTGCCAAACAATGCTTCAATAAGACAAATGAGCATTTGGCCACCATCCAAAATAGGGGCAGGCAAGAGATTAAATAAGGCTAAATTAATACTTATAATTGCCAATAATACTATATAGATTATAAATCCATCAGAAGCGCTTTGGGTAATCATGGATATTATTTTTATAGGCCCTGCTGTTTGGCTAAAATCTCGCTGTTTAAATAAATGAAATAGACCTTTTGCTGTTTGATAAATCCAACGGTTGGTAGTAGTAATTCCTTGTTTAATTGCTTGTATAAAAGGTAAACCTGGTCTAGATTGAGTGGCAAACATAATACCCAATGATTTGGCAGTCTCATCAGGGCTTATATTGATGGTTAGTGATTCAGTGCCACGTACTATAGAAAATGAATAATATTTTTGCTGGCCAGGAATAAGTTTAGTAAAAGGTGATTCAGTAGATTCAAGGGGAATAGTATCAACTGCTGTTATACGATCGCCTGCAAGCAAGCCCGCCTTTTGGGCAGGTGAATTGCCTACTATTTCTTTAATTACAGGGATGGCTGTTTCATAATATAAAAGAGGACTAGCCGGAGTTCCTACAAAATGTACTACTGAAAAAATAGCATAGGCAAAGATTATATTAAAAATAATGCCACCCAATAATACAAATAGTTTTTGATAAAAAGGTTTATATATAAAGGAAGAGGCTTTATCGGGCGCATCAACTGCTTTGGTAGGGTCCATATCATTGATCATGCCAGCTATCTCCACATAACCACCTAAGGGAATAGCTGCTATGATAAAGCGTGTTTTTCCGATAGTACGAGAAAATAGCTCTGGCCCAACTCCTATAGAAAAAGAAGGGGTTGCTATATTAAATAATTTGCAAAATAAAAAATGGCCCAATTCATGAAAAAAAATAAGGCCACTAATACCTCCAATGCCTGCGGCTATATAGAGTAATTTGTATAATATAAAATACGGTATAGGCATAATAATCCTTTTGATAATGGGTATATTTAAGCAATAGTACCACGGTATAGGGTTATATGGCAAGTCGGATATTGGATATTATGTGAATATAAAGAGATCCTTATTGATTATTATTTTATAAAAGTTATTCTCCCTGCTTGAAAAATATCTTAAAAAGAGTAAAATATCTACTAGTAGTTATTGTGCGTTGCATCAAAATTGTGATCTACATCAACGCAGTTCGTTGAATACATTGATCGCGCGTCATCCTTTTTCATTACAGGAATCAAATACTATGCCAACAATAAACCAGCTGTGTCGATTTGGCCGAAAACGTATTAAAGTTAAGACCAAAAGTCCTGCATTAAAGGCTTGTCCTCAAATTCGAGGGGTCTGTGCTCGGGTATTTACAACAACACCGAAAAAGCCCAATTCAGCATTGCGAAAAGCTGCGCGGGTGAAACTTTCTACCGGTATAGAAGTAACTGCGTATATACCAGGAGAAGGCCATTCTCTGCAAGAGCACTCGGTAGTATTAGTACGTGGAGGCAAAGTTAAAGATTTACCGGGTGTAAAATATCACATAGTTCGTGGTGCGCTAGATACAACTGGTGTTGAAAATAGAAGACAAGGACGTTCGTTGTATGGTGCAAAGCGACCAAAAAAATAGTTAAAGACACAGGATTAATATATGCCAAGGCGTAGTAGAAAAATTCTTAAGCGTGAGATTGGTACCGATCCACGATTTAATTCACAATTAGTGCAAAAATTAATAAATATCACTATGGAACGCGGTAAAAAAAGCGTAGCTCGTACTATAGTGTATGATGCGCTTGATCATTTAGTGCGCAAGGCGGGCGGTGATGAGCGAAAAGGTTTGGAGCTTTTTAATAAAGCTTTTGAGCAAGTTGCTCCTCATGTAGAGGTTCGTTCTCGTCGTGTTGGTGGTAGTGTATATCAAATTCCGGTTGAAGTAAGACCAAATAGAAAACAAGCATTGGCATTACGTTGGCTTATTGCGGCTGCCGCTGCACGTCCGGGTAAAACTATGGGTGCGCGTCTTGGGCCTGAGTTGATTGATGCAGCAGATGGTCGTGGTGGCGCGGTAAAAAAACGTACAGAAGTTCAGCGTATGGCAGAAGCTAATCGTGCATTCTCGCATTATGCATGGTAAAGCGAGGGTGATCAATGAGTTATCCATTAGAAAAATATAGGAATATTGGTATAGCAGCCCATATTGATGCGGGAAAGACTACCGTTACTGAACGTATTTTGTTTTATACCGGTACTTCTCACAAGTTGGGTGAGGTTCATGAAGGTGAAGCTATCATGGACTGGATGGAGCAAGAGCGAGAGCGAGGTATTACCATAACTTCAGCGGCAACTACGTGTACGTGGAAAGATCATCGTATTAATATTATCGATACCCCAGGTCACGTTGATTTTACCATTGAAGTAGAACGTTCCTTGCGTGTGCTTGATGGTATGGTTGGAGTATTTGCTGGGGTGGAAGGTGTTCAACCTCAGTCAGAAACGGTGTGGCGTCAAGCTGAGCGTTATAAAGTTCCGCGTATTGCATTTATTAATAAATTAGATCGCATTGGGGCAGATTATTTTGCTGTTGTACAGGATATGAATCTTAAATTGCGTGCAAATGCAATTGCTATGCAGATTCCTGTTGGTCAAGCAGAAGAATTTAGTGCCATTATAGATGTGCTTACCCGTAAAATGGCAACCTTTGATGAAAGTACAGCGGGTATGACGGTGCATTGGCAAGATGTGCCGGCTGAATATGCAGAACAGGTTGAAAAGCTGCGTGAAAAAATTATAGAAGTAGCCTGTGAATTTGATCCTGCTTTGGAAGAAAAATATCTTAATCAGGAAGAAATTGCGCTTAATGAAATTAAGTCTGCATTGCGAAAAGGAGTTACTCTTCAAAAAGTAACTCCTACTTTTTGTGGCTCAGCATTTAAAAATAAAGGTGTCCAATTGTTATTGGATGCTGTAGTTGATTATTTACCATCGCCATTGGATGTGCCTCCTATTCAGGGCCATGTAGTGGGTGATGTTGATACTTTGGTTCCTATTACTGCAGATCCTAAAGGGCCTTTTTATGCTTTAGTGTTTAAAATTATGACAGATCAATATGTTGGTATTTTAAACTTTATTAGAGTATATTCTGGTGAGTTACAAGCGGGTTCTTATGTACATAATGTGCGCACTGGTAATAAAGAACGTGTGAGTCGTCTTTTGCAAATGCACGCTAATAAGCGTGATGAAATTAAAGTAGTGCGAGCAGGAGATATAGCAGCCATAGTAGGAATAAAAGATTCAATGACTGGTGATACATTGTGTGAAAGTGGTAAGGAATTATTGCTTGAATCTATTAATATACCAGAACCAGTGATATCAGCTTCAGTTGAGCCGAAAAGTAAGGCTGATTATGAAAAAATGGTTATTGCTTTGAGAAAAATGGCTCAGGAAGATCCTTCATTTAGATTTTCTTATAATGAAGAAACGGGGCAGACTGAAATTTCTGGGATGGGTGAATTACATCTAGAAATTGTTGTTGATCGTTTGCGTAGGGAACATAAGGTAGATGTTGTTCAAGGTAAACTTCAAGTTGCTTATAAAGAAACTGTCCAAAAGCTTGCAGATGCGGAAGGTAAATTTATTAAGCAATCAGGTGGCCGTGGTCAGTATGGTCATGTTTGGATTAAGATTGAGCCACGGGAACGCGGTGCTGGTTATGAGTTTGTAAATGCTATTGTGGGTGGTACAATTCCTCGAGAGTTTATACCTGCGGTGCAAAAGGGGCTTGATGAAGCACTAAATTCCGGTGTTTTAGGCGGTTATCCTGTTGTGGATTGTAAAATTACATTGTATGATGGATCATATCATGATGTAGATTCATCAGAAATAGCATTTAAAATAGCAGCGGGTATGGCTTTTAGGTCTGCTATGAGTAATGCGTCACCTGTTTTATTAGAACCGGTGATGGCAGTTGTAGTAATAACACCAGATAGTTACATGGGTGATGTTATCGGTGACCTTAATGCAAGACGTGGTAAAATTATGGGTACTGATACTGAAGCCGGCAAGCAAAAAATTACTGCCGAAGTGCCGCTGGGATGCATGTTTGGTTATGTAAGTGATTTGCGTTCTATGACAAGTGGCCAAGCTGCTTATACAATGGAATTTAAACATTACCAAGAAGTTCCAAAGAGTGAGCAAATTAAAATTTGCAAACCAAAGTAAATACCATGCGGTTTTGTATAGTAGAAGTATTAAATTTTTTGTAGGAGATTCGATATGGCTAAGGGTATTTTTGAGCGTAAAAAGCCCCATTTGAACGTAGGGACCATCGGTCATGTTGACCATGGTAAAACTACATTGACTGCTGCAATTACAACGCATCAGGCAAGAAAAGGATTAGCTGAAGCGCGTGCATTTGATCAAATTGATAATGCGCCAGAAGAACGTGAGCGTGGTATTACTATTGCAACATCTCATGTTGAATATGAAACACCAAAGCGTCATTATGCTCATATTGATTGTCCTGGACATGCCGATTATGTAAAAAATATGATCACTGGGGCAGCACAAATGGATGGTGCAATTTTAGTTGTTTCTGCTGCAGATGGTGCAATGCCTCAAACGCGGGAACATATTGTTTTGGCTAAAAACGTTAACGTACCGGCATTGGTTGTATACCTTAACAAATGCGATATGGTTGAAGATTCAGAAATGATTGATATGGTAGAAGAAGAAATCAGGGAATTATTGAGTAAATATGATTTTCCTGGTGATTCTGTGCCTGTTATTCGTGGATCAGCACTTAAGGCATTAGAGGGTGAAGATAGTGAGCTTGGTGGTAAATCTATCGATAGGCTTATGGATGCATTGGATAATTATATTCCAGAGCCAAAACGGGAAATTGATAAGCCATTCTTAATGCCAGTGGAATCAGTGTTTTCAATTTCAGGACGTGGTACTGTAGCGACTGGTCGCATAGAAACCGGTATTGTAAAAATTAACGATCCTGTAGAATTGATTGGTTTTGGGTCTACCATAAAAACGGTAGTAACTGGTATTGAAATGTTCCGTAAGAGTATGGAAGAAGGTCGTGCTGGTGAAAATGTAGGAATTTTGCTCCGTGGTGTAGATAAAGAACACATTGAACGTGGTATGGTTATCGCAAAGCCGGGTAGTGTGACTCCACATGTTGAATTTAAGTGTAAGGTTTATATTTTAAGTAAAGAAGAAGGCGGGCGTCATAGTCCTTTCTTTAGTGGATATAAGCCGCAATTTTATTTTAGAACTACGGATGTAACTGGTATTGTTACGTTGCCAGAAGGCCGTGAAATGGTTATGCCGGGCGATACAGTAGAATTGGTTGCTAAGCTTATTCAGCCAATAGCTATGTCAAAAGATGATCGTTTTGCTATTCGTGAAGGTGGTAGAACGGTAGGCTCTGGTGTTGTAACTGAAGTTATTAAATAAGTTAAAGAGTAAATAGATGGCAAAAGAGCGTATTAGGCTAAGATTAAAATCGTACGATCATCGCTTACTTGATAAAGCGGTCAAGCAAATAGTTATGACTGCAAAAAGGACTGGGTCTCAGCTTATGGGACCGGTCCCTATACCTAACAAGAAGCAATGTTTTACGGTTTTACGTTCGCCCCATGTAAATAAAAAATCACGCGAGCAGTTTGAATTAACACGTCATACTCGTGTGCTTGATATCGTTGCGCCTTCTGACAAAACTATGAATGAACTGATGAAAATTAATATATCGTCAGGGGTAGATGTCGAGATTAAGTAATTAGTAAGGATTTGACTGATGTTAAATGGTGTTTGGGGACATAAAATTGGTATGACCCAGATATTTTCAGGAGATACTGTGGTGCCAGTAACGGCAATTAACGCAGGAAACTGGATTATCACGGGGTTAAAAACAAAAGAACGCGATGGATATAATGCCATTCAAGTGGGATGTATGCGTGCGCGATATAGCGCGGAATCTTTTTCCACAGAATGGCTGAAAAACCTGAAAACGTATTTTTTGTATACTAAAGAAATTAAATGCAAAACCGATGTCAATGATGTTGCTGTAGGCAACTCTTTTGATCCGTTAAGTGTTATTGCTGAAGGTGATATTATACATGTATCGGGAAAAAGCAAAGGACTTGGTTTTGCTGGTGTAGTAAAACGACATGGATTTAATGGTCCGCCAGGAAGTCATGGATCCACTATGGGTAAACGTCCAGGTACAAGTGGCTCCCTTCGACGTTGTGGTAAAGTTATTAAAGGGAAAAAGTTTCCAGGACGTGCGGGTGGATTGCAGCATACTTTGAAAAATCTAACGGTAGCAAAAGTAGGCTTAGAAAGCGGTTCTGTATTTTTGGTTCGGGGTTCAGTACCGGGAAAATCAGGTGCACTTTTGTTTATTCGTAAGGCATAATGTGGATTAAATATGAATAAAAATACACAAGAACAAAATACATCTAAGGTATCTGTGCGTGCATTAAATGCCAAAGATATTGGATTTAGTAACTCAGAACCGATTTCTGCGCAAGCGCTCTCTACGTGCGTACGGGCATTATTGCTTGGTTGGCGTCAAGGAACGGTAGCGGCCAAGGGAAGATCGGATGTTTCTTTGAGTAATAAAAAACCATGGAAGCAGAAAGGTACCGGTAGAGCACGTGCTGGAACACCACGATCACCCCTATGGAGAGGTGGTGGTGTTATATTTGGCCCTCAAGAGCGTACGCGAGTATTAAAAATAAATAAAAAAATTCGTCGAGGGGTCTTATCTACTGTTTTGGCTAATTATTTGGATGCAGGAAAAGTATTACAAGCAGATTGGTCTTTGCATAATCAAGAAGCACCAAAAACGGCATTGGCATATAATTTTTTAAAGTCCCATGCATTGACTACATCAAAAATAATTCTTTTTGTTAAACCAGATGATTTTTTAACGTACTCTTCGTTTGCCAATATACCAAATGTTTCTTTATTATATTTTGATCAACCAAATGTGTTTGATCTTGTAAATAGTGAACGATGGGTTATTCTGAATAAAGATATGGATCATTTTAAAGAAATGGTGTCAAAATGGAATTAACGGTATATGATATCATTCGTGGTCCTGTACGTTCTTCTACAAAAGCATATATTCTTAATAAAAAATTAAGTAAATTAACTGTTTATATTCATGAAGATGCGACAAAACACCAGGTAAAAGATGCTGTAGAAAAGCTCTTTAATGTTAAAATAAAAAAAATTAATACTCTTCGTTCTGGTGATAAATCAAGAAGAGTAGGGCAAAGAATGGTAGTGCGGCCAGGTAAACGAAAGGCTATTATAACACTTGCGGAAGGTTATTCACTCGATCTTTTTGATCGAATCGGTGGCCATAGTGATGTAATAGTACCTGAGTCATCGAATGATTAGAAAAGAAAATATAAGAGGTGACCATGCCGATTGTGAGACGAAGACCGCGGAATTCTTCACTGCGTTTTCAGTCCTTTATTAGTTCAGAAGAAATTACAAGAAAAAAGCCAGAACGAAGTTTGGTTACATCCTTAAAAAGTACTGGTGGTAGAAATTCCTATGGAAGAATAACGGTTCGTCACCGCGAAGGTGGTGCTGCTCGTAAATATCGTATTATAGATTTTGCGCGTCAGGAACGAGATGTTCCTGGTATATTAATGTCTATAGAATACGATCCAAATCGTAATGTTCGTATTGGTTTGATAGGATATGCAAATGGAGCCAAAAGATATATCTTGCTTCCACAAGGTTTATCAGTAGGAGATACTGTTATTGCATCTGAAAAAATTGATGCGAAAATAGGAAATTGTCTTCCATTAGAAAATATACCAGTAGGATTTATAGTACATAATGTTGGTATTAAACCAGAATTGGCAGGTGTTTTTGCAAGGAGTGCAGGGACTTCGGTTGAGGTCGTAGCTAAAAATGAAACTCACGTATCATTAAAAATGCCTTCCAATGAAATTCGTATGGTGTCTAAACGTTGTTGGGCAACCGTTGGTGTATTGGGAAATGCTGATTATAAAAATATTAATTGGGGCAAAGCAGGGCGTACGCGTTATCGAGGTTTTAGACCATCGGTACGTGGTATGGCTATGAACCCAGTAGATCATCCACATGGAGGTGGGGAAGGTCGTTCAAAATCAGGCTCACATCCAACAACACCATGGGGTAAAGGGTGTAAGGGTACCAGAACGCGACCACGCCGTAAAAATAGTTCATTAATTGTTAAACGCAGAAAATAAGGTAACTTTATGGCAAGATCCGCTAAAAAAGGACCATTTGTTGATGTGCCTCTTTTGGAAAAAGTAAGAAGTGTTAAAGGGACAGGTCGGCGTGATGCAATAAAGACATGGTCACGTCGTAGTATGGTTATTCCTGAATTTGTTGGTCTAACTATTGCTGTACATAATGGGCGTAAATTTATTCCAGTTTTTGTTACAGAGAATATGGTGGGTCACGTATTAGGAGAATTTGCCCCTACCCGTGTTTTTAAAGGTCATAGTGGTCAACGATAAAAATAATGTAAGTGTAAAGTTGTCAATTTTATTTGATTCGCGTATGTTAGAATATAGAGGTCAAAACATAAATTATATTCCATGCGTACTATTAAGCGAGGTTTTTAGCAATGCGATTTAACGCAAAAGCTCGATATATTCCAGTTTCTCCTTATAAACTTCGGCCTATTGCCGATGTGATTCGGGGAAAAAATGTGCATCAGGCGCTTACATGGTTAGCTACTTGTTCATTAAAACGTGTAGTTCCATTGAAGAAAGCAATCGAATCAGCGGTTGCTAATGCAGTGCATATGCAAGGAATGGTAGCAAATGATCTTATTATAAAAATTATATGTATAGATCAAGGCCCAATTAGGCGTTATTTTAAACCTGGTGCTATGGGTAGGTCTAGTATACAACGTGAACGCAAGAGTCATATTCATGTGGTGCTGGAATCTAATTAATAAGTAAGGAAGGTTAACGGTGGGACAGAAGGTTAATCCAATCGGATTTAGGATTGGAATTTATAAATCATGGCCATCACGATGGTTTGCCCGAGGCAACACATATGGTGATTTGGTTATAGAAGATATACGGATTAGAAAGTTTATTGATGAGCGTCTAGAACGGGATGAAGTATCTTTTGTTGAAATAGAAAAGGCGGGAGATATTGTTCGTGTTATAGTGCATTCAGGTAAACCGGGTGGTATTATTGGTAAAAGAGGTCAAGGTGTTGATGTTCTAAAGACCCAACTTAGCAAATTAATTCATAAAAATGTTGATTTGTCTGTTCAAGAAGTAAAAAAGCCGGAACTTGACGCAACATTAGTAGCTAAAAATATTGCTGCTCAATTAGAAAAGCGTGGAAGCTTTAAACGTGCAATGAAACGTGCTGCACAATCTGCTATTCGTGCTGGTGCGCTTGGTATAAAAATTTGTTGCGGTGGTCGTTTGGGTGGAGCAGAAATTGCTCGAAAAGAATGGATGCGTGTTGGATCTGTTCCTTTGCATACGATTCGTAAAGATATTGATTATGGGTTTGCAGAAGCAAAAACCACCTATGGTGTTATTGGTACTAAAGTTTGGATATATAAAGGCGATTATCAGCGCATTCGCTAAGTTGTAAGAAATTGGAATAAGTCATGTTAATGCCAAAAAAAATTAAATTTCGCAAGGTGCAGCGCGGTAATATGAGAGGGCTGTCAAAGGGCGCTCGGGATATCGCTTTTGGAGAATATGGTTTGCAAGCTGTTGAACCCATTTGGCTAACAGCGGCTCAAATTGAAGCTATGCGAGTTGCTTTATCACGTAAACTTAAAAAAGTTGGATCTTTTTTTCTTCGCGTTTTTCCCGATAAGCCTATATCAAAGAAACCAGCAGAAACTCGTATGGGTAAAGGTAAGGGAAATGTTGATCATTGGGTTGCTGTAGTTAAACGTGAACGTATTATTTGTGAAATTGCTGGTGTAGATTCTTTGACTGCGCGCGATATTTTAAAATATGTCTCGTATAAATTGCCACTTAAGACTAAATTTGTACAAAAAGCCACACAGGTTTCGGAGGCTCTAGAAAGCAATGAATAAAGCGCAATTAAAATTTTTACAGTCGCAACAGTTATGTGAAAAAGTAGATGAAGCGCGACGAGAATTATTTAGTTTTCGTCTCAATGCTGCAACTATGCATAATAAAGATTATTCACAATTTAAGAAAAAAAGAAAGTTAATAGCGCGTTTATTAACTTATATCGTTCAAAAAGATATAACGAGGTAATGCTATAATGGCTAATAATGAGAAAAAAACTAAAAATTTTGTAGGTGTTGTAGTTTCTGATAAAATGGATAAAACAGTAACAGTGAAAGTTGACCGCGTATTTAGGCATCCAACATTTCACAAGACCGTATGTATTAGTAAAAAATATAAAGTACATGATGAGCATGGGGTTGCTTCTGTTGGTGATCGGGTTGCATTTTATGAGGGTAAACCTGTATCTAAAACAAAACATATGTATTTAGATCGCATTGTAAAAGCTCATGATAATCATTAATTGTTAATGGATAAAAGATATGATTCAAGAAGAATCGCGTCTTGTAGTAGCAGATAATTCAGGCGCGCGAATAATTCAATGTATTAGAGTAAATGGTAGTACAGGGGTACGGTATGCTTCTATTGGAGACATTATTACATGTTCTGTTAAAGAAGCTACCCCTGGTGGTACAGTAAAAAAGGGTCAAGTAGTTAAGGCAATTATTGTTCGTACGCGTAAAGAAGTTGGCCGGTCTGATGGAAGTTATATTCGATTTGATGATAATGCTGCCATAATTATTAATGATGCCGGAGAGCCTGTGGGAACACGTATTTTTGGTTCTATAGCACGGGAGCTTCGATCCAAGGGGGCTTCGTCAAAAATTCTTTCATTAGCTCCAGAAGTACTTTAAGGGATATACATATGATTCGTATTAAAAAAAATGATGTAGTTCATATTATATCAGGAAAAGATGCAGGGAAGCAGGGTGAAGTCATTGAAGTTTTGCCTAAAAAGAGTAAAATCAAGGTTAAGGGGATAGCGCTTCAAACGCATCATGTCAAAGCATCTAAAGCAGGAGGTGCTGCAGGTATTAAAGTGGAAGAAAGTTTTATCGATCTTTCAAATGTAATGCCTATTTGTAAAATAACAAAAAAACCCTGCCGTGTTAATGCAAAAATTCTTGAAAATGGTAAAAGGATGCGTGTTTCAAGCCGCTCCGGAGAATCATTGTGATAGTACATAACGTTAGGACCTTTTGAAAATGAGTATTGCGCGATTACAAGCATTATATCAGGAAACCATCAAGCCTGGTTTGCAAGAAGAATTAAATTTAAAAAATATTATGCAGGCACCCCGTATTGTTAAGATGGTTTTAAATGTGGGGGTGAAAGGTGCTGTTGCAAATAGTAAAGAGTTGCAAGAAGTAATGACTGCAATTGACCTTATTTCTGGCCAAAAATCAGTACGTCGACTTGCGCGTAAATCTATTGCGGGATTTAAACTGCGTGAAGGTATGCCTATTGGGGTTTCGGTTACTCTTCGCGGTCAACGAATGTTTGAATTTTTAGATCGTCTTATAAATTTGGCTTTGCCAAAAGTTCGCGATTTTCAAGGTGTGAATAGTATATCTTCATGCGACAAAGGTGGCAATTGGAATTTAGGTATTAAAAGTGCTGATATATTTCCTGAAATTGTCGATTTTGATGTAAGTAAAAAAGTATATGGCTTAAATATTTCTGTGCATACAACCGCAAAGACCGCTGCTGGTACTATTGCATTGCTCAAGAAATTTGGTATGCCATTTAAAGTTTCTTAATGTGAGTTAAATATGGCAAAGAAAGCTTTAATAGAAAAAGCAAAGCGAACACCTAAATTTGCAGTTCGTGCTTATAATCGTTGCTCGCTGTGTGGCAGACCTCGCGGTTATATCGGTCTTTTTAAAATGTGTAGAATTTGTTTTAGGAAAAACGCATTAAGTGGTCTGTTACCAGGTGTTAAAAAGGCAAGTTGGTAATTTGTCTTTATAGAGGAATATATTATATGGATGTGATAGCGAATTTTTTGACTATTATACGTAATGGAGTTATGGCATCAAAACCTTTTGTATTGGCGCCATATTCAAAAGAGCGGAATGCCATTGCGGCTATCCTGAAAAAAGAAGGTTTTATAAGTGACGTGTTGGTTGTGAAGGATACCGGGAATTCTAACCTGAAAATTATACTTAAATATGTCGATGGTGAATCAGTGATTCATGAAATAGAAAGAGTAAGTAAACCAAGTCGGCGTATTTATACAAGCATTCATGCATTAAAACCGGTTATAGGTGGTTTGGGGGTTTCAATTTTGTCTACCAATCAAGGTCTTCTTTCTCATAAAAAGGCTAAAGAATTAAATGTTGGTGGAGAAGTGATTTGTACCGTATGGTAAGGATTAATAATGTCAAAAATTGGTAGAAAACCTATTGATATATCAGGCCTACAAATTAATGTGGAGGGTCAAGATATTCGATATAAAGGGCCTAAGGGGTCAGGTATATATATATTACCTGAAGAATTAAAAGCTGAGATAGAAAATTCTATATTATTATTGAGACCTTCCAATATTAATAAAAAAGATGATCGTGAGGTAAAGGCTCTTTGGGGCTTGCATCGAGCATTGCTTGCTAATAAAATAAGTGGTATACGACAACCATTTTCTTCAGAAGTACAAATAAATGGTTTAGGTTTTAAGGCTGTTCCTGCGGGAAAAAATTTAGTTATGTCACTTGGTTATAGTCATAAAATAAATTTTCCAGTTCCGGATAATGTAATGGTTTCCATAGACAAATCTGGACAAAAACTGGTTTTTGAATCGAGCGATAAAACAGTACTTGGTGCAACAATAAGTTCCTTTCGTGCATTAAGACCGCCAGAAGTATACAAAGGGACGGGTATTAAACGTGCCAATGAAATAATTCGACGTAAAGCTGGTAAAAAGAAAGCTTAATACTTTTATATTATATGGAGTATTTTTGTGAGTGAGCATAAAAATAGTATTAAAAGAGCAAAAAGACGTGCATTTAGAGTACGTGAACGTATAAAAAGACAGACGGATCTTCCGCGTATATCGGTATTTAGAAGTCTAAAGCAAATATATGCGCAACTTATAGACGATAATAGAGGTGTTACTATAGCAAGCGCTTCTTCTGTCTCTTTAAAATTGTCTGGTAATAAATCCGTGATAGCGCGCGAAGTAGGTAAACAGCTTGCTCAACGAGCAAAAGAGTTAGATATTAATGCTGTTGTGTTTGATCGTGGCAGTTATATGTATCATGGACGGGTGCAAGAACTTGCAGAAGGTTTGCGTGAAGGCGGACTTCAGCTTTAATATATAAATTAACAAGGTTTGTTATGGCAATAGAACGAGAAAAAAATATAAAAGAGAAAGAGTCTCCTTTCGTTGATCATGTTGTACAAGTGAGACGGGTGACAAAGGTTACTAAAGGTGGAAAGCGATTTTCATTTGCTGCATTTGTGGTTACTGGAGATAGAGTTGGCAATGTTGGTGTAGGTTCAGGCAAGGGTCGCGAGGCTTCTCAGGCTATAACTAAAGCCACTAATAAAGCTCGAAAGAGTTTAATTTCTATACCAAGACGCGATCGAACAATCCCTTATAGCGTTCAAGGTAGACATGGGGCAAGTAGAGTTATTGTGCATCCTGCATCAAAGGGTACAGGAAATATTGCAGGTGGCGCAGCTCGCTCAATATGTAATGCTGCAGGAATTGAGGATGTGCTTATTAAATCTCTTGGTTCATCTAATGGTACAAATGTAGCAAAAGCAACATTAAATGCATTTGCAAAATTACGTACTGCAGAACATATAGCTAAATTGCGTGGTAAAACAGTTAAGCAGGTAATTAAGGAAGCATAATGACAACATTGCATTCATTACGTTCAGCAGGCAAGGATAGAAAAAGAGTGGGCCGTGGTGGAAGTCGTGGTGGAACTTCAGGCAGAGGACATAAGGGACAGAAAGCTCGCACAAGTGGAACAGTAAGTATCGGATTTGAAGGTGGACAGATGCCTTTGTATCGTCGTATACCAAAACGTGGCTTTTCAAATGCGCCATTTAAGAAAGTTATACATACTGTTAATATAGCATTGCTTGAAAAGTTATTTGCAAAAGACAAAGAAATAACCAAAAATATGCTTATAGAAAAACATCTGGTCAATATGCGTAAGAGTGATGCAAAGGGACTTATTAAATTGTTAGGAAATGCTGCCATTACTAATAAGTTTATTATACATGCCGATTTATGCAGTCAAGCTGCGCGAGCATCTATTGAAAAAGTTGGTGGCGAGGTCAGATTTACTAAGGAGAACTAGTAGTGGTTTTGCTTAAAAATTTTTTCAATATTTTTAAAATTCCTGAATTACGAAAAAAATTATTTTTTACTTTAGGTATTTTAATAATATATAGATTCGGTAATCATATTCCGGTCATAGGAATTGATATTGATAAATTGCATCAGTTAATGACGCAAACCAGTAGTGTTCTTGGGGGATTATTTGCATATATAGATTTATTTTCTGGAGGAAGTTTACGGCAATGTACCATTTTTGCTTTGGGTATTGCACCGTATATTACTGCTTCTATTATGATGCAAATGTTAAGTATGTCCGTTCCTTCTTTGGAACAATTGGCAAAAGAGGGAGAATATGGTCGAAAAATTATTAATCAGTATACACGATATTTAGCTTTAATAGTAAGCATTTTACAAAGTAGTGTCTATGCCACTGTAGTAGAAAATCAAGGTCTTTTTATAAGTCCAGGTTGGGGTTTTCGTATTATTTTTATATTATCTCTTGTGGTTGGTACTATGTTTGTAGTTTGGCTGAGCGAACAAATTTCTTTGTATGGCCTTGGAAATGGTAGTTCAGTAATTATTTTTGCAGGTATTATTGCTCGGTTTCCTGATGATATTGTAAAACTTATAAGCGGTGTACAAGAGGGATATATCTCTATTGTGCTAGCAAGTATTGTATTATTATTAGTAGTAGCAATATCAGCATGTATAGTATTTTTAGAAAAGGGACAACGGAAAATTCCAGTTCAGTATTCCAGACGTGTTGTGGGTAATAAAATTTATGGTGGGCAAAGTACCTATATACCATTTAAAATTAACCCTGCAGGTGTTATGCCCGTTATTATGTCAAATGCTGTATTGAATATTCCATTATTTCTTCTTTCATTGCTTGCGAATCGTATAGAAATTTTAAAGAATTTTGCTTCAAGTTTTGCTTATGGTGGATTGGTATATAATACAATAAATTTTGTTCTTATTATATTTTTTACCTTTTTTTATACTGCATTGATTTTTAATCCGGAAGAACTTGCAGATAACATTAAAAAAAGTGGTGGCTTTATTCCTGGTATACGACCAGGCCGAAAAACTGCTGAATTTTTTAATTATATATTAAATAGGATAGGTTTAGTTGGTGCATTTTATATTGCTATTCTTGCTATATTACCTTCTATTTTGCACGCAATTTTAGCTCTTCCTTTTTATCTGAGTGGTATTATGAGTGGTACAGCTCTTTTAATTGGAGTGGGTGTGGCATTGGAGATTGCTTCTCAAATTGAGTCTTATTTGATAGAAAATCGGTATGAAGGATTTTTAATTTCAGGAAGAATCACCGGGCGAAATCTTGCATATAGAGGGACTCGTTAATATGCAACCACAAGAATTATATATTCTATTAGGACCACCTGGATCAGGTAAGGGTACATTGGCAAATCGATGTACTGAGTTTTTTGGTTGGCTGCAGCTTTCGACAGGAGATCTTTGTCGTCAACATATTCAAGAAAGCACTCAAATAGGGCGGCAGATAGATTTTGCTATAAAATCTGGTAAACTAATTTCTGACCAGGTTATTACCCAGATGGTTCTGGATTGGTTTATGAACAAAAAAAGCTATCAGAGTTTTCCCGTTGTTTTAGATGGGTTTCCTCGGACGATGGTTCAGGCTGATTTATTTCATACAGCTTTTTGTAAAGCTGTATCAAAGTGTTCTATTTTGGTAATTGAGCTCGATATTGATGATGCTATCGTTGTAAAAAGACTAGCTAATCGATATGTATGTGATAATAAGGATTGTCAGGCTGTATATACCTTATGTAATACAAAAAAAGATAAGGAATTATGTGCTAAGTGTTATGGGTTATTAATACGTCGTAATGATGATGTTGAAAGTACTGTAAAAGAAAGATTGAAAGTGTATCGAGCACATAGAGATGAGCTTATACGTTTTTATACTGATTTTGGTATAAAAGTAACATATTTGGATGCGCGAGTATCGCCAGAGATATTATTTGCGCAATTTCAAAATGTAATAAAGAATAGATCGGCATGATATATATTAAAGAAAAAAAAGTTATTACTACAATGGCCCAGGCAGGAATGTTATTGGCAGAAGTTTTTACTATGTTGCATTCTGTTTGTATAGAAGGCTCTTCGACGCTTGATATTGACACTTTCATTAGTAATCAACTTCAAAAGAGAGCCTTAGTTTCTATGACAAAAGGCTATATGGGATATAATCATGTTAGTTGTATTTCTATTAATGATGAAGTAGTGCATGGAGTTCCCAACAAGCATAAAAAGTTGTGTGCAGGGGATTTGGTAAAAGTTGATATATGTGCCTCTTATAATGGTTATTGCGCCGATATGGCACGCCCTTTTTTTGTAGGTTCTATATCAAAAACTGATAAAAGGTTATCTTTTGTTAATACTGCACGTGTTGCACTAAATAAGGGAATTGGCATGGCAATACCTGGTAATCGCCTAACTGATATTTCTGCTGCAATTCAACAAGAAATTGAAAGTGCTGGGTATAATGTAGTGCGAGACTTTGCTGGGCATGGTATAGGACGACGTATGCATGAAGATCCGGAAATATTAAATTATGGAAAACCAGGATGTGGTCCTTTATTGAAAGAAGGTATGGTTTTTGCTCTTGAACCTATGCTTACGATGGGTAACTATGATGTGTATATAGCAGATGATGGTTGGACTGCAAAAACAGTTGATGGTAGTTTGGCAATGCATATAGAAGATACCGTTGCAATTACCCACGAAGGGCCACGAGTATTGACGAATTATAATAGTGATTTGGATTTTAATATAAATGGAGAAATGGAATGAAGCAAAAGAAAGAAGATGTTATTCGTATTGATGGGATTATAAAAGAAACATTACCTAATGCAATGTTTCGTGTAGAGATAGAGGGTGGACATGAAGTTCTTGGGCATGTCTCTGGTAAAATGCGCATGCATTATATACGTCTTTTACCTGGAGATAAAGTAGCCTTAGAGCTTTCAACATATGATTTAAAACGGGGGCGTATTGTTTTGCGGTATAAATCATAATAAATAGTTAGTATGTATTGTTGAGGGATGCTATGAAAGTAAAAACATCAGTAAAAAAAATTTGCAATGATTGCCGAATTATTAAACGATCTGGAGTAGTTCGTGTTATTTGCAAAAAAAATATGCGCCATAAACAGCGTCAGGGTTAAAAAATTTAAGCTAGGTAGGATTATATTATATGGCTAGAATAGAAGGTGTTGTATTACCATACGAAAAACGTATTGAGTATGCATTGCCATATATTTATGGGATAGGTTTAAGTCGATCAAAAGATATCTTGCATGCAGTGGGTATTAGTCCTAATATACGAGTTAAAGATTTAACTGATACACAGGTAGCTGCTATTCAAAATGAGATTACTAAGCATTATCGAGTTGAAGGTGCATTGCGTAAAGAAGTCACTATGAACATTAAACGCTTGCAAGAAATCGGTTCTTATCGAGGTGATCGACATAAAAAGGGTTTGCCAGCACGAGGACAAAGAACAAAAACTAATGCACGTACCAAACGAGGTGGCAGTCGAGGCACAGTAGCAAATAAGAAAAAAGCTCCTTCCAAAAAATAATAATGATTTATAGTGAGCAATAAGGGATATATAATACATGAGTTACAAAAAGAAATCGAAAAAAGTTAAACGACAGGTTGAAAATGCCGTTATGCATGTGCGATCGACTTTTAATAATACTATTGTTTCAGTAACAACACTAAAAGGTGATGTACTTTTACGCGGTAGTTCCGGAGCATTAGGATTTAAAGGTGCGCGCAAAAGTACCCCATTTGCTGCTTCACAAATTGCAACTAAGCTTTCAGCTGAAATGAATAACTTGGGTATCTCTAAAGTTGAAATTGATTTAGAAGGCCCAGGTTCTGGTAGAGATTCGGTAGTTCGTACAGTTCAAGCGGCAGGCATTAAAATTACTAAGTTACGAGATGTTACACGATTGCCTCATAATGGTCCTCGTGCACCAAAAAAACGTCGCGTATAAACATTTAATCAGTAGGTTTTAACGATGGAAAAAAGATTAACTGCTGCTTCTTCGGGCGAAAAAAAACAAAAAAAGATTATTAAAAGAACATCAGAATATGGTAGACAGCTTGCCGAAAAACAAAAAGTAAAACAAATGTATGGCGTGCGTGAACGTCAATTTAAAAAGCTGTTTGATGAAGCATTAAAAAGCGCGGGAGCTCCTGGGGATGCTTTATTGCGTATGCTTGAATCACGTTTGGATAATGTTGTTTTTCGATTAAAAATGGCAACTACAAGAGCCCAAGCCCGGCAGCTTATAGTACATGGACATGTACGGGTGAATGGTATACGTGTATATTCGCCATCATATTTAGTGCTTCCAAATGATACTATACATATTGAAGAAAAGGCATTAAAGAAAGAAGCGTTTGTGGAACAAGTGCTTGATAAACGTATGAAAGTTGGTGTCAAAGTTCCTGAATGGCTTGAACTTGATAAACAACATTATAAAGGTATTGTATTGCGTGAACCAGTACGTACGGATATTCAAGCTACAATTGAAGATCATTTAATTGTTGAATTGTATTCTAAATAGTAGTTCAAAAGCTTTTGTAGTGTATAATGCGAATAAAGAAATAGCAAAGTAGAAGGTTGCATGGAAAAACATAAATATAAACCACTCATCATTCCACGTGTTGAATGGGATACAAAAACATTGAGCAAGACATTTGGAGAAGTAACTGCGCAACCATTAGAGCCAGGACTTGGAACTACTTTTGGTAGTGCAATACGTCGTGTATTGCTGGGAGCAATTGAAGGAGCTGCAGTAACTTCAGTACGTATTACAGGAGTTAATAATGAATTTTCGGTAATTCCCGGAGTACTTGAAGATACAATGCAATTAATTCTCAATATTAAACAAATTGTTGTTCGCAACAAAACAGGTATGTCTGGTACAATGAAATTACGTTTTGCAGGAGAAGGAATTGTACGAGTTTCTCATATAGAAGCTGAAAGTCATCTTGAATTAATAAATCCAGAGCATATTTTAGCACGAGTAGCATCTGATGGTATTTTGGAGATTGAATTTTTTGTTGATATGGGTAGAAGTTATCAACCAGCACAATGGCCTACCGATAAATCGTATCTAGAAGATGGACGTATTTATTTAGATGCTATGTTTTCTCCAGTAACGAACGTTATATTTGATGTACAAAAGACTCGAGTGGGAAAAGATATAGATTATGATAAACTTATATTGCAAATAACTACGAATGGGTCTGAGTTACCTACAGACGTATATAATTATGCCGTATCAGTTTTGCGAACACAACTTGAACATTTTCTGGTAAGTACAGAAATACCGTTTAATCTTATTTCTGTTAACAACAAAGAAGAAGAGGCACCTGCGGAGAACGTCGGTAATAATATGGGACTTAGCCCAGCAGCATTGAAACTTCTTTTAAAGCCAATTGAAGAGTTAGAATTATCTGCACGTGCTTATAATTGTTTAATACAAGAAGGCATTAAACGTGTTATTGATTTAGTGAAAAAGCCAGAAGAAGAAGCATTAAAAATAAAAAATTTTGGCAGAAAATCACTTAATGAAGTTGCTGAAACGTTGAACAGTTTTGGATTGTCTTTTGGTATGCGTCTGAATGAAGAAGATATAGTACGACGTGTAGCAGAACTAGAAGAAGAATAACCTCACCTATATAAGTGAAAACAAGAGGAAAAACTGCTATGATGCATCAAAATGGACATAAAAAATTAAATAGAAAAGAATCGCATCGTCGTGCAATGATACGAAATCAAGTGTTACATTTGATCGAGTATGGGTATTTGGTAACTACAAAAGCTCGGATAAAAGAAGTACAAAAGGTTGCAGAACGAGCAGTGACTATTGCGCGAGTAGGAAATGATTTTAATGCACGTCGGCGAGTGCATGCATTATTACCATATAAACCTACTATTGCTTTAAAATTATTTACTGATGTTGCGCCACGATATATACAAAGAGCCGGCGGTTATACACGGGTAATTCCTTTGGGTCGTCGTCCAAGTGATACTGCAACTATTGCCCGTTTAGAATGGGTATAAACAATTGTGAATTATAACCAACAGGTACAAAAAATTATCGTGTTGTTTGAAAATCAAGTCAAACCACTTATACAAATGGATGGTGGTGATATTGAGTTTGTTCGCTATGAAGATACTAAGGTGTATGTACGCTTAAATGGAGCATGCATACACTGTCCTATGTCTATGTATACGCTCAAAATGGGTGTCGAATCAATATTAAAAGAGCATATCCCCACTATTACTGAAGTAATAGCAGTTGAGCAATAGACTAGATTGATATATTATTGAATATCAGCTCAGTAGAGATACCTTTCAATAAGGTAAGAACTTCTTCGGCAGCACGCAATCCTGATTGAATAGCACCATTCATTGAAGCAAATTTTTTCGATGTATGTTCACCGGCAAAATGAATATTTCCTTCTGGTTTGGCAATTTCATGTTGAAACGGTAATGTATTGGGAGGAAAATAACTGTAACCTTCCAAAAAGAATACACTTTCAAGTCCTTGTGCATAATCGGTAGATATAAAATGTGATAATCCTTCAATTGCTCGGTCATATTGTTTGATCTTAGGTAACTGCATATTCATCAGAGCTTCTTCTCCTGTAGTATAAAAACTGATAATAGTATTTCCATATATATTTTTCTGAAATAATGTTTGATTCCTAAACCATCCTTTTGGTTTTTCGGCAATAGCAAAAATGCCTCCATTTATTTTTGTGCAAATATCTGAGATTCTTTCTTCTAAAATGATGGTATTACACATAGTATAAGGAATAGATGATATTGCGGTTATTTTTGTATCAGAAAGAGGTGGAACAAATAGTATTTTCTGTATGTTAGGCAAAGGAATAGTACAAATAACTTTTTTTGCTGATATATGCTTATCGCAGGTACTTATAAGTTGTACTGAGTTATCATTATGTATTATTTTTTTAATTTCTGTATTATATATTAAACAGTTTGATACGGCATTGGCTAATATGTTTGGTAATATATCATTACCATCTTTGAAAGAGTAAATAGTTTGAGCTTGTTCGTACTGCTTGAGAAATTGTATAGCAGCCTTAGTTGATATATCTTGAATACCATTACCAAACAAACCTATTATGCTATATTGATTTATCCATTCTATTGCAAGTTCTGATGCACCAGCTTTTTTTAGGGATTCAGCAATTGATGTTGTGTCATTTTTATCAATTTGTTTTAGATAATAAGGTAAAATATCATTAAAAGTCATCTGTTGTTCATTATCATGAAGGCATGTTGCTTTATCTGACATATAGTAGCGTTTACCTTTAAAAATAAATTCTTTATCTATATGACTATGTTCAATGTATTTTAAGTTAAATTTTTTAATATAAGAGAATAGATGTTTTTCATTATTAGTAAAAGAAAAAGCACCAACATCATAATGTTGGCCTTGTGTGTTATGTATGGTATAGACTCGTCCGCCGGGTCGATTTTGGGTTTCAAAAAGTTTTACATCAATACCATGCGTATATAAATAATGTGTTGCAGCAAGACCAGCTAGGCCAGCGCCAATCACAGCAATATCGCAAGTAATGATGTTCATAGATACTATTGATGAATGGTATAATAATATAATTACGAGAAAAAAATGTTTTCTAAAGTACATTTAAAAATCTCCTCTTATATGAATATGATTAGTTATTATCTTGAGAAGTTACTTATTTTGTAGTATGTTTCAGATACCTTTAAACAGTAGAGTAGTATTATTAAAGGAAAGAAATGAAGCATTATGTACAATCAGTTATCACGATAACATACATGTCAATTATAGTATGCATCTTTTTTTGTATGCCAATAATAAGCATGGAATATGAAATAGTACCTCAAAAGCATACAACAGATATTGTTTTATTAAATAAGCAGATAGAAGAAGCAAAAAAAAATTTGCATGAAGAATTACACAATAGATGGTTCATCACTAGAGATAAACTGATTACACAAACATTGCATACACTAATAGAAGAATGTTCTAGGCTAAAACAGAAGTGGGAACGAAAAAAAGAAAATATAGATTCACTTCCTCTTATTGAAATTGCCTCACCACATACGAGTTTATTATTTTCAAATAAAAAGTTGAAATCTGCTTTTGGTTTTCAAAGCGTTGAGCCATGGATTTTAAATAATATAACGCGTATTGATATTAGTAAGAATAAGTTGAAGGTTTTACCTCTTAATGTTTTTATGGAGCATTGTCCTCAATTAAAAGAGTTACATGCTGCACATAATAAGATTGAATATATTACTTATCGGTCTGACAGATTGCGCAATAAATATGCTATTGCAAAAAATACAAGTTTACAGAGATTAGATCTTAGCTACAATAATTTGGAATCTTTTGATATAAATATGCAATGGCAATCTACACCGTATTTACATGCATTAAATCTTAGTAATAATATACAATTATATCTTATGGAAAAGCCATCAATGGTATGGCTGAAACCATATGATGTTCCATGGCCTATTATTAATATACAAGAAACAGGCATATCTAAGTCCCAAGATGAAAAAAATATAGTACAACAATGGTATCGGGAAAATATAGTATATAATAGTAAGACTAATCGTGATTTAAATATTACATCATCGTTATGTAATTATTGTGCTATGCTCCTCACGGTGGACTGGTTTTATAATTTTTGTCTTGCCAGATCGCTGCATTTTGAAAAATTTGCTTTGGCACTAGTAACTAATAGTATGGCATACTTTTTTAGAGTCAAAGCGAGAAATATACCATCAATAAGTGAAGATGAAATTAATAAATTAGTAATAGAAGGTATTAACTATTAAAGGATAAGTAATGAAGAAATTAACTATATTGTTTACCGTATTACGTATTATGAGCATCAATGCTATGGAGGATATACTCTTATTGCCTATGCAGCAGGAATTGTCTTTTGGATCAGTAATTAATAATATAGAAGAAACTAAAAAATCAATTGCACAATTATCAAGTATTGACTGGAAATTTAGAAATACACCGCATATATTGAAGGAACAACTTACCAGCTTAACTAATGTGAAAACATCCTTAGAAAAAAAGATAGTTGATAATGATCAAAGCAAAGAAATAGGTGATGAATTAATAGTAATAAAAGATTCGGTATTTGGTATATGGGCAGCCAATAAGATTGAAAAAAACTATTTTTCTTTGAAAAATTCATTATCAGATTTTATTACTAAAGGCATTACTACTATTGATATTTCACACAATACTATAGAATATCTTCCCCTTAATACTATCTTATCATATGCAAGCAATGTAACAAAAATAGATGCTTCATATAATAAAATTTCCGCTATTAGTTATAGACATGATCAAGAACCATATACACCTGTATGTCATGGAAAACTTAGAGAGTTAAATATATCAAATAATAATTTGCTGTCATTTGATTTTGATACCCAATTTGACGCAACGCCTTATATTGAAGATATTGATCTTTCTCATAATCCGCTTGCTACATGTATCTGGAAAAATACCGATGCATGGATAACAAATAAAAAATATGCTATTAAAAATTTTCCGGTTATAAATGTATGCAATACAAAACTGAGTAAAGAAACTATTAATAATTTGAAACAACATTGTTTAGAAAAAAATATACAGGCTTATGCAGTACATGGTGGGGGAGTAGGAAGTCTTATTGGCGTATTTCCAGGATTTGCGACGCTGCTTGGAATGGCTTTAAATCCTCAAATTGGATCAGCTATGGGTTTAGAAGGAATAAATTTTATTGTGTATCCAATAGGTCTTGTTGTACTTATGGCTGCACAAGTAGGGGCAGGCACAGGTTTAGGTTATTGGATAGGGCAATGTGTGATCAATAAAGAAGATATAATTGAATCTATTAATAAGACTATTATCTCAGATTATTCAAATGAATCTTCTGTTTGAAGATTGTATAGATTAGCAAGCTTGAGGAGTATGTAATGAAGAAATTAACTATGTTGTTTACCGTATTATGCACTATGAGCATTAATGCTATGATGGAAGATATACCTTTATTGCCTATGCAGCAAGACCTGTCATTGGTATCAGTAATCAATAATATAGAAGAAACTAAAAAATCAATTGCACAATTACCATGTATAACTTTTAATAGGAAACGTAAACAGCATGTACTAGAAAAAGAACTCTCTCGGTTACAAGGATTAAAATTAGATTTTGAAAAACAGTCTTCATTATCTAATAATCAACAAAACAATACCATAGATAAACAATGGATATGTATAAAGAATAATGCCGTAGGTATTTGGGCAGATAATAAAATTACTGGGAACCTTCATTCGTTTACTTCGGCAGTATCTACGCAGATAGCAGATGGTATTACCGTGATTGATGTTTCAAACAATAAACTAGAATATTTGCCGCTTAATCATATAATACGATATGCTAGAAATGTTACTAAAGTTAATGCTTCTCATAATAATATTGCTGCTATAAGCTATAGATCGGATGAAAGTCCTTATAAAATAATAGGTCATTATGAACTGAAAAAGTTAAACATGTCATATAATCAATTGACATCATTTGACTTTGACACGCAATTTTACGCAACACCTTATATTGAAGATATTGATCTTTCTCATAATCCCCTTGAGCATTGTATATGGCAAGACTCATCTGAATGGACAGACGAACTAAAGCGCCTCTTTATTAATGAACACTATCCCCGTATTGATATACGTCATACAAAAATAAGCAAAGAACTTGTTGATACATTGAAAAAACAATACATGCAAAAAAATATACAAAGTTATGCAACTAAGGCATGTCATATTGGTACATGGACTAGTATAGTACCTATTATTGGAAGTGCGGTTGGTATGAGTTTAAATATAGATACTGTTATTGCTATGGGGATACATCCAGCGGCTTATCCAGGCATTCTTATGGTACTATAGTGCGCACACTTTAAACATGCTGTGAAGATGATAAACTGATTAGCAAATTCTAAAAAAGGGAGAATTTGCTAAAATGAATTTCATGGAAAAACTAAACGACAATCATAAAATAGACCTGTCAACTTTTATCAAA
>DASZEX010000078.1:0-2136 GCA_035940365.1 Candidatus Babeliales bacterium | reverse complement strand
TTCCGTTGTTGGTAGTGCGCAGGCACATTGTTCTGGGGATAAGCATTTGATACAAAATGGTTGCTTCCATCCACATGCATCGCCAACCCAATTGTATACAAAATTTTCATTATCAAATGGATGAAGATTTTGGCAAAGTTTTAATACTTCTTGGTGTAGTGTATCCTGTTTAGTTTTATTGGCAGCAGTTATTTTGGCAGCGCACACTTTATTAGCACAAGCTAATGCTTTGAGTGTTGCACTATATGAATAACCAAAATATATACTATGCTCACATAAAGTTTTAATACCCTCCTGGACACAAAAGGATGTTTGTGCGGATTCCATTCCCATAAGGGAAGCACTGAATAGCAGTAATCCTAAGCTGGAAAATAATGATAGTATCATATAATGGTTTATTCTAATATAATTATTATATAGTATGCTCAAATTTACCATGATAATTATTTCATGTTATTTGTCAATTGGATGTGGAATCAATAATGATTTAATAGTATTAAACCATGTCAAAAATAATGGTTGTAGTATAGTAAAAGGATTGCATTCTTGATTAATATTCCAGCCTTGTTTAACTTGCAATGAATTCAAATATATCTTTTTGATTGGTCTGAAAAAATGCTCCCACCAGCGCACTGGTTTTATATGCACGGTGATAGTATCATCAGAAGCGATATTTTCTATATCTTCTATGGTATATCCTTTTTGATGTTCAGTATCAGTCAATAATGGCACTGATTGGACTTCTGATTTATTATCAATTTTTTGAATATGATGCAGCATGCTACCAATAATAATAGCTAGTTTTGTTGATTGAGCAAAAGGTACCATATACCATGAATGATGGGGAATAAATGGTAAGGTATCATCATCATGAGCTTCAATAATATGTTCTTGGGTACATGTATATGACAATGATTGTGAATATTGGCGTGTCCATACACATAATTTACACCAGGTATTTGATTTTCTGAGTGTTTCAATAAAATAATCAAGGAATGGGTATTCAGGGTTGTATTTTGGTTGTAATACAATATCGCGGTGATAGGTATATATTATCTCCTTATGAAATTCATTAATGTTATTAATAGTATATTTAGTGAGTATAGGTAATGGATCAATATCAGTTGTTTGTCGGAGAAATTCTTTATATCTAAAAACTCGGCCAAACGGGGATATGTAGATTCCAAGATTATTATAGCCATGTCTAGTTGTCTCATATGGGGATAAGAAATGCCATATTATTTCTTCACTTGCACCACCAATTTGGGCACACCGTGCTGCAGCCAAAAAGGCTCTATAATCAGTTCGGTCATACAAAAATAATGCATATATTGATACAGGTACAGGTATTTGATCAGGATGTATTGATGCAGGTATTCGATAATCAGTTTGTTTATTAAGTAACATATGACGCAGTACTTGAATATCTAATGGATGAAAATTATATACATCGGATAAGGCTTTATCTACATAAATATGTATACAAGTACCAAATCGCTCTTTTTTTTCTGCTTTTAGCAATGTATCAACAAATTTTGGCATATATGATATACCGGCAAGTGAGTATACGTCCCAACTATGAGCAGTCGCATCAAACAAGATCTGTACATTAAATTTTTTTAATGTACCTTCTGGATCTATACATTGTTGTACTGCATTATCATGATAGAGATGTGGAGAATCTTCATATGTAGAATCTTTATATGGAAGATATTTTGATGTTATTTCATATATACCAATCGAATCATCCGGATTAAAAGTGGGCCTGCTACTATATGGTATAATGTCACTTTGTACTGGATGTATATAAGAAGCTGGTATATGCAGGCCTCTCCAATCTGCTCGAGAGCTATTATGTTCTGTATCATATATGTTTAATGATACTATGCGTTGCAAAAGAGGAGATTCTATACACGTTTTATAGATTGCTATTGATTGCCGAGGTTTCCATAACCATCCACCATTTTCTTGTACAATATCAAATCCATTAATAGTACATTGTGCACGATACAGTGCGGCTTCCGTTGTTGGTAGTGCGCAGGCACATTGTTCTGGGGATAAGCATTTGATACAAAATGGTTGCTTCCATCCACATGCATCGCCAACCCAATTGTATACAAAATTTTCATTATCAAA
>DASZEX010000077.1:0-6300 GCA_035940365.1 Candidatus Babeliales bacterium | reverse complement strand
CCCGACACCGCAGCCCCGCCAATTTTCTTTGCCATGTTTTATCTACTCTTATCGCATATTTTTTCAGACCTACCAAACCTTCAATTGCACGATCTGGAATCCCTATCGAAGGTTTTGTTTAAAATCGAACTCGCGTTATTTAACGTTACAATTCTTCAGGTATGTTGAAATTTTTGCCTACAGATGCACTTAATTCTTGTTGTAATTTTGGGGGTAGTTGATCAATGGTAAAACTATCTTCTAGCATAAATTCTAAATCCGATTGACCTTTTGAGTTGGCAAATTGGTTTAATTGATTGATATAATCTCCTATATATTTGTTTTCAGGTGTATTAGCATTAGGTGTAGTAACATTTAGAAGCCTTAATCCATCTAAAAATATGTAAAGGTCGAGCCGTTTTTTGCCTGAAATTGTTTTTACCGACTGAACTCCCTCAGGTGTATATTTAATGCCTGCGTCATTAAGTTTTTTGTAACTATCATTGGCAAATTTCTTTAGAGATTGTGAATAAAACTCAAATTGAACGTATTGGCTAAGATCTTTATTAAATAAGATAGCTTTTTTAATTAAAGGATAGAAATAAGCAAAAAATGGCTCAATCGTTATTCCTGATGATATCCCAGGTACCATTTCATGTAATCTGCGCATAATAGCTACTACATATGGAAGAATAAGATCTTGTTGTTGGAATAATTGTATACCGCGTGCATCGATTTCCTGATTAGGACCTATTATAAATTCATTGATGAGGGTATCATATTCCTGAACGTACGTAGTAATATTTTGTTGAATTGCTTTACTAATCTCTTCTGTGCGGGGACCAAACTCTTGAACAAACTTAGCAATGCTTTCTTGTATTTCTTCATATTTACTTTCAAGTTTAATCCGCGGTTGATTTTGTACGTCCTGGTACAATTTTTTGATACGTTCATCTAAAACATCTAATGCTACTCCTTCCTTATAGCGAATTCCATTTGCTTTTATCTGAAATTTCTCTGATAATTCTGTTAGCTTGTCGCCTTCTGTTTTTATATTAAATATACGATATATAAATCTTGTAAGAGTAGAAGGTTGTTGCGGTTTTTTCAATGCTAATTGCTCTTGTACTAAAGGTATGTTTTGTTGTAATGATTTGGTTATATCTGAACTAGAACCATAAACTTTTGATGTAGATATTGGAGGTTGTTTTGCTGCAGTAGTATAAGATGCAGATGGTCTGTATCCCGCTAATCTTTTGATGCTTGCAGCATAAGATGGAGTACTTCTCGTAACTTTACTTATCATTCCGTATGTATTGGTAATACACATACTATATATAAGATAAAAAAATAAACCTAATTTCATTTTGTTTTTCATGTTATTTCCTCTTTATAATTATAATTCAATTATAAAAAATAATTATATATAAGTCAATAAATTTAACATTAAATACAAAAAGCAGCGTAGGCAATAGGCTATATAATATAAGTCAGTATTACTTTTATATGATTGCCTTGAAAGTATGCTGAAGTATTATATATTATCAGATAAATGACAATGAGTATCACCAGTATCTGATGATGTACATATATCATCAAAAGGGATTGGAGTATTAAGTTTTATCTCCTGCCATTCAGAAGAAGGTTTAGAATCGTTTGAATCAGTTGGTTCCATGAAAGCGTCATATATTCCATATAATGATACTGGTATAACTGCATAAGCTAGACAAAATAATTCTGTTGCAAATACAGCCATAGCATCAGGCAACCGGCTTTGATTATATAAATTTATTATTTCAGGAAAGTATTTTTTACCCTGTACAATGTCAGTCAAAAGTGTACGATTTTTTTGCAAATCAATATACAAAGCATTTACTTCTTGTTGTGAAGTTCCATTCTTTGTTGCAGCCAGCCAGTCAAGTTCTTGTTTTTGCACTGTTTGAGTAAATTCTGGCAACATTGTGTTATGTAATGCTTTTGCTTGTGCAGATAGATCATCTAATCTTTTGAATTCTGATTGTATATATGATATACCGCGATAGGTTAAATAAGCAGATCCAGCAGCAAGCGCTGACCAACATATAACTCTTATCCATTTTTTATACGTTGGATAAAAGTTATCCCATGTTTGTGTAATAGTAAAAGCAGATGCATGCGTTGCCTGCAATATGGTAAGTCCGCATAATGCATATAATAATGTCTTTTTCATAGTATTTCCTCCATTGTGAGAATCTATTATAAGCATAACGCGCATATTCAATTTGTCAAATTATCGCCCTGCTTATGTCACGACACTGTGATAATGTCGTATTAGAGACACATTAGAAATGTCGTGTCGGAAGGTATAGAAAGAGCCTCCAAAAATCGGATAAGGTTGGATTTAGTAATAAAACAATCTTACGAATTAGAGGAGGCATATGGAAAGGATACAATTAACAATGAAGGAAATCAAAAGGTTAGAACTACTTGAAGAGAAAAAGCATCTACAAATGGACCAAAGATCACTCTCCAAGCGTCTACGCGTAAGTGTTAGACAAGCTCAACGAATCATAAAGAGATATGATGAGTTGGGAGCAAAAGGCTTGGTTCATAGGGGTAGAGGGAAGCCAAGCGGAAGAGCTATGCCACAGGAAAAGAAGGATACTATAGTGCGCCTTATTCAAGAGCATTATAGTGATTTTGGGCCAGTGCTGGTATCAGAAATGCTTGAGCAAAGACATGGCATAAAAATACATAAAGAGCAGGCCCGGCGTATCATGCTTGATGCAGGTATATGGAAAGCACGGAAAAAAAGAGCCAAGCATCGCTCATGGCGACCTCCAAGAGAACACCGTGGTGAAATGGTACAACTGGATGTTTCGTATCATCAATGGTTTGAAGATCGTGCTGGATGGACCTATCTTGTTAAATTTGTAGATGATGCTACAAAAGAGATTTTGTATGCAGAATTCATCAGTGGTGAATCATATCATGATGTTGCTCGTGCTACGATTCAATGTTTTACCATCCATGGATTACCAAAATCATTATATACTGACAAAGGAAAAGTGTTTAAAGTGAACGTAAACAATGATAATAATGAATTCAAAACACAATATGAGTATGCACTAGAAATGGTTGGTGTTGAACTTATTCACGCACATAGCCCACAGGCAAAAGGACGAATAGAACGTAGTTTTCAGACGGATCAAGATCGTTTAGTAAAACTTCTTCGTCTGGAAAATATTGCAACAATGGATGCAGCAAACCGGTATCTTCATGAGACCTATATACCACATTATAATAGCAAATTTACCTGTCCTCCAGCTCGTGCTCATGATTTGCATGTTCCTCTCCGTAATGTAAATTTGTATGATGTTTTTTGTATACGAGAAACACGAGTTGTGCATAATGATTGGACGCTCAGATATCGTAATCGAATACTGCAAATTACAAAAGATCAACAAGCTGTGGTCAGACCAAAAGATCTCATCACTGTATGTGAGCGCTTAGACGGTTCTTTATATCTTGAACTCCGTTCGTTTAGGATTAACTTTATAGAACTCGATAAGCTTCCGGCAAAACACTCTGAACCTAAGCCTATTGACCTCATAGCTACTAAAAGAAATAGCTCCTGGAGAAAAACCAATCACTTTTTATTCGCACCAAAAACACGACATTTTTATAGTGCCAAATCACACGACATTTTCACGGAGCCTTGACACTGGTTTATGTATATAGAACCAAGATCTCAAATATTGATGGTAGCTCAAAAAGCATAATTGTATTATATGAAATCATAATTATATACTTAAATAAACAAGCCAATCGGTAAAGCGGGCGATATTAGTCATATTGGTAAGCCGGCCGATATTAATCATATATTTATTATAATCATTGCCATACAATAGCATTAATAGTACATATATAGATGCATTGCGAAGAACAGAATAGCCAAACCAGCGATTAAAATTAATATGTTTTTGATTATGTTTTGCATGTACAATAATGTCTTTGTTATCTATATCTTCCATTTCAACATTGGCTAACATTTTTCCAAAACAAGCACCAATACCAATAGATGCGGCAATAGCAATAGCGGTTTTGATATCTTTGATCTCTATGTTTATGTACTGATCAAAAAAACCAATACTTTTAGGTGACGCAGTAATACAGGCCATAGCCAGTAATAATGTACGTATATTCATGATAAACCCCCATTAATATATAAAGTGTTTCTCTTTATAAGGCTACCAAAACTATACTATTTGTCAACTATTAAAAGAGACTGTGCATGGCTACAAGATTAGATGAAGCCAAAAGCATAATAGTATTATAAGATATTGTGTGGTAATTTCTGCCTAATAGATTTTTCATAATAAGCTTTGGCATTTTTTGGATGATATAATATATAGCTAAGCCTGTTAATAGTACTGGTATAAGTAATTTTGCATCAGCGTTAACCTTTTCCAAATGCGGTATAGTTTCTTTCAAAAATAGTGCCGTTGCCGCTGTACTTATAATACCAGTGCCTGCTGCAGTAATTACTTCCGCAATATCTTTTATATGAACTCTAAAATTGCTGGATGGTTTTTGGTCTGAAGTATATTCATCTACAGATGGCGTTGATTGTATGGTGTTTGGCAGCGCAATAAGCAAACAGATGATATTTGTTGCAATATATTTAGATAATGTATGCATTTTGTATTCCTTGTAAAAAATAATATATGTTAATTCCATACTATGATAATTGTTTCAGGTTATTTGTCAAATTGGATGTGAAATTAATAATGATTTAATAGTATTAAACCATGTCAAAAAGAATGGCTGTAGTATAGTAAAAGGATTGAATGATGTTCGTTTAATATTCCAACCTTGTTTAACTTGCAATGAATTCAAATATATTTTTTTGATTGGTCTGAAAAAATGCTCCCACCAGTGCACTGATTTTATATGTACGGTGATAGTATCATCAGAGGTAATATTGTCTATATCTTCTATGGTATATCCTTTTTGATGTTCAGTATCAGTCAATAATGGCACTGATCGGACTTCTGATTTGTTATCAATTTTTTGAATATGATGCAGCATGCTACCAATAATAATAGCCAGCTTTGTTGACTGAGCAAAAGGAATCATATAGGTTGTGTTGTCAATGGATGCAAATCTATCATCTGATTCAATCATATGGTGTTGAGTGCAGGTATATTTGGTATATCCTGAAGATTCAGCTATGCCGCGTGTCCATACATTTAGTTTGCACCAGGAATTTGCTTTTCTACATATCTCAATAAAATAATTAAGTGTGTGTGTATGATAAGTATACTGAGGTGTAATATCGCGATAATATGTTTCTATTTCTTGATGAAATTGGTCAGCATTGTCAATAGTGTATTTAGCAAGTATAGGCAAAGGATCTATATCACGCGTTGATTCAATATATGGATCTTTTCCTACAAAACGTAATTTGCCAAAGGGAGATATATACAAATAATCGTATCTCTTGGTGTGTGCCTTTTCATATTCAGATAAAAAATGCCAAATTATCTCTTCACTCGCACCACCAATTTGGGCACACCGTGCTGCAGCTACAGGAAAAAGATGACCCAATATTTTAGGTATTTGATGATAATCTTTATTCTTAGGTAACATATCACGTAGTAATTCAATATCTGAATAGCGAAGATTATATACGTCAGATAAGATTTTATTTACATGAATAGAAACATAACCATCCGGATACCGTTTTTTTGCTTTTAGCAATGTATCAACAAATTTGGGCATATATGATATACTAGCCAATGAATATGCGTACTTACCATTATCATCACTATCAAATAAGATTTCTAAAAAAAGATTTCGGTATTCACCATCAGTATTTATACATCGTTGTATTGCATTGTAATCATATAGGTGTGGCTCATATTTTGATGTTATTTCATATATACCAACCGAATTATCTGGATTAAAGGTGGGCTTGCTACTATATGGTATAATGTAACTTTTTATTGAATTTCGATAATAGTGCTTTGGCGTATACAGATCCTTCCAATCTGCTCGAGATTTTTTGAATTCTATATGATCTATCCCGATGCGTTGCAAAAGAGGAGATTCTATACACGTTTTATAGATTGCTATTGATTGCCGAGGTTTCCATAACCATCCACCATGTTCTTGTACAATATCAAATCCATGCATAGCACATTGTGCACGATACAGTGCGGCTTCCGTTGTTGGTAGTGCGCAGGCACATTGTTCTGGGGATAAGCATTTGATACAAAATGGTTGCTTCCATCCACATGCATCGCCAACCCAATTGTATACAAAATTTTCATTATCAAA
>DASZEX010000076.1:0-9758 GCA_035940365.1 Candidatus Babeliales bacterium | reverse complement strand
CGCATAGAGTGCTTTTTTTCAAAAATAAAATATTTTAGACGCATTTTTTCACGCTTCGATAAGTCTAAAAGAAACTTCTTTTCTTTCGTATCTCTTGTTGGAGCTTTGATATGGTTACGATAAAAACTCAACAGAGCCTAGCTAAATTATATCACTTTTGCACTTGTTGCGTAAGGTGAGATAGATAATTTATCTGAAGAAGTCCGCAAAGGCATGTCAGAAAAAGCAGCGCAAGGCGAATACCCATCAGGAGCGCCATATGGCTATGTAAACATAAAAGAACATGGTAAAAATACTATAAAAGTGGATCCGAATACTGCCCCCTTTATCAAAAAAATGTTTGAGCTTTATGTAACCGGTAGTTATTCGCTATTGTCATTGCGCAAAAAAATGCTTGCTGATGGCATGGTATATAAAAATGGAAAAAATTTCTACACAAGCAAAGTAGAAACAATACTCAAAAATGAGTTTTATACCGGAGTATTCTATTGGAAGGGTAGACGATATGATAATGCCTATCATGAACCAATTATAAGCAAAGAACTATTCCAACAAGTTCAAGATGTTTTGCGAAGACCATATAAAAATAAGTCTCAAAAAGGGCTATTTCCTTATTCCAATCTTTTGTCATGCGGTGTATGTGGCTGCGTATTAACAGCTGAGATTCAGAAAGAAAAATACATCTATTACCGTTGTACTGGCTACAAGGGCAACTGCAAACAACCATATTTAAAACAAGAAGCACTCGAGCAATACTTTGAGTCTATACTTGATAGCATACATATTCCTGATAACATCCAAGAGATTATTCTGCAGGGCCTACGGGATAGCATGAAAGATAAGATTGCATACCATAATGACCTTATCCAACAGCTGGAAAAACAGATACATCTGCTTCAGAAACGGATTGACCAAGCATACCTGGACAAGCTTGATGGTCATATCACTGAAGAATTTTGGAAATCCCACTCAAGAAAATGGCTTGAAGAAAAAGAGAAGCTTACTGCAAAATTATTGGCAACACAGAAAGCAGATACCCAGTATTTGGATAATGCTACAATTATTCTCGAACTCGCCAAAAGAGCGTCTGAACTGTTTAAATCACGCAGTGCAGAACAAAAAAGAAGAATGATAGATCTTATAGTTTCGAACTGTTCATACAAAGATGGAAACATTGATCTGGAGCTGAAACCGGTATTTCAAATGATCATGGTTGGGGCAAAAACTAGAAACTGGTGCGCCCGAGAGGATTCGAACCTCTAACCTTCAGATCCGTAGTCTGAAGCTCTATCCAATTGAGCTACGGGCGCTTAATTTTATATACGTATCATTGAAGTTTAATCTGCTATATCAATTGTTCAATATAGACAACCGATTTGCTAGTATGGCCCGCCATACGAAGCCTGAAAGGCGAAGTATGGTGGAGAGAGAGGGATTCGAACCCTCGCGTCCAGTTACCCAGACTCTTGCTTAGCAGGCAAGCGCTTTAAGCCACTCAGCCATCTCTCCAAAGGGGGATAGCATTATATTTTTCAAAGAATCTTAGATATCTAAAATGATAAAGGTATTTTATTGTTTGTGCAAGTGGATTATAGGGATATACTAGAAATAGTATGTATTCTTTTTTAACTTTTATAGTATAATACCCGCATAGTAACACTAAAAAGATCGGGAATGTATGGCCTTTACCTGTATTATTAAAGTCACACCATCATCAGGCCGCAGTTATTGTATACTGGATAAATCAAATAGATTACATTGTTATGTAAAAAATCCGCCAGAGTATGGAAAAGCAAATCAAGAAATTATGACTCTTATAGCTAAAGCATTACATATTCCTACATCAATGGTATCAATTATTATGGGTGCCTCCATTCGAATAAAAACCATTAAGATTGCTAGCAACCATACCTATGAACAACTTTTGCATGCTCTTGGTATTGAAAGACAAGCATCAATTTTTACTTAGAATAAAGGAAGTGCAATGCCACGATTTAAATGGCGTGGAGTTACTCTAGATGGTATCTGGCAAAAGGGTGATTCCTTTGCACTTTCTAGTCAACATCTTGATGAACAACTGTTTCGTCGCGGTATTGCTTGCACACATAGTACGCAATATTCACCATGGATATTACGAAAATCAGCATCATACAAGCAGCAGATCAACCTTTTTAGTAGGTTGGAAGTATTATTACATGCAGGCGTACGTCTTCCTGATTCTTGGCTTTTAGTAGCGCAACATACATCAAACAGCTATCTGCAAGAATATGTGTATATGGTTGGTATACATCTGCAAAAAGGAACAAATCTCTATGATGCATTAATGAAAAATAGCTGCCCTTTTAATACGATGACCATAGCATTGCTGCAAGTAGGGTATGAATCAGGAAAATTAGCAGATACTACCTATGCAATTGCGCAGTACCTTACTACCTTGCAATCATTCTATAAAAATATGCGCCATGCATTATATATGCCACTTATTACCTTTATTTTTGTATTACTATTAATAATCGGTATCTTTGTATATGTAATACCGTATTTATTAGGATTGTTTGCATCATTTAATACGCAACTGCCACCCTCAACAGCATTATTAATACGCATAAGTACCTATATGCGCAGTTGGTATTCAATTGGTATAATGATAGGCAGTATTGGTATAAGTTCTATTATACGGTATTGTATATATTATTTTCCTTATTGCAAACATTATTGGGATGCAACTATGATACATACACCATGGATGGGAATTATAATAAAAGAATGGTATATAGCTTCCATTATGCGGGCACTGGGCACCCTTATAGAAAGTAATATGACCGTATCCCAAGCGCTTATTATTATACAACCAATGATTCATAATCATACCATTTTGCATGAATGGGTACGTGTTACTCAATTGGTAGAGGCTGGTTCTTCATTGACTGATGCTTTGGCCTCGACCCAGCATGATATCTTTGAATCTGACCTTATTGCTATGGTTGCTGTCGGAGAAGAATCAAATAAACTTGCTGATTTTTTATACAAAATTGCCGCCATATATCATGAGCGGTTAATTAATCGACTCAATCGAATAAGCTCACTCATGCAACCAATGGCTATTATTATATTAGGCCTTGTTGTTATGATTCTTATTATTGCAGTCTATATGCCTATTATTCAAATGGCTCACCATATTCAATAACGCATAAGGCAGAATGTAAACCATACGTTAATATGAGTTTTATTACTCGACAGCAACAATTATGATAGTTCCAAAGGTGGCATTTGCATTGATAAAAAATTCTGGTTTTAGTAGGTTACCATTTTCATCTTTTAGGTTTGCTTCATAGATAGCATTGCTGTTATCGCTGCTTGATATTTTGGTACCATCTGGGAGCGTTACTGATGAAAAAAATGATGGATTCGCGTTAATTTTGAGCCTTGTCTGAGAATCAACAACTACGACAGCTTTGCCAAAGATTACGTTTATGGTAAATGTTTTAGGAGTCTGAGGATCATTAAAATCAAGGTTGCTGAGGTCTATGTGCTTAGAATTAAAAACAACTGACTGTGAATCAGGCTTATGCCGCTTAACTTTTCCTACTTTTATGACTCTGGTTTTTTCCACTGCAACTATGAATTGGTTGCACAGAATAAACGTACAGGTTGCTACCACAGCAAAAAGTAATGATTTTTTCGATAGCACGAGTTTCTCCGTAATTATAACAATTTACTTTGAATATAAGCTAGAAAGGCAAATAAGTCAATATTACATTGTGAATAATTTATTATTACAATGTATCTGATAAAATTTGACGTATTTTATGAGTCTGGTACAGTATTAGGTGTGTTCTTTTATATTCTATGCCGAGATGGCGAAATTGGTAGACGCACGAGACTCAAAATCTCGCGGTAGCAATACCATGCCGGTTCGAGTCCGGCTCTCGGCACCAGTTCTATTTTGTCAAAAAATATAGGAAGCGCATATGGCTGTTGGATGTGTTTTTTGTGCCATAATTGAAGGCAAAATACCTGCTCAGGTTATAATGCGCTCCGATGATATTATAGTTATTAAAGATATTGCACCCAAAGCTCCCATACATTATTTAGTTATTCCCATCAAACATATTGCTGATATTACTGCATTGACTCCAGATGATGCGGCCATTATTGGTCAAATATTTATAGCTGCTCAAATGCTTGCAAAACAACTTGCTGGTTCGCAAGCATTTCGTCTTATCAGTAATAATGGTTCTGATGCTGGCCAAAGTGTATTTCATCTGCATGTACACTTTTTGTCTGGCAAAACTATGACTGATTTTTAATAAATTTTTTACCATCCTCTTCCTCCACCGCCGCCACCGCCGCCGCCAGATCCTCCTGATTTACCAAAACCAGATTTACTTCCTGGGGGAGTTACAGAAGATGATATAGTATGTTTTAGCGTCCGATGTAAATGAGAGGCAAATGAGGTACTTTTAAATGGTCTACCAATATACCAAATTGGCTTATAAGGACGTCCTTCATGCTCCAGTCTTGTAAATAATGATGTAAACTGCTGAGTCCATTGTTCTTCAATACCAAGAACCATTGCATAAGGTAAGTACTTTTCATATAATTCAGGCGTTTGAGTTGGTGGTGTGCTTATAAATTTAAGTCTTTCCTTTTCTGTTGCATTTAAAAATAATTTAAAGCCATCAATTGCATTTCGTACTTTTTGACCTTCAGGTGTATATGCCCTAAAACTATATATCATAAGAAGATGTATAGCAATTGCTGCTGGAATAACCAAAAATAATATTTCATGTTCATCTGGGGATAAAATACATACTATTAGTCCAATTATTGAAATACAAACGGCAACACTATGTAGGAATAAGCAGTAATCTATATAATGGGAGTACTTTTGTTTGGTGTATTGTTTGATTATACCAATTGTGTTTTTGATATAAGTACGATTTTTCCTATTAAGAATTACTGTGTTACCTTTAGCAAACAACGTAGCAATTAATTTTTTTTGATATGTGTTTGTTTCCGTATCCTGTTCAAGCCTATCGATATTTTTTGCACACGTCAGCGTATAAGTAGAACTCAAGAAAGAATATGAATAGGTAATGGTTACCCATCCATATACTGCTAAATCGACAATATCGACAGCCAGAAATGTATCTTTAAATGATCTATGTTCCACAAATCCTATTGCAGACGGACTCATATTTTCCGGCGGATAAAATAAAGGAATAATAATACCAGATTTGTTTCTGAAATATATTCGTATACTCCAAAACAAATACCAAAAAAGAAGTATAAAAATCCATAAAGTAGCCATAAAAAGTAAGATATTATCACGTAAAAACCAATAAAATTTTTTATACCAAAAAGGCTCAACCACAAAACCTTTTGGCCATCCTACTACAATAGTTAAACCCTCATACCTTCGCAAAGGATTTGTTGTAGTATAGTTAATATCATGATTATCAATTGATACCGTATAATTTTGTTCTATTGAACCGGCTTTACCCGTATACGCATATACCTGAACCTGCTCAATCGGTATGTCAAGAGGGATATGCACGATAGCTTTTGCCTGATCAATAGGAAACTGCCAACCATTTCCGGTCACATTCCAATACAATTCATCATGATCTGCAAAAAAACCTAACTGACGTTGTGTACTATATACAATAGTATAGATATGTTCCCCGGAAGGAAGAAAAACATCTTTGCTACCTATATAAATTTCTTTTCCATTATATACATTTTTTATGAAATATTCAGCAGGTTTACCATCTTGCGTTATTTCATGTATATCAAAATCTACAATATAATTGGTTTTGGTAATTTTGCTTTGATAGCGCATTGGAAATTCACGCACAATTCCATGTATAATTTTTTTGCCTGTACTTTTAACAATAATAGTTTCACGAATAAGCAATGAGGCATCTGCATTAATCCTAATATCACTCACAAAGGAAAGAATATGCTCAGATGCATCATATGTATTGCTATCAGGTATTATAATGAATTCAGACTGCATCCCTCTTTCAGGATTTATATTTACCTGTAAAACTGATGGAATTTTTTCTTGAGGTTGCAATATATTACTTATAGCTAATAGTAGTAATAATATGCGTGTATTACTTATAATCATTTTAAAATGACATAGTTATCAAATTAAAAATTTATTTTTGGCACGTCTCGTTCCCGAGATACATCAAGCTCAAAATACGGTGCTTTAGTAAATCCAAATAAAGTGGCAATTATATTCGCAGGAAATTTAGTAATGGTAATATTATATTCGCGTGTCGCGCCATTATAATATCGTCTTGCAAGTTGAATTTCATGCTCAATAAAACTGAGATCTTTTTGTAATGATAAAAAATTTTCGTTTGCTTTTAAATTTGGATATTGTTCTGCAACAGCAAATAAAGTTTTTAATGCCTGCGTTAATCCAGCTTCTAGTGTAACTTTGTCCTGTAGTTGTGTAGCATTCATTGCAGCAGAACGCATACGCGTTACTTCTTCCAACACATTTTTTTCATGAATAGCATAACCTTTTACAACAGAAACTAAGTTTGGAATAAGATCATAACGACGTTTTAATTGAACATCAATGCCACTCCATGCCTCATCGATGATAGCTTTGCGACGCACAAAGCTATTGTACCAAATTACAATCAATAATAATATAAATACAATTAAAGTAATAAATATTAAAAACATGTTCATGAATTCCATATTTTCCCTTGTAGAATATTTAATATAAATAAGAATATCATTGCTCTATTAATAAAAGCAAATATTCTTATTTATACATTTTTGCATAGTAAAATTATAAGCAATTTCTATATAAATGTTATTTGATTATAGCTATTATATCTCATTATATATTTATCTATTCTCTTTTTACTGTATTATAAATTAAAATAATTAAGTTTATAAAAAAATTTAATAGGATACGTATGATAAGAATACAAATATTGTTTATTATTTTTTGTTGCATAAGTTGTATATATGCACAAGATCCTTGGATTAATCCTAAAGATATAGATGTCAAAACTATGTTTTATCAAGGCATGTTTTCATCACAAACACAAGCGGCAAAATATACAGGATCTCACGGTTTTATTGCAACCACCGGTGAACATGTAGTGTGCAATAAAGCTATTGATGTTATTGAAGATGTTTATATTAAACCTGAAATTAGTGAAGTATGTCCACTGAAATATTGTGCACAACCAACATGGTTTAATACGGCATACTTTACCAGTCCAATTACCAGTATATGTGGTCTTGTTTCCCGCTATGCAAATAAAGGATATGGTATTACTGTTTCATGCTGCGGTCCTGACCAACCCACTCATACTATAGCAGGTCATCGTATCTATTTTGGTAGTATTAACATTGGCCAACAAGGAGATATTGATGATTATATAAAAAAATATAACGCATGTCAGAAAGAATATCCCAATGCGGTCAATGTTTCATTTAATGTCTCTCGTGGTTCTGGTACTGCGTTTTGTGCATATGCATTGAACTATGCATTGATGGACAAAGTAAAATTAATGATACTGGAAGGGTGTTTTGATTCAATACCTAATGTATTTAAATATCGCTATCCTTGGATACCAAATACTATAAAACAATTTGTATATCGTCTTGTATCACGATTTACCAGTCACAAACCTGAAGGTATTTCGCCTATTTCTGTAGTTGATCAATTTCCACATCATACACCAGTGGCTTTTATAACATCAGAGATAGATACTGAAGTTCCTGCCGTATGTACCAAAAATCTTGCACAAACATTGGCCAATACCGGACATCCAGCGGTCTATTTACTGGTACTAAAACATTCAAGCCATCCACGGTATATGATGGATAACAAAGAAGATAGAAACAATTATCAAAATTTTATACATGCATACTACAAAAAATATGATTTTCCCTATATTTCTACGTATGCAGATGCTGGGGCTGCGCTGCTTTCTGAGTGTTTGCTAAATAAAAATAACATGTGAAAATATTTATACATTCAGCACTAAATACATTTCTTTTATTTTATTTCGATTGACAAAAAATATACACAAGGCACAATAGTAATGTTTATTGCAATAAACATTGCCATGTGTCAATTTTATTTAACATTATTGTGTATTAAGGATTTTATGAAAAAAATATTTTTTACAGCAAAGCTTTTCCCTTTGTGTATTTCGCTACTTTTAAGTGCACCTGTAGCTATACTAAGTATGGAGCATTCTGAAAAAGTACCATTAGCAACATTTGAGCATCTTAATGGAGATTCAGTGCGTCGTGTTGCATTATCTCTAGAAGATGGTCAAGATGTATATGCACTCGGATCAACAAATAAAAATAATTTAAACTTGATTCTACGCAATAGTAACGTTTTAAATAGTTTAATACAAAAAGGTATGATTCCTTGTTTCAAACTTGAAGATACTCGTATTTCCCAAAATTTAAATCAAGAATTTCGTACCATTTTATTTTCTAAAGATAATTGGAATACACGAAAAAATAAACTAAAAGCGTTGTATAAATCTGGTTTTATACAGCTTAATATGTGTGCAAAGACTTGTGAAGCAAATGAAAAAAATGTACATAATAATTGTATAATTCCTTTAGTTGATGCTTGTACCCTTGGTGACCTAGAAATGATAGATTATCTATTAAATAAAGGGGCTGATTCATCTATCAAACCAAGTGAAATATGTAAAGCACCAAAATATAATTTTGATACTATTACCGAAATTGTATTAAAAATAGAAAATGGTAAACAACTATTACCACGAGTAAAAGCTATTGAATTGGCACGTACACCTATTGTACCAAATACATTGCATTACGCTATTACCCAGATGCTTAATATTCCTGATACACTCAGTAATGATTACCGCGGCATCGAACATTTAATTAAACTAGGTGCACCAATCGATAATGAAATCAATGAAAAAGGTTATTTTAAAAGCAGAACACCTGTGCAACTTTTTGTATTAAACAAAAATGCATTACAGAATAAAAGTGAATCTTACAAAAAAAATATGCTTACTTTATTAATAGCTTCCAATGCTGATATTAACAAGAAAAATTCATCTGATGACAATGCATTAAGTTTATCATCTAGCGAAATGAGACCAATGATGCAAAAAATACGTACAGATTATTTGGAATTTTCAAAAGTACAACAAGCTAATCAAAAACAATAAATAAACAGAAGCGGAAGAGATATTATGTATATCTCTTCCATTTTAACACAACTCTTTTTAACATATCTAATGTAATTAGGTGCATGTATAAATTGCTTATGCGATATCCTCAAGATATATGTATGTATTCTGAGCGGCTGGCAACTTTTAATGATGCATCAATATTTTCACTATTTGTATCAATCAAGCAGATAATAGCAACAGGATGTGTAAAATTATAATGCCTTATTTGTTCAATAAACGGTAATAACCCTCTGTATAAATAACCGCCATCAATATATATAATAACTGGTCTGTTATATTCCTGTATATTTGCAATTACCTGTAATGACATGTGCGGTATATATGGTTGCATATCATAAGATGGTGTAATCAGTATACCATGCATATCTTGAACCAATCTATTAATTAAGAGCCTATCCAGAAACTCCTAGACGTGCAAAAAGGTGGGATGTTTCAGCAAAAATTGCGAAGGCATAATAATTTTCTGTGAGTTTGTCGTATCTGATGTAAAGTCGTCTGAATCGATTCATCCAAGAATGCGAACGT
>DASZEX010000075.1:0-1937 GCA_035940365.1 Candidatus Babeliales bacterium | reverse complement strand
CAATTTTTTTGCGGACAATAATATATATTCAGTACTGATATATCAGATACATTTGTATCATCAGATAAGGCATTGTCGGCTGCAATATTTTTTAATGGACCATTATTAATCTGAACTTGTATAGTTTCTTTTGATTTATTTTTTATATGTACTTTAGGTGCTGCATAAAGACTTGCTGATACTAGTATAGCTATACTATGCACTATAACTTTATACTGATTCTTCATTATTATACCCCTTATTATATTCCTTTTAGTGTGATTTTATACTTATATTACAATTATGTAATGCAAATTTGCAATATCTTATAGACAAACAGAACAAAAACGTATTAATACAGCACAAAATTAGTGTTTATTATAGAAATTATGGATTTTTCTCAGAAGATATTAGAGGTTAAAAAATACGTAACATTATAGCAAAAAGGTCAAAATTTTTTGCTGTATAATTTGATAATTTACTCTATCTAATCACGTTTCCCCAGAATAACTGATGACTCATTTTCTGGGCAAGAGTCCAATTTCATCATATGCTGTAGTTAAAATTTGCAGAACTTCATTTGCAAGTTTTTCTTTACCTTTATTTCTATCGGGATGCCATTTGTTAAACAATTGTCTATACTTATCTTTCAGCTCACTTTTTGATGGTGTTGGACTTGCATCAAGCACCTTGAGCCAGACTTCCTTTGGATATTTATTATATGAATTAAGTTCATTCGCTGGAACTTGTGCTTTTCTTAGCTTATTTGCTGCAGGAAATTGATTCCAAGCTTCTGCTTGTATACTAGATTCAAATATTTTAGATTCTTGTGGTCTAGACCCCAAGCTTTTTACTATTTGCTGCCGTATTTCACTCGCTTTAATATTTTTACTTAGACTATATCCTTCAGTAGATTTACCAAACCAATCCCCCTTTTGTGGTTCAAGTACACCTTCGCCATTTTTTATATCAAATTTTACATATAAAGTAGTTTCTCTATAAAGCTTGCCAAAAAAAGTTACTTGTAATTGATCTTTATTATTGCCACAATTTTTTTGCGGACAATAATATATATTCAGTACTGATATATCAGGTACACTTGTATCATCAGATAAGGCATCGCCGGCTGCAATATTTTTTAATGGGACATCATTAATCTGAACTTGTATAGTTTCTTTTGATTTATTCTTTATATGTATTATAGGTGCTGCATAAAGACTTGCTGATACTAGCATAGCTATACTATGTACTATAACTTTATACTGACCCTTCATTATTATACTCCTTTTAGTATTATTTTATATTTATATTACAATTATGTAATGTAAATTTGCAATATTTTATAAATAAAAACAAAACAAAAACATATTAATACAACGCAAGATTAGCATTTATTACAAAAATTATATATAATTAAAATTGTAATATTTATTTATATAAAAGGATCACAGTACATAGAATAACATGATTGCAGATGCTATAGTGTATTTAAATACTACTCATCCCATACTACTTGAAAACAGCTACTGTTATTTTTTTTCATAAGATCACGTATATTGTCTGTATCATAGGTGATCTTGTCTACTCTTGTTATATTGGAACTATTTTCATCGCATACAACACTCACTATATGAATCTTTTGCTGATCAATAGATATACCTTTTATTTTTTGTACTTCTTGTTTGAGATCTAAAATAGTGTTATATCTACTTATATTAAGAAATTTTGTATCATTATTCATTTTCAATACAATATGATGAGTATAATCAAACCATGTTTGTGCTAATTGCTCCATAGCTCGTATAGATTGAAACATACTAGGCTCTGTTGAGTTTTTATCGTAACCATATCAAAGCTCCAACAAGAGATACGAAAGAAAAGAAGTTTCTTTTAGACTTATCGAAGCGTGAAAAAATGCGTCTAAAATATTTTATTTTTGAAAAAAAGCACTCTATGCG
>DASZEX010000074.1:0-20553 GCA_035940365.1 Candidatus Babeliales bacterium | reverse complement strand
CGCATAGAGTGCTTTTTTTCAAAAATAAAATATTTTAGACGCATTTTTTCACGCTTCGATAAGTCTAAAAGAAACTTCTTTTCTTTCGTATCTCTTGTTGGAGCTTTGATATGGTTACGATAAAAACTCAACAGAGCCTATGGATATCCTATTATTATTTGGACCAATACTGATCTTGATTTGTTTGAAATGCAATATAAACATTGTAATTATATGCGCATATTAGCCAATACATTACCATTGATTTTGCATGGTTACTTTGGTGTTGGTCAACATTCCAGTGATATACCTGTTTGCCAATATACATTAAGCAAAAAACCTCACAAACATTTTTATGCCAGTGGACTTGCATATGCCAAACAAGTAGTAGGAGATACTGATAATACCTGGGCATATATCTATATAGATGACAAGGCATCACACATACATACAGTGCGTGCCTATGCACGTGAGCTTAATATGCCTATCATTGCCATTCATTATTTAAATAGCCAACAATTACAAGAGGACATGCGATTTGTTTGTGGTATATAAGTTATATTGAATGATAGTCTATTATTTTCTATATAACATTATATACTAAAATATAATGATTATACTATTTATATCACATGGGTATTTTTATGCATTTTGAAAATAATTTGTCCTTGGTTTTGCTTTGCTTATTCACTTCAATTATGTATGCTGATGACACATCATTTGAAAAGTTATATGTGCATGCGGCCAAAAAAATATGTGCTTATAGCAAAATGGAAAATGATGTATGTAAGCAAGTAGCTGAACATTTTAAACCAGCTATACAAGAAACAAATAAACGGCCTGTATTGGATGAAAAAACTGTTGATGTGCTGGAATTACTTGAATCAAATAATAGTAATGAAGATGCATTGGTAAATAAAATTCCCTGCCTGACTGAAGCTGGCCAATTATATGCGGGTATGAAGCTTGCGTTTCCACATAGTACTGCAGAAGATATTAATAAATCACAAGAGATTGTACAAGGTTTAGTAGAAAATCCAGAAGTACTGGGGCAAATACGCACAGCTTTAACCAAGTTGCACCGCACAGAACGAAAATTAATGGAATTTTATACTAAACATGAGCAACATAACTATCTTACTGCATCTAAGTTTTCTGAATCAACATATCCTATAACACAAAATCTGCATCACTATTTTAAGCCAACACAATTAGTTTTGGGAGGAGCATTACTAAAAGTAGGGGGGGTATCTCTTTTACAAGAAGCAATGGCCACATCGGCTCAATCAATATCAAATGGTAAATTTACTTTGAGTATTGACGGTAGTCGATTTATAACAACCGTTTATGAAGGAATATATTCCCTTATTAAAATACCATCTTTTAAAATGCCAATGAGCACAGGAGACGATATTGTTTCTAATGTGTTTGCTGGATATGAAACGATTGGGAAAAGTATGATTATGGGTTACATTTGGTATCATATACATAAAAGAAACCAAGAAGTAAATCCTTTGCATGAAAAAATTCAATTATTACATGAATATATACATGCTGGAGAAGAACTTGAAAAAATTATAAAAGACCATTCTTTTTTAGCAAATAATATAAGCCATTACCCTATACTCAAAAATTTTAACACTATGTTAACGGAGGATGGCAAACGGTTATATGAAATAATTAAGACTAATAGTTTTGCTCAATATACTGACCCATCTTGGAATCCAAACAAAGGCCGTATTATTGCATCTTATTTGCTTTTGCATAAAACAAAAGATGAGATGCTTCCGTTTATACAAGCACTCAGTGAGCTAGATGCATATGCTGCCGCAGCTGTATGGTATCAGTCCCGCAATTATCTGCAAGGTCCAGGATATTCATTTGGTCAAACAGAAGTATCAGCAAAGCCTCAGATTAAGGCTGATCAATCTTGGAATATGCATATGGATCCTGATTCTGTTGTGGTCAATGATATTGTCTTGGGTAATAAAGAACCCAATAATGCTGTTATTTCAGGTATAAATGCGGATGGTAAAACAAAAATTATGGAATCATTGATGCTAAATGCTATTATTGAACAATCATTTGGCTTTAGTGCAGCAAAAGAATTTACTTATACGCCATTTAGTGCAATTCGGATACATGCAAATGTTACTGATGATGTAACTAAAAAATTATCTAAATATCAGGCAGAATTGGATCGTGCAAAAGAAATTAAAGATACCGTGCAATCACTTAAACCACATGAAAAAGCGCTTGTATTTTTTGATGAAGCATTTGCCACCACAAATCCAAAAGCAGGAAGCACAGTTACTTGTGAATATGCTGAATCTTTAGCTAAATATTCTAATGTGATAGCAATGTATGTTTCATTTCATCACAAACTGGCAAGAATGGCAGAAAACAATCCAACATTATTCAAAAACTATCATGTCGTTGCGCATGAGCAACCAGATGGTTCATTCAAGCGTACCTATAAGCTTGCCCAAGGCTATAGCAAGCAGATTGATGCACTGCAGTTAGCGCGAATTGCTGGTGTTATAGAATAATAGATAAGCCCCGAATAACGGGGCTTATTTTATATATCATGCTAGAATTATATTAGAAGGAAACACCACCTTTGATCCATATGCCCCAGCGTTGTGGAGCGGCTTTGGTGCGATCAGAGAATTCATATGAAGCACCAATATTACCAAATACCGGATAATCATTGTATTCAGCTTGTATACCAAGCGATGCATATAAAATATTACTTAATATGGCAGGTGTAGCAGCAGATGCAAGATCAAGGTCGTCTTCTTTGATTACTGATCTGTCATACATAGAAAGTGGTACGTCAGGGCTATTCACTAAGCTTTCATCATCAGGCTTTGCTGCAATATCTTGTAATGGTTGAGTAAAGCCAAGACCTCGAACAGCAACAAATGCCACATCATCAGGGAATCTGCATAATTCCACTAATTCTGAGGCACGAGCATAGAAGTTATAACCAATTTCACCTTGCCAACAGTCACCATCAAATACAATAGCACTATTAATTACATGAGAAAGACCCGGGGTTACATCTACTGCTTGGGTAAATACATTAATACCCGGAGTAGATACAAATGTGCCGGCCTGTCCACCAAGTGCGGCTGCTTCTTGGGCTTGTGCTAAATTAAGATATACATCAATATAGCGGGACCATGGGCGACCTTTCACATCAAATGAACGTACTTGAGTCTTGCTAAATAAATACATAGAATGATTGGTAAGTTCTGCGCGTATTTTGCAACTATCTTCAATTTCCCAAATTTTGACACCAAAATTACTACCCCACACGATGCCCCAATGTTGGCCATGACCAACAATAGGTTCAAAAAGATAGTGACCTTTTACCTTATTACCGGTTGGAATAAGAAAACCACCGTAAGTTTCAATATGACAATCATGTGGTGCCATTAATTCAAGCCAGCGATATTCAATAACTGCGGTGATATCTGCTATGCCGGTTTTTGACATTTTATCTTTGTTGGAAGTAATTTTGCCAAAATTCCATCCTTTTTGATTAAATGCTTCTCGCATAGAATCAAAGGTATCTACTACTTCACTCACATCAATAGTACCAGTTCCGGTAGAAATTTCACCGGTAAGTCTGCCGCCACCATCATTCAAAATAGTTTCTCTAAAATGAAGATTATTACGTACATTCATAATAGGAGCAGTTACATAAAAGTATAAACCGGCAGTTTCATCTTCATTTTGCCAAAGTTCTTGCCTATACCCAAAATCGATACCTATTTCACTATGTGTAGGACATAAAGAAATAACACTCAAAAATGGATTCTCAGTGGGAGCGCCAGTAATTACCCCAAAAAATGATGATAATAATTCAAAATCACCTACCATTGCGGTATTGGTATCTTCGCTTACCCGTAACCTGCGGACACCAAAAGGGGAAAAATAACTGGCAAGATCAGCAGCATTTGTTGTTTTACTTGCAAAAAAAACTGCTTGAAACATACGTTCAGTGCAGGTATCTTCCTTTTGTTTTAATTGGGAATAACGCCATTGTGAAAGTATTTCAGGTGATGCAAGTTGAGCCATAGGGCGTATACCAAGATATGAACGTCCTGTATCTTCAGTATCATCACTATCACGAGCAATTATCATACAAGGTATTGTTATACCTAATAACAATACTACTATATAACGTTTCATTTCCCCTCTCCTTTGATGGTACATGAAAAATTTTATGCCTCTTTGCTACTGTAGCAAGGATGAATAGCAGAAAGTCAAGTAATAAGTGAGTACTAATTTTTTACTATCAATAAAAGTATTTTTAGCATCATACATAAAATTTATTGCAAAATGGAATAATTAATTGCTATGCTTATAAGTAAGACATATAAAATGTATATATATCTTATGAAGAAATTGAGAAAAATATATAAAAAAGAAGGGGGAAAATATATGAAAATAAACTATACTATTATGCTTATATGCATACTTATAATAGGATCTTGGCATACTACAAAGGCTGGAGTATTTGATACTATTAAAAGTACTGCAGAATCAGGTGTCAATAAATTAAAATCATTAAAAAAAACTGCAGAAGAAAAAGGTATTGATGTAAATGGAATATATAATACTGCTCGCAAAAAATTAGAAGAAGGTCTAGGACTAACATCTGATGAAGAAACGGTTGTTTCTACAGTAGAGGAGGCAGAAGAAGAGCTGTCATTATTAGAACAAAGTAAATATACGGCAAAAAACCCGCGATTCCTCAAATATATAAAATAGCAATGGTGATTTGTATGTTCCATGGAGCTTTTACTTGTAAAGTAGAGCTCCTTTTTTATTATTTATATTCCTTTGCTATACTGAATAAATATACATAAAGGAATTGCGAATGATTACACAGGTAAAAGGTACCCAAGATTTTTTAGATCTTACCTTATATAATTATATAATAAACCAAGCTTCAACTCATCTTGAACGGTATCATTTTACCCAAATAATGACACCCATACTTGAGCATATAGAATTATTTCACCGTACCCTTGGTATATATACTGATGTAGTCAGCAAAGAAATGTTTATTATAGATAATAAAGGTCAAACGCCTGAATTATGTTTGCGTCCGGAACTTACTGCATCTATAGTACGCGCATTTGTGGAACATGCTATTGATACGGTACCATGGAAAGTATTTTCATGTGGACCTGCGTTTAGATATGAAAGGCCACAAAAAGGGCGCTACCGTCAGTTTCATCATATTAGTATAGAAATTATAGGTGCCGTATCTCTTGCTCATGATGTTGAATGTATTGTAATGCTGGACAGGTTTTTTAGCCAACAATTAATGCTTGATGCGTATGCATTGCATATTAATTTTTTGGGCACCGCGGCCGATAGAGCTACGCATGCCAAAAAGCTCCAAAAATTTTTAAATGACCATGTTGATCAAATCTGTGATAACTGTAAAATACGCAAAGATACCAATACATTACGGGTATTTGATTGCAAAAATGAACAGTGTATTGCACTATATACGCATGCGCCTATGATTACAGATTGTTTATCGGCAGAAAGTAAAGCAGAATGGCAAGAATTACAAGATCGTCTTGGTGTATTGGGCATATCCTTTACTCATAAACCAACACTCGTGCGTGGGCTTGATTATTACAATAAAACAGTATTTGAGTTTGTGAGTGATAATTTAGGTTCACAAAATGCATTTTGTGGTGGTGGACGCTATGATCATTTGGTATCACAAATAGGTGGCAAACAGGATCAACCTTCTATTGGAGCGGCCATTGGTGTCGAGCGGTTATTATTATTGCTTGAGCAAATCAAAGATCGTTTGCCATTGCCACATAAACCATTATTATCAGTAATTATTCCACTGACCAAAGAACAACATATGCTTGCCTTATATATTGCTGATCATATGCGGTATCATGGATTATGTGTAGATGTATTATTAGAAGATGATTCAGTCAAAAGTATGATGCGCAAAGCAAATAAGTATGGCGCTATGTATGCGTTATTGCTTGGGCAAGATGAACAGCGCGCTCAAACTATTACCATCAAAAATATGACTACTGGCGAATCTCAAACGGTACCTCAAATAGAAATAGTTGGATATATCAAAAAATAGCATATGGGTTTTTATTACGATTTCTTGCAATAGTATATAGCTATTATTACTATTAATCCATATAAAAGGTTTATCCATTTAAATGGATTTTAGTATGTCAAGGACTCACATCCTACTGTGCATATTGTTTTTTTGTAAATCAATATGTGCAGAAGGTTTTGTTGCTGGCACATTGGTCAAAACTAACGATGGTTTTGTGCCTATAGAACAATTACATAGTAATGATGAAATTATTTGTTTTGATTTGGTAAATTCTTGCATATTACAACCTATTGCAGCTATAACAACTGAAATCATAGATTCATATGTTGATATTGAAGTTAGTTCTATTCATATATATTTGGCTTGCAACCAATTGCTATATGAAGCAACTGATAAAACATGGGTACAAGCAAGTCAATTAACCATCCATAATATACTTTTAACGTATGATTTACAGCAGCAAATACCTATAACTGCTATATCTATTGTTGATCAACCGATTGAACTATATAAAATCAGTGTATCAAACATTCATACATTTTTGGTTAGTCCGCTTGGTATTATTGCACATAATTTTTTCCCATTGATTGCATTAGGTATTGGCTTTGCATTTGGTGCAGGTGCTGTTGAATGTACCTTAGGACTTACTGCTGGAATTGGAGTACTTGGTAGTGTTATTGGTTTTGCCGCATCCAAGCAAATAGGAAAACGCACTAAAAGTAATATTACACCTACTATTAATTCCATTGGTTCATGCACACCGGGTGGTCCGCCGCAAGACCCAAAAAAAAGAAAAACAGATAAAGCTGCAAACATGTATGATGTATTTGAAAATCATCCAGTAGGCAAAATACTTAAAAATTGTGCCAAAAAAACAAAAAATTATGTTCAAGGACAAACAATATGGCAAGCAACCAAGGATATGATAGAATATGGGATAAAGGAAAGTGATTATTTTTATTTAGATAATTTGCATAAAGATCATATTGAAGTATTTAAATCAACAGGGAAAATGCTATTAAGGACCATTTTAAATCTCGATGGATCTATAAATCTAGAGAAAATTGCACGAGCTGGGATGAGAAGTGTCCGACCATTTATAAAATGATGGAAATAATAATGGATCATTGTTGCAAAGAGATGGAATATCTTATAAAAGATGAATTAGCACCGATTGCATATGAGGCTTCAACGAGATCGTATGGACTTACTATACCGCAATATTATCTGCAACCAAATGAACTTTGTATTAGTTTTTATATTATGCACTGCCCGTGGTGTGGTAAACAATTACCAAGTAACCTTGCCGATGAATGGTCTGAAATTGTACGCAGTCAATTTGGCATTACGGATGAGTTAGATCAAGATCAACTAAAAACATTACCAGAAGAATTTAGGACCGATCAGTGGTGGAAAAAGCGTGGATTATAATGCAAACAAAAATGCGCGAGTATTGTGCCGTAATTATAATGAGTTAGTAGTATTTGTATAGCAAAACCATAGGTAAAAATCGTAGTATATGATACAATCATGGCGATGAATACAAAGGATAAGCCATGAATACTGCAAATCTTATGAATGCGATTGGCAATACGCCGCTGGTGCGTGTTAATTTTGATTCACCAGCCACCATATATGCAAAGCTAGAATATCTTAATCCTGGCGGAAGCGTCAAAGATAGATCTGCCTTATATATGATTGAGTATGCAGAAAAGCATGGATTATTAAAACCAGGCGGTACTATTATTGATGCATCATCAGGCAATCAAGGTATTGCAACTGCCATGATTGGTGCTGTCAAAGGATATTCAGTTATTATTACCGTATCAGAAAAATCAAGCCCAGAAAAATTGCAAACAATGCAAGCCTATGGTGCTCGTACGGTGATTTGCCCAGTAGCGCCAATGCATGATCCACGCAATTATCATCAAGTTGCATGCCGTTTGCATGCGCAGACACCCAATTCATTTATGCCTAATCAATATTTTAATCCGGTAAATGCATTGGGGCATTACCATTCATTGGGTCCTGAAATTTGGAAACAAACAGAAGGCAATATTACACATTTTTTTGCAGCTGCAGGTACCGGAGGTACTGTCAGCGGTGCGGGTAAATATCTCAAAGAACAAAACCCATCTATACAAGTAATAGCGGTAGATTCAAATAATTCATACCGCTCTACTGCAGGCAACCCAAAGCCCTATATACTTGAAAGTATTGGCGTAGATTTTGTATCTCCGGTACTTAATTATGATATTATTGATATATTTGCTGAAGTTGCAGATGAAGATGGTCTTGCTATGCTCAAATATTTGGCACGTTCGCACGGTCTTTTGGTAGGTTCTTCCAGTGGTGCAGTTGCACATGCAGTACGTGAATATGCAAAACAATTATCAGCCAATGATGTAGCAGTGTTTATTTGCGGTGACTCAGGGCGTGCTTATTTAAGTAAATCATGGTATTAAAAAAGCAGACAAGATTCCTTGCCTGCTTTTTGTTTTATAGATTTTATATGGCATTATGGTTGTGTGGTCGGTGGAACAATTAACCGAGGCCTATTATCTAGTAAACTAGAGTCTATTTTATTTGTCATAGGTTCATTTTTATTGTTTAATGTAGTAGATTCACCAGTATTTTTTTGTATAGGTGCAGTTAATCGAGGTCTGTTATCTAAACTAGGGTCTGTTTTATTTTTTTTCAGCAACGTACCATTATGTAGCTGTACTTGCAATTCTTTTAATGGATCGGTAGATAGACCTTGTGCTTCTCTTAAACTAACAAAACTGGTTAAAAATTCATTTATCTCACTTTCTTTTAATAGTTTGTTTGCGCGTTCTTTTCCTTCATCATTTATCATTGATGCAACAGAATTAAGACGTGTACGTGTATTTTCCAGTTTTGTGTGTCGCTCCGCTGCAGCAAGATTTGAAAGATTTAATTTTTTTACTTCGGTTTCTTGCATAGATAGATGAACTAATTTTTCATTTAGATGCATATTAGCAAAACTAATTTGCATTTTAACTTTTTTTTCAAGTGCATTCAATTTGTCTGTTTCAGCTTTTTCTTCTGGGCTAATCAAATATTTATTATGGAAAATATCCCATCCTTTTATAGCTAGATATATCGAAAGTTGTGCTGCACCATTACCTAATCCGCCACCTAGCGTTCCAAAAAATTGTTGACCAAATTGCCGCTTGCACCCATACCAGATAGAGTTTTGATTGTGCGCAGTTTGTTTATTTAATTCATGTGTTTCTTTATCCATTTTAAAACGTTCTTGTGATTGGAGTAATTCATGAAAGAATTTTTCTTTGTATAAGACAGCTTGGTCTTCTGCTAGCACATGTTGCGCTTCTTCTAGTCCTTGTCGCGCCTTATTTATTGTAATACGATTTTCAATATCTCTAATTTGAGCGCGTTTTAAGTCTTCATCACTTGCAGTAGGTTTTTTTGGATCAATTGGTGATGCCCAGTTAGTAGGTTTTTTTGCATCTGAAGGTTCTTTGGCATCTGAAGATGCAGCTGCTTTAGTTTTAGGATTATTTTTAGATAAACCAAGCTTATCACGATTTTCTGCATGGAGTTTGGCTTTTTTTTCAGGTAATTCTTTTTTATATTCTTTTTCCTCTTGGTCGTGTATTTCTTTTATTATATAAGGTTTATCTTTACCTTTCCAAAAAGAATCAGGAAGATCAGGGATCCGTGATTTTTCTTTTTCAGGATAAAAATGATTTTGGGGTTTTTTCTCGTTTTTATTGGATGCGGGAGTATTATTTGTTGATATTTTTTCCTGCTCTTCTTCTTGCTCTTTGGCTCTAGCACTAGCAAGTATTCCCTGCATTTCTGGGTTATTTTCAACAGCTTTGTCTTCTTCTTCTGGCAGCATTATTGGCCTAAAATTTTTTCTTGTTGATGTTGTTGATTTATTTTTTTCAAATGGTTCTTGCATGTTTTTATTAGCGATAACTTCTTTTTTTGCATGGATTCCATTGGCGTTACTCAATCTAGCCTTAGAATCATTTAGCGACGAGTCATCAGGCAAGCTATTACTTCTTTCACGTTTTTTATCAGATACTGTTGTTGGCTTATTGGTCTTGTCAGGTTCAGATTTAGGGTTGTTTGATAGAATCTTACCACGTATGGGAATGGTATTTGAACTTCCATTATCCGGGCCACCATCAACTTGTTCGAACACAAGAATAATATTTTTCGTTATATTAGGTGTAGCATCAGATGTTTTTGGCATGTTGTTAGTATTCGTATCTTTTGTCAGTGCATCATCTGTTTTTTCTGAAATATCATTACCTTTTTCATTAGATCCATTGGTAGTGACTTCTTGATTTGCCTTTATACTATTTGTAGTGTTGCTAGATATAGAATCAGTATTAGGTGTTACCATATTGCTTGTATCTACATTACCTTTATTAGATGGAGTTGGATCATCTTTTTCCATGGCACCTATATTAATAGTAACAAGTAAACTTATTCCAAGTAATGATATATAGCACAAGCTGTTTTTGATTTTATTGTTATGCATCTTCATCTTGCGTATCTTTCTGTAGGTTTAATTCATTGTTTTCGTTATTATTTTCAATATAAGAGGGAGGTAGATTATTAAATGCAGCAATAATGCCTGCCTTTGTTTGTTCACACAAAGATCGTATTTCTGGATCAGCAGATGTACACCATTGCTGCCATTGTGCATGCATTAAATTCCATCTATCAATACAGGCCTGTTCCTTTTGCAAGCGCATGTTGTCTTCATTAATTTTTATATTTCTTTTATCCAGCTCTTGTTGGTTTTGTTTATTATGCGCTATCAAAAGTTTTAAATCTAATTGTTTTTGATTAAGTTGATATGTGCGTTCCCGCTCTTCTTTATTTACATAATATTTACCGACATCATATGCACCATATATTATGGCGTTTGTCAATGCAAAAGTCGCTGACCCGATAAAAGCTTTAAGGACAATATCACCCCACGATGCTTTTTTATTATTGAGTGAATTTTGATCCATACTGTAACTAGTAATAGTATTAATACTCAATGCAATAAAACAGTATGATAATAAAACAGATTTATATTTATATAATAGGTTGCATGATGTAGTTGTATGCATATAATTACTAATTAAAATTCATTATACATATATGTGTTATATATATGTGCTTTGCTATTGCAATACATTGTTGTATCTTTATTAAAATTCTTTGCAATTAACATTCTTTGCATCATTCCATTTTTGTAGCACAACAGAATATAATTCTACACATATTTTTTCATAATGTAAAAGCTTCTTGATATTCTTTAATAAATAGATGTTTTTTATATAAGTAGACGTATGTATGTTTTGTCTTTTTTGCATAATATCCACAAAAAACCCCTACCCAGACACGAATGTCCAAGATAGGGGAAATGGAGGTTATCCAAAAGTTAACTAAAAGAGATTTGGTAGTAAAACCTAACTAGAAGGTACTTCATACCACACAAAATTGCAAGCATTATTTATTAAAGTCCTCTTGGCTGTTGTGTGCTACACAACGTTTGCGTAATATTTTTTTATCTATTTTACGCGTTGCAGTCATAGGTAACTCATCCTGGGTGCATATAAATTGGCGAGGAATTTTGTATGGCGCCAATGCATTGGCGCACATAGCTTTTAATTCTTTTTCTATACCATGATGGGCAGATTTAATTTGTACATAAGCCACAACATATTCGCCAATATCAGGAGCTGGGCAGCCTATTACCCCCACGGCAATTACTTGAGGGTGCTGCATGACAACATTTTCTATTTCTGGAGGGTATACATTAAATCCTTTGCTGACAATGAGATCCTTTTCTCTGCCAGTAAATACAATGCGTCCTTGCCTATCTATATAAGCCAAATCACCAGTATTAAACCAGCCTTCTTTGTATACTGACCGGGTTGCATCAGGCGCGCGATAATACCCAAGCATAACATTATCCCCTTTTACCCAGAGAATGCCGCTTTTGCCTACAGGAAGCTTATTACCTTGTTCATCTTTAATTTCACAGCTAATGCCAATTAATGGTCGACCAACAGTACCTACTGATGTCAGTTCATCTTCCATCATAGTGGCAATTACGGGAGATGTTTCAGTAAGTCCATAACCATTAAGAATTCTGCGATGATATAATAATGCAAATCCCGTCCGAATTTTGTCAGGCAACATATCGCCACCAGAAGAGAATAAGCGGATTGAATCCAGCGGTGCATTTTTCATTAAACATAATAGACCATATAAGGCAGGTACACCAACCAATAATGTTGGTTTATGTTTTAGCCCATCTATAATAGCGTGACGGTCAATTTTTGGTATTAAAATGACGGAAACGCCAGCAAAAAAACTGGACCAAAAGCATGTATTTTGGGCATATACATGAAATAAGGGCAATACTGCCAGCACGCGATCATTATTATCATGCTCAATAGTAAGCCGTGCAATAACTTGTGCAATGTTAGTCATAATATTGCGACAACTGAGCATGACGCCTTTTGGTACTCCTGTAGTGCCAGAAGTATATAGTAATGTAGCACATTCATCTGGCTTTAATACGATAAGTTCAGGGGGCTGTACCCACGTATTTGCACACGCAAGTACATCCTCTTGTGTTAATAAGGATGTATTGGGCATGCCAGCTTTTTGGAATAATTCCGTTCTATTACTATCAACTATACAGACGGCTGGCTGGGCATCTTGTATAATATGACGGATTTCAGATTCAATTAAAAAAATGTTAACAGGTGTGACTACCGCACCTAAATGCCATGCGGCACAGTAGGCTACATAAAATGCCGGTGAATTTTGCAATGAAATAATAACACGGTCTCGCGGTTGTACACCTTGTTTAATAAGTACATGAGCAAAGGCACATGACTGCTGATATAATGTACGATAAGTAATATGATTATTTTCATATATAACAGCCGGTGTATCTGCGTACATAATGGATGCTCGGCGTAGTAATTCACCAGGACACATAAGCCGATCGCCTATAGTCATGCCACTTTGTATATCATGAAAACGTTCTTGTTCAGTAGATATATTCATGAATAAATCCATTATGGTACTTATAAATAAGCTACACTGCCTTATTTATTTGATTATACTATAATCATATACTATGCATATAACACTCTAACTCACTTTTGATTAAAAGGATACCATGTCAGTCAATAGTCCGGGAATACTTATTGCAGTAGAAGGTATTGATGGTGCAGGTAAAAGTACCTTAGTTCGCTTGCTGAGTAATCTTTTTTTAGTTCACGGCCATCAGGTACTTGCTACCAAAGAGCCTGGCGGTACTCCTTTGGGTGTTGAATTGCGAAAATTATTGCAATATCAATCTATTCCTCTTGATAAGCGAGCAGAATGTCTTTTATTTAAAGCTGACCGTGCCCAACATTTTTCTCAAGTAGTTATTCCTGCACTCAAAAAAGGTACCATAGTTATATCAGATCGAATGGGAGATTCATCTATTGCATATCAGGGATATGGACGTGGTCATGATATTGCTATTATTACTAAGCTGAATACATGGACGATGTATAATCATAAGCCTGATCTTACTATTTATTTGAAAATTCCTTTGGATATTGCGTATCAACGTATGGCAAGCCGTAATGTTGCACCAACGGTATTTGAGCAAGAAAAACGTTCATTTATGGAACGAGTAATGCAAGGTTTTGAAGTTCTCTATGCTGGACGCACTGATGTATTAGTTTTAGATGCTATACAAGAACCGGATATACTTGCCCACATTGCCTATGAATCTGCTGTGCATCATTTACATTTACATAAATAACGATATGAATTACATAGACTCACATCCTGCGCATATAGTAATTGGCCCACAAGAAGTATTGAATCAAAAAATTGAGCATTTTTTGCAAACAATACTATGTCTCGAAAAAGGCTGCACCTATTGTAAAATTTGTAGGCAAATACGTGAAAAACAACATCCCAATATAGTGTGGATTGCGCCTGAAAAAACATATACTCTCGATGTAATTGAACCAATATTTGATGCAGTATCATTAAAGCGTGGGTCTACCGATTCATATTATATTATTATCCAGCATGCTGATTTTTTGACTGCCGCATGTGCCAATACATTGCTCAAGGTTGTGGAGGAACCACCCGCTGGGTATCATTTTATTTTTTTGGCTACCTATGAGCATCAGATATTACCTACTATCCGTTCCCGGTGTATAATGCATAATTCTATAACAGAAAAATATGGTTCATATACCCAATACCCCATTTTATATAATCATTTTACTGGCCAGGCAAAACTAGAGGCAGTATCATTTTTGAAAGCATTAGATGAATCAGGTATTACTGAACGGGAATCATTATTTTTAGTAGATGCATTATTGTATTATTGGCAGAATAAATTTAAAAATTCTATTAAACAAAATGATACTACATTATATCAGATACGCCAAACTATTATCATATTACAACAGGCAATTAAAAATCCACCCATGCCTGGCGGTAGTAAGTTATTCTGGAAAAACCTCTTTTTGCAACTTGATACTATAAAAAATGTATCTTATTAATTAAAACATTGATTTCTTTTAGTATAAAATTTTATACTATAATAATATAAGATTAATTTGATTATAAGGATCTTCATATGCATAATAAGATATATATACTATTATTATTTTTATCGCTCATGAGTAATCAGACAAAAACTAGTCATCCCTATACTTCACCCATACACAGTAATAAAGCTGCAAAAGCACTGATAGCTGCTGGTTTGGTTTCGGCTGTTGTTATTCCTTCATATCTCTATTATAAAGGGTCAGCTCAGAAAAAATGGTCAGCAAATCAGAAGGAAATTGAAAGTGTAAAAAAAGGAATTGAAGACATTCAAAAGGCCAAAGAACTGACATTAGGAGATATTAAATTAATAGAAGATCAAATTTCTTCTCCGCTGCCCATAGAATACAATGAAAGACAGCAAATGGCTATGCAGCCTAATCCACGACGAACAGGTGATCCACAATATATGAGAGATTATGTTGAATTTCAAAAATTTGTTGCAAAATTTGCTCCTCCCGCAGAATCCCAAAATGATTTGATACAAAATGAACAGCTTATTTTTAGTGACCCGGCAGTATACAATGAAAAACAAGATCAATTTTTTGTTAAATTTGGTTCAGAATTCAGCAGAATTATTAATGCCCAACGTATGAAAAAATTAATTCAAAAAAATAACTTTCAATATATTATGGTGCCAAATGAATATATTTTTTTTATAGGGGATGAGTTTATGAATATTGCTGATAAGATAAAGCCATATACTATAACTCCTACAACAATTTTTCAAGAGGATGAAATTAAAGAACTAGCAAACTTTGTTGCAGAAATAGGATATGCTGATTTTGTTGGGCAAAATATTTTAAAATCATCAAATGGTCAATGGGCATTTATTGATACAGAGGATGAAGCATTTAATATGAAATCATGTAATGACGTCATATTAAATTTGCAAAACTTAAGGGATTATATTGGTGCTAATCATATGAGTGCAGATGTGCTGAAGTGGTTAAATCAAAAAATAAGTATAAAAAAAGCTACATTAGCAAACAATATTAAATCTGGTACCACAGAATCATGTGGTATTAAAATATCAAAAAGAACAGATCTTGATGATTCTGATATAAATATGGAAGCGGCTAAAAGATATGCTGGAGGTTTAAATAGTAGGAAGCAGACGCGAAGATCATTTTTTGGTACAGATCCATTCCATCAGCGTACTCGTGAAGAAGCTTTGCAAAAATTGCAGACTGATCTGAATGGTCAAGAAGAAAAATTGGGCGAGCTTCAAAAAAAATTAAATGACCTTGAAAAATATGATCTTCAAAAATCTTGGTACAGCAAAATAAAAGATTCTTGGTCTACTTTTATAAATAAATTCTGGGTCAAGCTGCCGCCATGGCATTGAAATAAAACTCGCGCGCCGAAGGCGCGACTGAAACTCCTCGCAGCAAGCTGACGAGGTATATCTTAGTTGAGTAATTATTTATATAGCCGAGGCAGCCTCGAGGAATTAAACCTAAAGCGATTAAAAATTCTATTAAACAAAATGATACTACATTATATCAGATACGCCAAACTATTATCATATTACAACAGGCAATTGAAAATCCGCCCATGCCTGGCGGTAGTAAGTTATTCTGGAAAAACCTCTTTTTGCAACTTGCATAATATAAAAAATGTATCTTATTAATTAAAACATTGATTTCTTTTAGTATAAAAATTTATACTATTTTATATTATAATAATGTAAGATTAATATAATTATAAGGATCTTCATATGCATACTAAGATATATATACTATTATTATTTTTATCGCTCATGAGTAATCAGACAAAAACCAGTCATACTTATACTTCACCCATACACAGTAATAAAGCTGCAAAAGCACTAATCGCTGCTGGTTTGGTTTCGGCTGTTGTTATTCCTTCATATCTCTATTATAAAAAGGGGATAACAGCAAATCAGAAGGAAATTGAAAGTGTAAAAAAAGGAATTGAAGACATTCAAAGGGCCAAAAAACTAACATTAGGGGATATTAAATTAATAGAAGATCAAATTTCTTCTCCGCTGCCCATAGAATACAATGAAAGACAGCAAATGGCTATGCAGCCTAATCCACGACGCACAGATGATCCAAAATATATGGAAGATTATGGTGAATTTCAAAAGTTTATTGCAAAATTTGCTCCTCCCGCAGAAGACCACGATGATTTGATACAAAATGAGCAGCTTATTTTTAGTCAACCGGCAGCATACAATGAAAAACAAGATCAATTTTTTGTTAAATTTAATTTTGATCCAGAATTCAGTGGCATTATTAATGCTCAACGTATGAAAAAATTAATTCAAAAAAATAACTTTCAATATATTACGGTACCAAATGAATATATTTTTTTTATAGGTGATGAGTTTATGACTATTATTGATAAGATAAAGCCGTATACTATAACTCCTACAACAATTTTTCAAGAAGATGAAATTAAAGAACTGGCAGACTTTATTGCAGAGATAGGATATGGTGCTATTTCTCCTTCGTATATTTTAAAATCATCAGATGGTCAATGGGCATTTATTGATACAGGAAATGGCGCATTTGATTTTGTTAAACCTGAGTATGTTTGGAAAAATTTGATGGAATTAAAAAATTATATTAATGACCATATTGATGAAAATACCCAGAAGTGGTTAGATGAAAAAATGAATTCGGTTCGTGATCTTAAATTAAAAGGCCGTAATTTTTGGACCAGAACCGATCTTGATAATCCTGATATAGATATGGAAGCAGTTAGAAGATATGCCAGTAGCTTAAATAGTAGGAAGCAGACACAAAGATCATTTTTTGGTACAGATCCATTCCATCAGCGTACGCGTGAAGAAGCCATGCAAAAATTGCAGACTGAGCTGAAGGTGCAAGAAGAAAAATTGGATAAGCTTCAAAAAACATTAGATGGCCTGCAAGAATATGGTCTTCAAAAATCTTGGTACAGCAGAATAAAAGATTCTTGGTCTTCTTTTGCAAATAAATTCTGGGCCAAACTGCCTTCATGGCGTTGAATGAGCAAATCTTTATAGTATACAAACTCTTGTGTTGTTTATAGGTGCGCGATACGCTATGCAATAAAAGGTTTTGTATATGAAAATTTTTTTAGATACTGCTGATGTTGAAGCTATTGCTCAATGGCAACCGACAGGATTACTAGACGGTATTACTACTAATCCAACTACCTTGAGTGCTGTAACTGATCCAATAGAAACTATTGTACAAATATGCAAACTATTACCAGATGGTGATATTAGTGTAGAAGTAACAGAACATCAGCCAGATGATATATATAAACAAGCAAAAAAAATTGCAGCTATTGCTCCCAATGTTATTGTAAAAATTCCTTGTTATGCAGCATACTATTCAGTTATACGACAGCTTGTTTTGGAAGGGATTGCCATCAATATTACCTTGGTATTTACGTTGATGCAAGGTATATGTATGAGTAAATTAGGGGTACGTTATATTTCTCCTTTTATTGGCCGATGGGATGATCTTGATGTAGATGGCAGTGAATTATTATATCAGTTGCGTGATGCTATAGATTATTATGGCTATTCAACCCAAATTTTAGCTGCTTCATTGCGTACCGTCAGGCATGTACATGAAGCAATTATGGCTAATGTTGATGTGATAACCGTTCCTGTTAAAATACTTGAAAAAATAAGTACACATCCATTGACTGATGCAGGTATGAAACAGTTTAATGCTGATTGGCAAAAACGGGCTCATTCACGGTTTCCTTAATGTATATATTGCTTTTTACCTCATATATGACGTACAGTAAAAGTAAAGAATGTCTTATTTTAGATATAATGAGGAATATATGTATTGGTTATTATATATACTAGGTTTGGTGGTATGTATGGGAAATTATACAATACAATCATATGAAGTTATTGATTTACCCATAAAAGAAAATGCAAAAAAAAGATTAAATCCAACATATTATACACCTGATGGCAAACAAGCAGTATATTTGACCAAAGAAGAACGGGCACAATTAGATTATGTAATGCGCAATTTACTTGATAATGAACAAGAATATAATACTCGTATAGATGCATCACTTATTAAAAAATTAAAAGCTGCATGCAGGGTAGACAATACCTGTTTACTCATTGATAAAGTATTGGGTGATTTTAATGGCAAAAAAGTGAGAGAAATGTTTCTAGCACTTGGTTTACGCACAAATCTTTAATATATATGACTTTACGTATTTTATATGTAACTAATAATTATAGCCCCTATTGTGGTGGGGTTGTCCATGCTATTAATGCTGCAGTTGATTGTCTAGAAAAGGCGGGGCATCAGGTTTTTATTGTGACTTTGGATTTTAATGTTGATTGTGTAGATCTATATAAAGTCAAACGTATATGGTGTCCAATCACTTTTAGATTATACCAAAATCATATGGCAATTCCTTGTTGGGCTATCTGGTATATAGAAGCATTATTATGTGAATTTAAGCCTGATATAATTCATACGCATCATCCTTTTTTGCTTGGCAATAGTGCATTATGTCTTGCAAAAAAATATGGTATACCGATCATATTTACCTATCATACATTATATGATAGATATGCTCATTATATTCCACTGCCAGCTATGTTAGTTAGGCCATGCATACATTATATGGTAAAGCGATTTTGTAGTAATATGCATGCTATTATTGCTCCTAGCCGCGTGGTATATGATCATATAAAATCAATAACACCGCAGGTGAGGGTAGAGGTATTGCCAAGCCCTATTGAAGATACGTTTTATCCACTGATTGCATATGAACAAAAATCATATATTCAATTATTGGTCGTGAGTCGCTTTGTGCCAGAAAAAAATCTTTTGATCTTATTTGATATGCTCAAACTTTTGCCTTCTTGTTATCACTTGGTTTTGGTTGGGTATGGTTATTTATATGATACTTTACAAGATCGCGCGCGCACCTTACATTTGACTAACCGTGTACAGTATATTATTAAACCAGAACATACTCATTTGGTTGCATTATACCAACAGGCAGATTTATTTGTATTTCCATCCCAACTTGATACGCAAGGTTTAGTGCTTGCTGAAGCTATGGCATGCGGTTTACCGGTGGTAGCATTGGATGGCCCTGGCCAACGTGATATTGTTATACATAACTATAATGGTTTTATTGTTGATTCAATTGCTCATATGGCTCATACTATCCAAGACATAATGGACAATGCATTATTATATAAACAGCTGCGTGAAGGTGCGTTATATACGGCTGCACGATATAAAAAATCGGCATATACTGATGCGCTTGTGCAGGTATATACACAAAATATAAAGAATCATACTGCATATTTTGCCAATTTATCTAAAATGGGTTAAAATATTTATACTTCAAATCTCTATTATGGAGAGGTGGCAGAGTGGTCGAATGCGGCGGTCTTGAAAACCGTTATTCCGAGGGATCGGAATCGGGGGTTCGAATCCCCCCCTCTCCTCCAGGCTTCGCTCTGTTGAGCTTCGCCTGGCGCAGCCAGCAAAAGAAATATTAAAATTAAGTTAATAATAATAAGAACAATGCGAAGACTGTCCGGCGTAGCTCCATTGTATGTAAAATGAATATGTAATTAAAAAAGCGAAGACGGACTATGTATTATGTATATATAATTAAATCAATTAATTATCCAGATAAGATTTATATTGGATATACAGTACATGTACATGAAAGAATTAAAAAACATAATGAACATGGATCAGTCTATACAAAAAATTGGTGTCCTTGGATATTAATATTTTATTGTAGTTTTAATGATAAACTAAAAGCACTTGCATTTGAAAAATATTTAAAATCGC
>DASZEX010000073.1:0-19388 GCA_035940365.1 Candidatus Babeliales bacterium | reverse complement strand
TTAAGCTGTAAAGCCGCTTCTGATCGAGTTATATCTTTGTTTTTAATCTTTTCAAATACAATAAATTGTTCACGTTCTTTTTTACTCATGGTAATATGTTCCATAGAAAAGTTCCGGTATTTTTAGTTATAAGATGGGCTGTTTTGTATAACCCAGCTTACCCAAAAAACCGGAACTTTTCATTTTGCTCTACAAGAGGAACTTATCACTTTGCTGCAACAATGTTTTTTATATATTCTTGCCATCGTTTTTCCCCCAACGAATAATGTCCACTTTCTTTCTTATTTTACATGAGCATTTCTTCAAATCTCACGTGTCTTGTTTTATGGGGTCAGCATAATATTGGCTATTTGCTCTTGATTAGATCTTGCAGTACACTATAAAAATAGTATTTGTATAATATAGGTTTTATATGCTACGTGTCGATACCTTATCAGTAACAGTTGATCAAAAAACAATTCTTCATAGTGTCTCATTACGTATAGAGCTAGGAAAGGTTCATGTTATTATGGGTCCAAATGGATCTGGTAAAAGTACGTTGGCGCATGTTTTGATGGGATACCCTGCATATACTATAACTAATGGTCAGATATGGTTTAATGGTACCGATATTACTCATAGCATGCCAGATGTACGTGCATGTGCCGGTATTTTTTTAGCAGTACAAAATCCTTATAGTATTCCTGGTGTTCGTATTAGTAGTTTATTAAAAGAAGCTTCTCGGGCATTAAGACCCTCTAGTTTTTGCTTGCAACAATTTTTGCAGGAAATACAAGATTATTGTACTTTATTATCTATTGATCGTGCAGTACTAGAGCGCAGTATTAATGAGGGTTTTTCTGGTGGAGAAAAAAAGAAGTTAGAAATATTGCAAATGCTTGTATGCAAACCATCCCTTGTTATTCTTGATGAAATAGATTCTGGTCTTGATATTGATGCATTGGCACTTATCGGAAAGGCAATTTCCTATGCACGTCAGCAAAATTCTGCTTTGAGTATATTGGTTATTACTCATTATCAACGTATATTACAATATCTTATTCCTGACATGGTGCATATTATGTCTCGTGGACATATAATAGACTCTGGCGATCTTGCTCTGGTGCATACTATTGAGCAACGGGGTTATCATGAATACCAATGACACACCGTTATATAAAAGCAATAAAGGCCTTAATAAGCAGATTGTTCAAGAAATTTCTGAACGCAAACAAGAACCTGGTTGGATGACTGACTATCGATTAAAGGCATTGGCGATATTTGAATCAAAACCCATGCCCACGTGGGGTGCTAATTTGTCTGCACTTGATGTACATGATATTTATTACTATATAAAACCTATTGAAAAACAGCATAGTTCATGGGATAGTGTACCAGAAACTATCAAACAAACGTTTAATGCTCTTGGCATTCCGCAAGCTGAACAAAAATTTTTAGCGGGTGTGGGTGCTCAATATGAATCAGAAGTAATATATAAACAACTCAAACAAGAATGGGCAACCCAGGGCGTATTATTTATGGATACCAGTACAGCATTACGTGAACATGCATCATTATTTAAACGATATTTTGGCACTGTTATACCTTCGTCTGATAATAAATTTGCTGCACTCAATAGTGCAGTATGGAGTGGCGGTAGTTTTGTATACGTGCCAGCAGGTGTTCATATAACAATGCCATTGCAAGCGTATTTTAGAATTAATACAGAAAGTATGGGACAATTTGAGCGGACGCTTATTATTGCACAGCCAGGAAGCTTTGTTCATTATGTTGAAGGATGTAGTGCACCATTATATCAAACAGCTTCTTTGCATAGTGCCGTTGTAGAATTAATTGCCCTTGAAGGTTCACATATTCGCTATACAACTATTCAAAATTGGTCGAATAATGTATACAATCTGGTAACTAAACGTGCTATTGCATACCGTAATGCCAAGGTTGAATGGGTTGATGGCAATTTTGGTAGTAAAGTGACTATGAAATATCCCTGTATTATCCTCAAGGAACCCGGAGCAAAGGGACATATATTATCTATTGCGGTCTCCGGTGCTGGTCAAATACAAGATGCAGGAGGAAAAATTATTCATATGGCTCCTTATACTACATCAAATGTATTATCTAAATCTATAAGTCGCGGTTCAGGCAGGGCATCCTATCGTGGTCTTTTGAAAGTAATAAAAGGTGCACACCATGTTAAATCTACCGTGCAATGTGATGCATTATTATTAGATACGCATGCGCGGTCAGATACGTATCCGACTATTATAGTTAATGAATCAGATACGGTCACTATTGGTCATGAAGCGTCAGTAAGTGCTATTGATGAAAGTAAAATATGGTATTTACAAAGTCGCGGTCTGACAGAAACCCAAGCGCGTGCATTAATAGTCAATGGTTTTATTGATAGTTTTATTGATATGTTACCTATGGAATATGCCGTAGAGATTAATCGACTTATTGCGCATCAGATGGAGGGTTCCATTGGATAATATAGATACACACATATCAAGTAAAGTATATACGTTATCTATTAAACAAGATGGCATACATATAATAGAAGGCATGTATGCATCTATACAAATAACTATTGCTACAGGTATAGCCGTGACTATCTATGATAAAACAGAAACAACAAGACGAACTATACTCGTTGAAGCTAATGCATCTTGTACGTATGTGTATTATGACAAAGATACGGTACCTACATTATTAGATCATATCTATTTGTATAGTAACAGTATGTTGCATATACTATATGCAGGTACATACACAAGAAATGTAAAAAGATCAGTGTATATTTTTATGCAAGAAGATGGTGCTCAGATGACCTGTCAAATGCTGCAAGCTTTATATGGCAATACACAAGGTGAGTTTGATACTAAACAATATCATCAAGCGCCACATACTACGAGTATGCTAGAAGTACGTAAGATAATGTATGATGCTTCAGTGGTTTTGTATAATGGTATAGTGCATATTGATCCGCATGCATCAGGAAGTAATGCATCGCAACAGGATAGAACATTACTCATAAGTAATACAGCACGAGCTCAGTCAAGACCAGCACTTGAAGTATGTACACAAGAAGTGCATTGTGCGCATGGTAGTGCCTTGGGAACTTTTGATCAAGAGCATATATGGTATTTGCAATCGCGCGGTATTTTGATGCAGAATGCACAAAGATTATTGATATATGCTTTTTTTTCATCCGTGCTGCAATCTATACCTGAAAATATGCGCAAAGAGATATGTAGTATACTTAATGTACAAGGAATAGAATGAATACTATAAAACATGATTTTCCTTTGTTGAAGCAATCTATCAATGGCCATTCTATTATCTATTGCGATAATGCAAGTACTACTCAAAAACCACAGATAGTACTTGATGCTATGCATAATTTTTATACTACCCATTATGCTAACGTATATCGTGGTGCATATCCCTATGGTGAACTTACTACTGTGCAATATGAACAAGCGCGTATTAAAGTTGCTCAATATATGCATGTACGTAATTGTGCAGAAGTTATATTTACTCATGGTACAACAGAAGGTATTAATTTTATCGCAACAGTATTAGCCCGTACGTATTTGCAAGCAGGGGATGAGATAGTAATTACACAACTGGAACATCATAGTAATATAATACCTTGGCAATATCTTACTCAAACACACGGTACTATTCTCAAAATAATTCCAGTATTACATGATGGTACACTTGATATTTCAGTTGCTGCATCTATAATTACTAAAAAAACCAAACTGGTTTCTGTTGCCCATATTTCAAATGCTATTGGTACACATGTGGATGTAGAAACATTGCGCGCATACGCGCGATCAGTAGGTGCATATTTTTTGGTTGATGCAGCACAATCGGCACCGCATATGCTGGTTAATGTACAAAAAATAGATCCGGATTTTTTAGTTTTTTCAGGTCATAAACTTGGTGGACCGACTGGTATAGGCATACTATATATAAAAGAAGAATTACATAATCGGATAGAGCCATATCAGTTTGGGGGTGGAATGGTATTTACGGTTGGCCAACAAAAATCACAATGGTTGCCTTCACCAAATAAGTATGAAGCAGGTACACCAGCAATAGCAGAAGCGATTGGTCTTGGTGCTGCCATAGATTATTTGCAAAATAATTGCTCACCTGAATCAATACAAACGCATACGGCAGCATTATGTGCAAAGTTAATACAATATCTATCTACATGTCCTAATATTCGCATTTTGGGAAGTAAAAATGACCTTTCTGTACATGGACATATCGTAAGTTTTGTACATCAAATGATACATGCTCATGATATTGCTGCATATTTGGGCCAGCATGGTGTATGTGTTCGTGCCGGCCATCATTGTGCACAGCCACTTGCACAAGCGTTGGATTATCAAGCAAGTGTGCGTATTAGTTTTTATATTTACAATACACAATCTGATGTAGATACTATCATTTGTCTATTACAAAATCTTTAATGTAATGTGCAATTGATGCATGTTATTGCAAAAAACATCGCTAAAGTAGTATATTTTTTTTATAAAAAATTTGTTATTCATAAAAAACTTCGTTACACTGTGCAACGTTAGCAGTAATTTTTTTTTGCGAAAGATTATATATGAATACATATAAAAATATAATGATAAGTTTGTGGTTATGTAATTTTATACCATCAGCCATAGCAATGGATTCAACATCTTGGTTTCCATCTTTTAATCCAATGAATAAGATTCGGCAGGTGCGAGAAAAATATGTAAATAATAAAGTAGTTTCTTGCATAGGTGCTGCGAGTTTACTGGGCACTACGGTATTATCAGGTTCCTGTATTCCATTAACACTATTTGCAGCAGTTGCATACTATCAGAATTCATTGAAGCTTGATATGGACCGAATAAAAAGAGAGATATTAGAAGGCACTCAGAAAATGATTAAAGCCTCTGAGGAAAATATAAAAAATCATGTTACTCAAGTAAAAGAAGAAATATTAGATGGTACAGGTCAAAAGATTACTGCATCTGAAGAGAATATGAAAAATCATGTTACTGAAGTTGCGGAAAAGCTACAAAGTATAATAAATGGTAACCAAAAAGACAATATCGAGAAACATGAACTTACGCATACTGAATTGAAGAGCTTGCATGCATTGTGGCAATCAACACAGGAAGCAGTGAGTACTATTAGCCAAAATGTAACTGATATGCAGATATTAAATCAAAAAATGAATGAAAAAATAGCTAATGAAGGTGAAAAAACAAGGGCTCATTTTGATACACAATTAAAACAACAATATGAAGAAATTTTTAATAAATGTGAGCAATCAAATAAAGTACTCACCAATCTCAACAACAATATTGAAAGTGTTCGCCAATTAGGCGGTGAGCATTTTACTGATTTAGTTTCAGGTATTACTACAATGCATGAAACAATGAAAAATGAATTACCAAATATCAATTCCCAATTACAAGCAATGAAAATTCAGTTAGGCGGAATGGAAGATAAGATAACTAAAATTGACCAAAAAGTAGATAATCTAATTACTAACAATTCTGTACACAATGAACTTATTCATCAGTTATTAGATGAACAACAAAAAACAACTGCTCAATTAACTGAATTTCAAAAAATGCTGCTTGGATTAACTAAACAAAACAAAGAGATACAGCAAGAGGTTGAAATGTTAAAAGGAATGACTCAACAAACACAGAATAAAGTAAATGATATTGATAACAAAGTTGATAATTTACATAAAACAGTTAAAGATAATGCAGTTCAAACTAAAACACAAATAGATTCAGTTAAAGAAGAATTAACTGCTAGTGGTATGCAAAATGCACAATTTGTTGTCTTTGCGCTACAACATCCAGGTCAAAAAAATCCATATGAGCAAGATAAAAAAGATAATGTTGAAGTTGAGGATGTTACAGATAATTTCGTTGGTACACAATCTTTTGTGAATTCAAATATATCCTCTAATCAAAGTAAGATTGATGAAATCCTTGATAATACTCGAAAAACTGCTGATAACACTGAGAAAATTTTAGCACGAGTTAATAGAAGGAAAAGCCCACAGCAAAATGTATATCTTTTAGGTGTACCTGCTAATGAAGTTGAACTAAAAGATTTAAAGCATTACTTTGACAACCCAATGCAAAAACAACCATCATACTCTCTTGTGTTTGGTCTAGGAAAATCTATCCCGGAAAGCAAAAAAACAAGAACCATCAATTATAACCCTGCAGGGTTTGATGATAATGAGGATCAAGTTAAACCTACTTTATTATCAGTACAACCAATCAATCTTCATCGAACTCTTTCAGGGAGTCCACTAATTTTTGCTTCTAGACAACGAACAAGCACGCCAATCAAATTTGTATTTAATCAAAATGTCAATGTGAAATTAAATAATCAAATGGTTTAATATTATTGCCCATATATGCTACTCTTCCCATACATTGATATATAATCAGTTTGAGGAAGAAATGAAGAAGAATATAAAAAGTGCGCTCACAATGAGCGCACTTGTAATCTTGGTTTGTCTTGGTTTGTATTATGGAAAACATTATTTATCATTAGGTACATTGCAGCAAAAGGCAATGTATTTGCGAGAGCTTGTTAGTACTCATTATATATCATCCCTTATAGTATATAGTGTAATGTATAGTGTTATTGTGATCATTGGTATTCCTACTATTGGACCTCTTACTATGTTGGGGGGGTTTATATTTGGTGCTCTTGCTACAATTTTGTGTGCATTAATAGCTATTGCAGTAGGTATGACATTATCATTTTTGATAATTCGATCATTTTTCCTACCAAAATTACGTATAAAGTTTGCACATCAACAAACACAGTTTGCAAGCCGCATGCAGAAATATGGGTCAACGTATTTATTAACGCTTAATATATTGACGGTAATTCCTTTTTTTGTGATTAATGCACTTGCTGCACTTACCGGTGTTTCTCTGTGGTCATTATTATGGACAAGTTTAGTTGGATCAACGCCCATGCTGATAATTTATGCCTGTGCAGGCAAAAAATTTGCAGAAATTAATCGGGTATCAGATATTTTTTCACCATCAATAATTATAATGTTCATCATTTTGGTTGCATTATCTATAATTCCTCTTATTATTAAACGATTGCGCTATCGTTAACTGTTTAAAAAGGAATATATAGTTATAATATTCCTTTTTCTCGCCATATGATTGCTACTTGATTAATATGTTGCATAACAGGAATTAAATCTAATGCTTGTGTGCTTAAACTATAATGTACTGTAGGCGGTACTGTTTTTTCATATACGCGTGTAATAATACCATACGATTCTAATTCACGTAATTTAGCAGTAAGAACTTTTTGAGAAATACCAGGTATATTTCTTTTTAAATTGCCAAAACGCATTGAAGAATGTTGATGCAATATCCACAAAATATACGCATTCCAACGTTGTCCTATAATGTGAAGTAATGATTCTATAGCGCATGATTTGTTTGTCATATATATCTCCAAAGGGTAGTTACAAAAAGGTACCTAGTTTACTTTTGTAATTAGTATAGATAAATTGTTGATATCTGCAAACTGTATAGGATTCAATTACAATATCATATTAAGGGGGAATAAATATGTCACAATTAGTAATAACACGCATTGATCATGCATGTGTTTTGTTGCAATTTAATGGTCTTACTATACTAACAGATCCATGGTTTTCTGAAAAAACTGGTTATTATAGAGGTGAACCACTTGGCATGACTATTGACCAACTCCCTAAATTAGATGCAGTTCTGGTGAGTCATGGACACTATGATCACTATGATTTGGAAGCATTTAAAGCATATCCATATAAAGATGTGCTTTTTATAGTAAAAAAAGGGATTGGCCATAAAGCAAAAATGGCAGGATTTTCTGAGATTGTTGAGCTTGATCATTGGGAAAATTGTACAATAAAAAATATGAAAATTACTGCTACCCCCGCAAAACATAAAATACCTGAAAATACATATATGTTAGAAGTACCGGGAATGTGCGTATTTTTTGGTGCAGATACATTATTTATTCCTGAACTTATAGAAATTGCACATAAATGGCCAGTTATTGATGTTGCATTATTACCAGTAAATGGACTTACTATTAGACCATTATTTAATCGGCAAGTAGTCATGAATGCATATGAAGCAGCAATGTTATGTAGTATAATGCAACCTCGTTTTGCTATACCTATTCACTATAGTTTTACTGCAGGTTACATTAGAGATCGCATATTACTAAAATATACCGGTGATGCATCAATATTTCAGAAATATATAAACTCAAAAGTTCCAGGAACTCAACCAGTTATTTTACCTTCAGGAGAACATTTTTCTGTTTCATATAGAGCGATATAAAAACATTATATGTGAGATTAAGGATGTTTTTTTCTATAAAAATGTTGCAGATTTATAAAAAAAGAGTATCATTTTGGCATGAATATTTTTTAAAAATAATATAAACGTGGAATATGACACTATGAATATCAACAATAAAATCTGCGCATTGTCTTTGGTAATTATAGTACCATTATGTGGCATGCAAAATGAAAATACTAGTACAATAATAGATCCATATAATATAGCAGTTGCAAGTTCACTAGCTTGGCTAGCTAATACAAACACAACGCCAAACGAAAATATAAAAACAAGGATTCCTATTATAGGTGGTAAATTATTTATACCAAAAAAAATGGTTCTATCAACAGAAACTAGTAATGCATTAAGACAAATGTATGCCCCAATTCCTGATGCTGCAAATATGAATTTAGCATGTACAGTACTCGAAGAAATTGGGTTTCCATCAAGAGAATCATCATGGCCTACTACGTGGTCTAAATTACATAAACAAATGGGACATATTGGCACTTCTGCTGGTTTGGCATATGCAAAAGAAGATCTATTACATTCGCCACTTGGAGAATATGTGGATTCTTGTTCTGATTATTTGCAGACATATAAAGAACAAGTTCTAGGTCATTTGCCAAACAATTATCAAAAAGGTACCAAGAGCATTATAGATACAAGTACACATATAGGAAGTAAAATTTTACACGGAGTTTCAGCGTATGGTTTGCAAGAAAGACTATATGGGTCAAGCTGCCATGATGATACGAGTGCGCCAGATTTAACATTGGCATTTGAATTAGGGGCTAATGTACTCAATATATATAGTAAACACACAATGCCTGAAGCCGTGCAAATAGCAACTGGGATAGGTAAAAAAGCTGCACGATTTAATACTATGCATGCATTATATGACCCACAAGGTAATACCAAACAAGAAAATGTTACTAATATAATTGCAGGGGCTGCCGGTGCAACATTTAGTGAAATGGTTGAACGTAGCAATATTGGAAAATCCTATAAGACCTGGATAGCAAATAGCAGGTTCAAAGAACATCAACGAATGCTTATTACCCTTTGTTCTATAATTATACGGTTTGTTTCTCAGGAAATAATACGGATGGCTTTGCGTAAATGTTCCAAGGTGAGATGACAAAAATCTTATTTGGCATTATTCTATAGATAAGAAGATAGCCAAAGAGGTTTTTTGTGAAGAATATGTATCATGACCTATTGCTTGATCATTATACCCATCCGCGCAATGCAGGACAAGTAGAAAATCCATCACTACTATCTCAGCAGTATCACCCATCGTGTGGGGATGCAGTATCAGTAACAGGTCATATAGAGGATACTATATTAACTGAAGTAAAATTTAAGGCGACTGGGTGTGTACTTTCAGTTGCCTCTGGCTCTATTTTGAGCGAACTTGTAGCAGGCAAATCAATAGATTTTGTTGAATCATTGGACAAAGATATCTTATTAGCCACTATAGGTATCCCATTAGGGCCTATACGTATTAAATGTGTCCTGCTACCTTTATATGCCCTCAAAGAAGCAATTATTGCCTATAAAAATAAGCCTTTTGTATCTTGATAGTATTGTTTTATTCTATATAAAAAAGGACTAATTGGTGCTCAATTATAGTAAGTTAATTGCTGCATTGGAGCGCCAAGCTTCTGATATTTTTTTTCATAGCCCTATCTCTTATACTCTTTTGCAGGAAACATGGGACTATATTACCCATAATGAAAGTTTTGTTCAGCGTTTGCAGCATGCGATAATACCTTGGCCAATACCTCGGTGGCAGCATAAGCTTGATGCAACACATACCATAGAAACTTATGCAAAGCCTTATACTATTTTATCGGTAGATGGCTCGCAAATATACCCAGATCGGCATATGGGTATTTCTTGTTATATGATCAATATTGGAACTATGGTTATTCCCTATCAATTACCATTAGTTCCTCTTATTATGGAATCAGAGCCGTATATTTTTACTCATGCAGAGGCTATAGGGGAATCCCATGCTAGCATTTCCATAGTGAATGCGCAGCGTTTGGAGCTTGAATTACAACAGGGATATAGCACGGCAATGCGCATAAAATCAATAGCGCCTCATGAACCATTACTGTTATTATTTGATGGTTCATTGATATTTTGGCATTTGGATGATGAACATATAAAAGAACTTTTTTTTGTACGCTATTGTACCATTTTGCAGCAGTTATATGATGCGGGTATTATATGTGCTTGGTATATTAGTATGCCGCGCACGCGGGATCTTATGCAATTAATTAAACTTGCTTTATCTGATTTTAATATAAACAACAAAGAAGCATATCAAATGATTGAGCATTATACTGATGCAGCACTTATGCAGATGCATCTATCACCTAATACTTATTCTACGGTATTTGAGCATACAGGATTATTGTATATGGAATATCCAGCACATGTGCGGCCACACTTTGTGTATATGCATGTGGGTGATGAAATAGCGCGTGTGGAATTTCCTGCCTGGATTGTTCAGGATACTACTATATGTACACGATTAATGCAGATGGTTTTTGATCAAGTAATAAAAGGACAAGGATACCCAGTTGCATTGGCAGAGGCTCATGAGCAAGCAGTAATCAAAGGTCCTGACCGCGAATTTTTCTATACTACTATAGAAAAAATAGGTCTTCGGTATAACCAAAAACCTATGATGTCTCGCAAAAGTTTCAGAAAAAAATATACATTGTTTTGATTATAATTCTTTAAATGAATTGAACATAGTATTGAATGATCCATTCATTATAGTGCCATAATGTCTATGATCGTGTATTGAATTCATCCAATTCCATTCAGTTATTATTGATGTATTTGAGTCAAGATTATAAGTCTTCTCAACAAAATTAGAGGTAGGGGCTAAGGTAGTAATTACAAGCTTTAAATTATGTACATTATTGATTGGAAATGGTGTCAAAGGCGCACCTACATTAGTAAGATTGTAATATAAAAATTTTCCACAAGCATTTGATTTTTCTGCAGGAGAAGAGCTGTTGCTTTGGAGAATGTCTAATGGTTCTTCATAATATATTTTTGTTTCTAATCCTTTTGCTACACAATACAAACCAGTTAATGCAGCTGCACTATAAAACATAGTTTTTATATTATTGGTTGTATATCTACCAACAAGACCACTTAAAAGAGCTGCTGCAGTTAGAGGTATTGTTTTCTTGTATAAATTTATTACTTGGCTTTGTACGTAATGTTCACTCCAACGTTTAAATTGATTCTGATCAGCGGGTGCAACATTATTCCAATTAAACTGCTCGCATGCTGCTTTTATATACTCAAGCCTTTTGATTTCATCAGGTGACTTTAGAAATCTTTTTTTTATATGTTCAAGACTAAAGATTTTTTTGATGTCATTTAATTGCATACATATTATTGGGTTATTTACAAAAAATAACCCTATAATAAATATAAATTTTTTCATAGATATTCCCCCCATTTTTTATTTTAATTACCCAAGAACTTTTTAAATAAACTTGCAATAAACCCGTCAGATTCTGCTGGAGTATCTACGCCAATTTTTTGTGAATATTCTTGTAGTGTTTGTTTTGCATCAGCAGATACGTGAGTAGGTATATGGCATTCAGTAATAATTACTAAGTTGCCGCGAGCAGATCCGCGTGGGCGGAAAAATCCTTTTTCTGGGATTACAATACGTTCACCCACGGCACAGCCGCGAGGAATCTTGATGCTATATTTGCTGCCATCAATACTTTCTACTTCTACCTGACAACCAAGTACCAGTTGTGGATAGGTTAGCAGTAGTTTGCAGACCAAGTCATCATCAATACGTTTGAAGGTGCTATCTGGCACAACCTGTATACGCAGTAATAAGTCACCGGCAGAACCTTCATAGACTCCTGCATCTCCTTTGCCCGTTACTTTGAGTTCTGCATTATCAAAAATGCCGGCCGGAATAGATAATGTTAATACTTCATGCTGCTGTACTCGCGATTGGCCTTTGCAGGTAGTACATGGATTGGCAATAATATAGCCAAGGCCATTGCATGGTGAGCAAGATTGTGCGTAAATGAAAAATCCTTGTTGGTATTGCATTTGGCCAGATCCTTGGCACGAACTACAAGTTTGGGCTTTGGATCCCTTTTGGCTTCCGGTACCTTTGCAGCCATCACAAGGGAAAAAGTGATAATATGATATTTCTTTTTTGACCCCAATAAAAGATTCTTTGAGTGTTATTTTGATAGCATGTTGTAGGTCATGACCCCGTATTGGTTCTGGGCCTGCTTTTCGTTTGCCACGTTTACTTTTTTGGCCAAAAGCATCTCCAAACATATCACCAAAATGTTTGAGGATATCATCCATATTAACATTTCCGCCATCAAATCCGCCAAAGCCGGTACTACCATGGAATCCACTATGGGTATTATTGGTATGGCCGAACTGGTCGTATTGTTGCCGCTTTTGCTCGTTACCTAAGGTTTCATATGCCTGAGCTGCTTCTTTGAATTTTGTTTCTGCATCTTTATTATTCGGATTGCGGTCTGGATGATATTTGAGTGCAAGGGTCCTGTAGGCCTTTTTGATCTCATCTTGGGTTGCCGTACGTGGGACACCTAATATACTATAAAAATCTTTATGCTCCATAATCAACTAACTTTCGTCTAGTATACTAAACCATATTATAATAAACCCAGTATACCAAAAGGATAAAAATATGCCAGTAGCTAATCTTTCTTTATAGGAATATTATAATTTCTATATGAAAATAAATCAAGCGGGCATACGCTAGGTAGCAAAAAAACATTATAAAAGGACAAGCCATCCTTGCATAAGCAATAATAAGCTACTTTTGGTTAGCATGTAGACTATAGTCATATTTTATAATTCGGCTAATTCAGTGATTTTTGGTTTATAAGGCTTTTTTGCTATACCATATTTAGGGGTACAAGTGGAAATTAAATCATTTATTGCTAAAAGATTAATAGGTTTATTACTATTTTTTGTAAATAATTTCTGCCATGTATAATAGGATTTATTCCAGCTTGGAGATGTAGTTTGTTTTTGTACATGTTCATGAGGCCATTCATCAGGCCATATTGTAGAATATTGTTTAATAGTATCAGAGTGTACTTGACCATTAGTATCAATATATAAAGTTTTATTGTTTATATACGTGGATTGATCATTAGTTGTTTGTATATTTCGTAATGCTTCATAATTGTACTGTAGTAGTGTTGACTGTGAGTCTGATATAGGCACATATTTGGAATAAGTAATTTTTTCCTCTGGATAATCTTCTATTTTAACTTGACAAAGATCTTCTAACTTTTGGAAAAAATGCTCATTCAATGTTTCTGATATAATAGTAGCCACTTTTTCATGACCAAATGTCTCAGTAAAAATATTATAACCCAAAATATGATCTGCACTATTAATATCAATATTTAGAATGTTGTCTAGGAAATCTGTTAGTCTCTTTATATTTTTTTGTACATTGCTTGGTAATGTAATATTGTTATTCGCAATTTTTTTGTTTACATAATTTAAACACATGTTAATATCTTTGGCATAATCTTTAACAGAATTTTTGAAAGATAATATACGATAATTGCGTTCTTCGTAAAATGGATCACCATAATATGGTTTACCTTCAAAAAAAGAACCACGAAATGGTTTAGGGGGCATACAAAATGGGCTTATATCTTCATCTATTGCCGACAAGATAATATTATCTGCTGAAAAACATACACGCCTCCATCGGTTTTTCTCATTTCGCCAGCGCTCAAGCGCTTGAACGCGATTAAGACTATTTTTTTTTGATTCGCATATATCAAAAAAAGACCCAGCAAATAGTGATGTAGATGTAAATAGAATTAATAGAGGTATATATTTGAATAATAATCTTTTGTTCATACTAGTATCAAATAAATCGTTTTAGAAAAACAAAAAAATTTATAGCTCGGGTATTTTAACATATAGCTTTGGTATTTCAATATGATGAAACTGATTTTTTTTAAATAATTGCTGCCATGTAGTATATGATGCTTGCCAATGTACCTGTGATAGTACAGGAGTTAACTTTTTTTTGTATGTAGATTGTTGTTCATCAGGCCATATAGTTGACTTCATTTTGGTTGTATGGTGAGCTATACCATTTTTATCAATATAGAGTTGTTTTATATCAAGACAATAAGATTCATTGTTTTTTCTAGTTTGTATATAGTGTTCTAGGGTTTTTTTGCGTGGTTCAGATAATGCATTTATAGTATGAGCCTGATCTTTATTATCAATACATATCAGAGCAAGAGGAGAAACTTCTTGATATGTAGGTATATTGGTAACATGTATTTTATCTTCATTTTTAAATGGTAATACATACGCATAAGGTTCTGTGTATCTTCTTATATAACGTTGGCAATATTCTTCATATGCAGGTGATAGCATGTAGGTATTTTCGTAAGATTTTTTTTCCTCTAGAAGTAATATGGCAGTATTATTATTTGTATGTATATTTAAATTGGTTTTTTCTTTTACTGGTTTGTACGTTTCAATTATATTATTCGGCATGGTTGTGATTGATTCATCTTTATATTGAATTATTGTTGATTGTGGGCCAGCTATATAAATATCATATGCAGTGTCTTGTTCAATACAATCTTCTATTGTAGTATTACATATCTTTTTTAATTTTTGGAAAAAAGGTTTATTTAAACTTTCTTGACTAATTGTATGAATATTACTTACTGCAGTATATCCATATAAACAGTTATTTTTAGTATATAGGTATAATTCATAGTTAATTTTCGGAATATCATTGAGAAAATTATATAATCTTCGTATTGCTTGTTTATCAGAATCTAGTAATACAATATGATTTTTTTGTGTCTGATTTTTTACAAAATTTAAACAATTCTTAATTTCATCTATATATTTTTTTGCACGACATTGGAAAATGTCAGTTCGATGTCTGCGTTCTTTATACGAAGTATCTAGATTTTTTTCAGAAGGTTGATTAGGTAATGCTAATGGACTAATGCCTTCATCAGTAAGTAGATAAACTATGTTAGCTGCAGCAAATTGTGCTTTTTGCCATCCATTGTTATTATCTCCTTTAAAATATTTTTTACTAAAATTATCTCTCCGATTTAATGTTTGATAATAATCTTGCTCATCTACAATACCTAGTTGTATTTTTAAGATATCATGCATATCCCAAAAAATATCGCAAAAGCTAATAGAAGTATGAAATAATAATAGAAATATATATTTGGACAACAATTTTGTTTTCATAACATTATTAAGTAGAGTATTATTTCTTTAATATCTATACCATGTTTGAGTTTTGACCGTTGAACTATGCTTATAATCATCGGTATGAAAGTATGCATATATAGCATAAAACGCAAGCATACCAGCAGTAACTGATCCTAATATAGCAGCGGGAGTAACATTTAATATCGAATTTTCTTTAATAAGTGGTACTGATGCTGCGTTGGCTAAGTTAGAAAGCAAACCACTAAGTGCCGCTCTATTTGCAAAATTCCAGGTTACGGCTGCAGTTATACCGCCTGCAATTATAGCTTTGGTAAACCGTTGGCCATAGTTATATACCGACCAGCCAATAGCGCTGCCTGCAGCAAGTAGGCCAAGCCCTGCAAGATATACCTTAATTTCTTCACCAATAGATGGACCTTGCGGAGTAGCTTGTGTTGATGCAGCAAACAAAAATGTTCCTGCAAGTAATGTATATACATTCTTTTTCATGTATCATCCCTTTGCTATATATAAAAGCTTTACTGTACTCAATATAATAATCATTATATCTCATTTGAAAATAATTTCAACCACGAGAGATTAAATCAGGCTGGTCATCTATAGATAGATTGAATAGATCGCATTTTTTATATATTTTCCTGTATTTGCACTATGCCATTTTTTATTGCGATAAACCCTTCGGCCATTAATTTTTCAAAAATGGGCTGAATGCGGCTTTCTGGGGCAGTAATAGAGGAAAAAAGATCAGCTATTGTTATTTTATTATGCTTGGTCAATAAGCGAATAATGGCGCCACGTATTTGGCGATCTGAACCTTCAAATTTGCTTTGTTTAGTGTGATGTTTACTATTGCGGCTTGGGTTTGGAAATTGTTTTTTGAGGTATACACCATAATCCATTAATGCATAGTACCATTCACGGGGATTAGTCTGATCTACAGTGTGTTCAATTAATGGTAAAAGTTCCGTATCAGGTACATGATGCTGACCGGCAAAAAATGTATGTAAAAAAACAGTGCGTATATTAGTTTCAATAAATACCGTTGGTTTATTATAAGCAAAAGCACAAATAGATGCTGCGGTATTTTTGCCAATGCCTGGCAGCTGTACAAGTTGCTCAGGATTATCGGGAATTATACTGTTATGTTTCATGACTATTTGTTTGGCTAGTTCATGTAAATATTTGCCACGCCGATTATACCCGAGGCCTTGCCATAAACATAATACAGTACTGAGCTGTGCATCTGCCAAAGCTTGGATAGTGGGTAGTTCAATAATAAATTGTTCATATTTTGGTTCAACACGATACGTTTGTGTTTGCTGCAGCATAACTTCAGAAACTAGAATATTATAGGGATCATGAGTGATACGCCATGCAAATGAACGGCCTTGTGTACGGTAAAAGTTCCATATAAAAGATATAAACTGATTGATGTCTTGTTTCATTTTAGTCTACGCTATATTGAATGTTATATCATTCTTATATATTTTTTTACCAAAGAAAGTAGTGATATATTGATACCATGGTTCTTTTTGATAGTTTGGATGTGCACGGCGAAGTTTGGCCGAAGGATCATGCCATTCTTTTGCTTTATCTAAATAGCTGACCAGTTGCTTGCATGTTTTTGGTGTTGGAGGTAAACCCTTGCTATTTTTTTCTTCTTGCGTGTAATCGTGATTCTCATAAGATACACAAGACAATGTATCTTTTATAATTTCTTTCAAATGACTACCGATATATAGTTGACTTAGTTCTTCATGCCTTAAATTATCATCAGCTAGAAGATTAGCATTATATTTTATATTAGTGGGCATATGTGGACAATAGTGTTGTATAATTTTTTCTTGTATGTTATTTTTTTCTATTCCATAATCAGTTGTTTTATTACCACATTCGCAATAGCTTTTTAATAATAACATTTGATCATATAATGATAATTGGTTAAGCCAGTCATCTGATGAATTTTTTGCATATTGTTTAGTAAGTTCGCGTACCTGAGGTGGTATGCTATTAGGAACAAGGCTGTGTTTTATACAACCTTCTGTTGCATATATTGGTGTTTCAGTAATTTCTAATTCATTGATTCCAGAAACGCTATCACGTGAACGCTTTTTTATACTAATATTATTAATAGTGCCTGAGCATATAAAAGAATATCTTGATCCGCGGACCCAGTCAGAATGCCAAACATGTTGATTTTGCCATGGGTATATAGTATATTTTGTATTTTTTTTCTTTGCTTGAATAAAACAAGTAGGTGATATTACAAATAAGGTGGTCTTATTTGTATATTCTTTTTTTACATTATCTATACTGTTTAGACAAGTAAGGCTTTGCAGTATTTTTGAATAATCTGTATAAAGACTAACATTAGATTCACAACCTGGGCCATAAATTTTACCAAAAAATCCCAGGCGTATTGGATCGTATTGGGTTATTCCGTCAATTTTTTCTGCGTACTCTGTTTCAAAATATTCCAGGCATGTTCGGGCCAATTTATTATTACCTGTAAGATTCAAACACATCGCCATTCCTGCATAATGATCAAATAGAGGTATATCAATCGGAGGTTTTGGAGGTTTTTTATCATCATGTTTTTTGAATGTAATTTCTGTTATATATATTGGATTAAATATTTTCTGTAATAGTGGAATCATACCATCTTCTGGCAAATATTGTTTAAAAAAATCGGGACTTGAAAATATTGTTTTCTCTTTTTCTCGTTGTACATGGCATTGGCCATTTTCAATGTGCTTAATAAGATTTTGCAATAAATAAGGTGTTATACTTAAGTAACCAAATGGGTATAATGTATCTAAAAATAAAAAATATGCAGAGTGCCATGTGCAACTATTATTGGCAGAAAGTTCACACTCATATATTTGTGTATTATGATTTTCTTCATCATAACCCGCTAAAATATATAGATTGTCTTGAGAATCAAAGTAGGGTTTACTTGCAAAGTTTTTCCCTATATGAGGTGTATTGGAATACTTCCATAATCCTTTAGTCTTTCGTTTTGGACCTGCAAGGTATGGTGGAATATGAGCATTACTATTTGTCGAAACAATACGATCGTATTGTAATCGTTTTTTATACCATGTAACTAAATTATTAATTTGATGACTTACAAGGTATGATTTATATTCATGTATATTTCCTTCTACATCTTTTTGTTTTCGTATTAACATACCGGGATACGGATATATTTTTTCTGAGTTACAAGTACATGGCATTACATCTAAACAATGATTACAGATGTGCCGAAGATAGGCAATAGTTCCAAAGCTACTAATAGTACAATCAGAAGCATGTTCTGGATAATCTATTGTAATATCTGATAACTTTTTATCTGATACAATTGGTTCCATACAAAAAGTTATCGATGTAGATAATAATAAAAATAATGATCTGTACTTTTGCATAAAAATATTTCTCTATAATTAATCTAATGTGTGTAATGTGCATACTTTTGTAATAGTATGCAATAGTATATACTTTGCAATATTTTGAGCAATACAAAATTATTTGGATTGTGTGATAAATTGATACCAATATTCTTTTTGGTAATTTGGATATGCGCGGCGAAGTTTGGCAGAAGGATTATGCCATTCTACAGCTTTGTCTAAATAACTGACAAGTTGCATGCATGTTTTGGGTAAAGGTAATATAGCGTTATTTAATTTTTCTTCTTGTGTATAATCATTC
>DASZEX010000072.1:0-6604 GCA_035940365.1 Candidatus Babeliales bacterium | reverse complement strand
TTCCGTTGTTGGTAGTGCGCAGGCACATTGTTCTGGGGATAAGCATTTGATACAAAATGGTTGCTTCCATCCACATGCATCGCCAACCCAATTGTATACAAAATTTTCATTATCAAATGGATGAAGATTTTGGCAAAGTTTCATTACTTCTTGATGTAGTGTATCCTGTTTAGTTTTATTGGCAGTAGTTATTTTGGCAGCATATACTTTATTAACACAAGCCAATGCTTTGAGTGTTGCACTATATGAATAACCAAAATATATACTATGTTCACACAAAGCAGCAATACCTTGCTGAACAAGGTGAAGTTCTTGTGTTGATTCCATTCCCATAAGAGAAGCACTCAATAGCAGTAATCCTAAGTTGAAAAATAGGGATAGTGTCATGTGATGGTTTTTTCTAATACAATTATTATATAGTATGCCTAGTATAATAATTCTTTTTGTTTTTTCAATTAGTATGTAGCACTATGGCATAGCTAAGGTATATTCTTGAGTTCTATCGCTATCCAAGGTATCCTAAATATTATTCAAGTCGCAAAAGGGACATATTGGCATGGAACCGACAAACAACAAAAAAGAGCGTGCGCTCCGTATTAAGCCCGTATTAATAGAAGAAGAACTCAAAGGTGCTTTTTTAGATTATGCCATGTCTGTGGTAGTTAGTCGTGCAATTCCTGATGTGCGCGATGGACTCAAACCGGTACACCGGCGCGTATTATATGCTATGCATATTCTAGGGTTTCATCATAATAAACCGCACCGCAAATCCGTACGTGTCGTGGGTGATGTGCTTGGTAAATTTCATCCCCATGGTGATCAATCGGTATATCAAACAATGGTCGGTATGGTACAAGATTTTTCCAAACGGTATCCTCTTTTGGATGGGCAAGGCAACTGGGGTTCAGTTGATGGGGATAATGCCGCGGCTATGCGATACACTGAAGTGCGCATGAATAAAATTTCACAAGAATTGCTCGCCGATATAGAAAAAGAAACGGTTCATTTTGTGCCTAACTTTGATAATTCTACTGAGGAACCAGTCATATTACCAAGCAAGTTACCAAATCTTTTAATTAATGGTACGTCTGGTATTGCAGTTGGTATGGCAACTTCTATCCCTCCACACAATTTAGGTGAAATATCTGACGCATGCTTGGCATTACTTGCAAACCATGCATTATCTGATGAAGAATTATTTGCATTAGTGCCGGGGCCTGATTTTCCTACTGGCGGTATTATTTGTGGCCGTTCAGGTATTATCAAGGGATACAAAACAGGAAGAGGCAAGGTTATTGTCCGTGGTGTTGTGGAAGTAGAAGAAACTAAAAAAGGATCTTCGCTTATTATTACTGAGTTACCTTATCAGGTAAATAAAGCCGCACTTATTATCAAAATTGCTGATTTGGTGAAAGAAAAAGTTATTGATGGTATTGCCAATATTCGGGATGAATCAGACAAACATGGTATGCGTTTGGTTATTGAACTCAAACGGGGTGAAATACCAACGGTGGTATTAAATCAACTCTATAAACATACGTCATTACAGGTTTCTATTTCTATATTGATGCTGGGGCTTCTAAATAATCGTCCATTGGTTTTTTCATTGCGCCAAATTATTGAAGAATTTTTATTCCATCGCCGTCAAATTATTTATAAACGCACGCAGTATGATCTTGCACAGGCAAAAGCGCGTGAGCATCTTTTGGCAGGCTTTATTATTGGATTGAAAAATATTGATGAAGTAGTTGCTATTATCAAACGGTCAAAGGAAGCGCAAGAAGCTATAGATCAACTGAATAAACGGTTTCAACTAACCGAAAAACAAGCGCGGGCTATTTTGGAAATGCGTTTGCAGCGTTTGACGGGTCTTGAGCAACAAAAAATATATGCAGAAATGGAAGAAATCAAAAAAACAATTATATATTTGAATTCCATTCTTGCCGACGAACAAGTACTAAAGCAGGTAATTAAAACAGAAATAGAAGAAATCAAAAATAACTATGCTGATGCGCGCCGTACACGCATTGAAGGTGCTATTGATATTTTGACCGAGGCAGATTTAATTCCAGATGAAGATGTAGTTATTACCTTGACACTCAAAGGATATATAAAGCGTGTCCCACTAGGGGTTTATGATGTGCAACATCGTGGTGGAAAGGGCAAAATGGGTATGGCATCACTGGAAGATGATGTTATTCAAGACCTGTTTGTTGCCAAAAATCATGATACGTTATTATTTTTCACCTCACTTGGCCGCGTATATAATCTGCAGGGATTTGAAATTCCTGAAGCATCACGTATGGCAAAAGGGCGTGCTATTGTAAACTTATTACCTTTGCAGCCAAATGAAAAAGTAGTCAAGCTATTACCTTCGCGTGATTTACAAGGTAAGTTTATAGTCATGGTCACTAAATTAGGTATTATCAAACGTACGGACGCAGAAAGCTTCAGCAATATTCGCACGACAGGTATTCGTGCCGTTACTTTGCATGATGATGATGAACTTATATCATGCGGTTTGAGTACCGGGCATAATGGCATTATTCTTTCTACGTACAAAGGCCAAGGTATTCACTTCAAAGAAGAAGAAGTGAGGGTCATGGGACGTCAGGCAGCAGGTGTAATTGGCATTAGGCTCAAAGAAGGTGATACCGTAATTGGTATGCAAATTGTCGGAAATACCGGTGAGGTATTATTTGCTACAGAACGTGGCTATGGCAAAAAAGTGCATGTAGAAGATTTTCGCGTTGCGCATCGTGGGGGTATGGGGGTTCGTACTATTCCGACAGACAAACGTAATGGTAATGTTATTGGTTTAGCATTAGTTACACCTGAATCAAATATTTTGCTTATTGATGAAGTAGGTAAAATTATTCGGTTACCAGCATCTGAAGTACGTACTATGGGACGTCAGGCAAAAGGTGTGCGTCTGATTAAATTAGAACCAGATCAAACATTGGCTACTATGGTGGCATTTGAAGAATCAAATCATGATGATGCAGAACATACTCCAGAAAGTTCAGATAAACCAAAAGACGCTATACACAAAGCTGAATATATGAGCTTTGATGATGATAATCCGGATGAAGATATAATAGCGCTCCAAGTAAGTCCGCTTGAACCGGAAGAGGATATACTTGATGCATCTGGGCAAGATGGTATGGATATACTATAGTGCTATTAAATATTATCAAGATATTGAAGCATATTCTTTGATTTTTAATTGGTATTCTTGTGCTTTAGATATATTGCCGATCTTTTCATATAGATCAGCGAGCTTTGTATATATAGTATGTAGGTAAAATAATTTAGCTGAGTTTAATTGGGGATTTGTTTGCATACATTCATCATTATGTAATATATATAAACTTTTTTCAAAACATTCTATAGCATATATAAGATTAATTTCTTTTTGATATAAAACACCAAGATTATAATGTACATTAAAAGTAGTTAATATGGTATTTTTTTCTTTAGATAATTGAGCAGCTTTATGTAAATAAAAAGATGCTTGTGGTATATTATGGTAGACGATATGGTAAAAACGGCCCAATGCATTCAATGCATTTACGTATATCCAATCTTTATTATATGCCGTATTGTCTGCAATAGCGTGTAATAAAAGTTTGGCTTGATCATGTTTTTTTAAATCCCAACAGGTAATAGCAAGACTAAAAATAGCCTCAAGATCATGAGGATTTTCTGTATTGCACATTGAAAAATAGTGATATGCTTTTTCAAGGTCCTCACGTTGAGAATAATAAATACTGCCTATGTTATACAAAGACAAGTAATGCGTAGATGCTTTATCTACTACATATAAAAAATGATTCATAGCAGTAGATATATTATTTTCTAAAAATTCTATACTTCCAAGTGCAGCATGCACCTCTACTTCATTATATGTGATAACTGACTTTAGTAATGTTTTTAATTGAGTATATTCATTATTTTTATAAAGCGTATATATTGAAGTTATTTGCTCTTGCGTAAATCCCTCTACTGGTGCATTATTCAATAATGGTGCCATTTTAACGGGTAAAGACAAAAGAGGAGTAGCATGTATATTAAAATGACAAAATAGTATAAGTGCGCTACAAATAGTATATAAAAAGAGTTTCATATTGGTTATTCCGATGCATCTGAGGTATTTATAAGAGGATTATTCTTTTTTAATGTTATATCAAAATAAGCATCGAGACCATTACTAATCATTGATGCTAAACCAATCAAATGATGTGTATGCTTAGTATCTTCAATAAGTAAACAACGCACTTTTTTTTGATGTGGGTCAGGAATTTCTATAATAAAAAACTTTTCAGGTACTTTTATGGTATATATTTCATCAAAGTTAATACCTTCAAATAGATGTTTGCCACTTGTTTCTGAAATACGCTGTTGTTGTCTGAATGCCAGTAAGGGCATGCGTGCTAAATAATATAAAGATGGTACAACTTCACCAGGTACTGTAGCCAAAATATGAAATAATGAATAAAAATCAATATGCATGATAGCATCAAAACGTTTTTTGTATTCTTCAGCTTTTTGCGTATCATTTGCAATAGCATATATTTGCCATAAAGCAAATACTGCACCGGCTATTGGTGCTTCATGTTGCTTAACTAGTGATTCAAATAAAGGAATGGCTTGATGTGTATTGTCCTGTGTGCATAATAAGAGTGCTTTAAAATATGTATTAAGGTCTGAATCTGGATTTTTGTTAATATAAGTATTGGCTTCATCCGGAGACAATTCACAAAGCATAATACCGGTCAAGGCATTGGCAGGAGAAAGTGGATTATTATCAGCAATGGTACGTAGCCACGTAATACCTTCAGCCATTTTATTTTGAAGAATATAATCCCACCATATATTATGCATAGCAGTAAAATTATGATATCGCTCTGCTACTATATGCAGATGTTCAAAACATTTTTGTTTGTTGTGTGTTTGATTGTATATATTAGCCAATGCTTGATGAGCATATATACAAAAGTTCGTTGTGCTGGTACATTTAAAATGCCCTTCTGGATTTTCAAGAAATTTTTCTAAATAGAAAATTGCCTTTTCTGTATCATGTGTTTCTTCTTGGTAATAGATAGATCCCAGATTATAATGAGCGCCAGGATGCTGAAATGCATCGGCAGCTTTGTGTAGATAAGGTAAGCCTTGCTGCGTATTATGTTCAACAAATGCATATATCCATCCAAGGGTATTTAATGCTTCTGGATAGAGTATATAATCGCGCTCAGATTCAGGAGTTTCGATCATATCATATAATAGTTTTTTGGCTGAATCAAACTCTTGTCCATTAATATAGACATGAGCCAAATGAAACATAGCAGGCTGATGTTGCTGTAAAGCCGCTGTTTGAAGATATTTTTTTGCATGTTCTATATCATTATGTTGAAAGCTCATTATACCTAGTAATGTACATGCTTCCGGTACATTATATTCAGCTGCTTTTTGCAAGTAAGTAATTGCTTCATCATATATTGGGGTACCAACAGCATTGGTATAATAGAATAACATGCCCATATTACAATATGCGCATGGATGATTATAAGTATTAGCTGCTTTTTTGAGATCAGAAAAACCTTCAACATCACCTTTATATAATTTGGCTAAACCAATACTGGTTAATGCTTCTGGATTATTTGATGCATACGGCGCGAGCAACTCGATTACCAAGTCAAGATTTTTTTCCTTGAATGCATTATGCACTTTTTCAATTAATTCTTGTGGAATACCTTCAACAGGTTTGCCCAATAATAAGGAAGTTGGTTTAAATGATAGTGTTATTGCATCATCAGTATTATTATCGGTACAGAAGTTAGGTGTTGATATGCCGAGTATAAGACTCGATAATACTATTATGTGTCCTAATAGATTTTTATTCATAATATGCCTAATATAAAAGATGTTATATTCTATTAGATATATTGACGGGTATTTTGAATATTGTCAATACGCAATTGTCCTACACTGTATTTATTCTAATTGAAAACAGTTATTGAGCTTGAGCAATGAATTGATTATTCGCTAATGGATTGCGTAATCTTTTTACTTGATTCTGGAGTCTTATATATTTTATATAAATTATAGGTAGCGTATCCTGTGACCATAAAATATGTTAATATATTAAATATAAAACCTCGTATACCTATTAAGTGCGATTTTCCTAATACTTCTAATATGTGATAGCCATCCGCGCCAGGATATCGAGGAATTATATGAAATATATTTGATATAGTTGAATATATAGCAGCTGCTTGTAATCCCAGGTTATGTTCTTTACCGAGTAATGGTTTATTTTTTGTTGCATAATATGCTTCTGTATAGGAAATTTTTTGTGCTTTTTTTGTATGATATATAGAAGATAGTCTCAATGCAAGATAGCTTGACATTAAACCAGTCAAGGGACCAGCTGCGATCACACCAAGTAAATGAACTCGGGTTGTTTGGCATCTGCTAAGATGAAGTGCAACGCTTTTCTGATAGAATTGTTTTTAGTGACAAAAATAGTTCTACAAAAGGGCATTGCACATGGTTTATTATACACAATTAACAGAATTTGAACGAGTACGGATTTATGAAGGTC
>DASZEX010000071.1:0-2121 GCA_035940365.1 Candidatus Babeliales bacterium | reverse complement strand
AGAATATCTAAGCATGTGCCAATACGGCTAGTAAGCCGCCATAAATTTTCGCCTGGAATAGGAGCCACACAAGGTTCTGCATGCAATGTTGTATTAAAAAACGTAGGTATTACCATGCTTAAAATAAGAAATACATATGCTCGCATTATCTTTTCCTTTTTTGTAAAAAAAAACAGCTTTTCATTTAAAATATCAAAATAAAACTATCAAAAAAGTTCTTCCTCTTTACATGAAATGTACTAAAAAGATATATACAACAGCTACTGATTTAGAAAAATTTTTTCTCTTTTTCCTTCCTATATTCCAAAACAAATATCAAAAAAAATGCTTCACTAAAAGTGAAGCATCAAAAAATATTGAAACTAGATAAAGATTATACAAATATAATTCATTATATTTGTATAATCTTTATATTTTTATATCTACGGTGCTGAACCCGTATCAAAATTACCGCCCTCAGCATTTGTTATTCTTCCTATTACTACAGCACCATCTAAGTTATTTCCTGAAGCACTTATTATAGTATCAGCAACGGGAAGTGGGTCAACAACAATTCCTCCATCACCAGAATTAACAATACCTATAGGCGGAAAAATAGTAATAGGACCAAATGGTTGTGGTGGAGCTGGAATTACACCATTGTCAAATAATGTTCCAAACATTGCATAACCTATAGCATTATCCATAGCTTCGTTATATATTAGTCTAATATTACGGCTTGTCGTAGTAGGCAAAAGAGGTCCCGAAGTTGGTCCGCCTATACTCCATGTTCTGTTTTGAGGCACGCCAAGAGAAAATGTTGCTTGAGCATCAATATTATTAATGCGATAACCAAAGTCATTATCAGCTGCTAGATTATTAGAAAGTTTAGCTCCATCTGCACCAGTCTCTATTAAAAAACCACACCCTAGATTCCCTACAGTATGATGTTCTCTTGAGATACAATTTACAATAACAGCATTTTGCTGAACTATAAGAAAGCCAGTATCTCCATTGTTTGCAGAAAGGCTCTCTTTTACCGTAATGTCAGCTGCTTCAATTGCAAATCCATGGAAGGTATTATTACTTGCTATACAATCGTTAATTGATGCATTACTCGAACTAATAAAAAATCCGATATTTGCATTATCTACAGCAAGACAATTAATTACTTTAGCTTGAACACCATCTATTAAAAATCCATTTAATGAATTATTACTAGATATACAATCGATTATCTGGGCTTGACTTCCTCCAGTAGACATAAAAATACCATTTCGACAATTATATACCTGACAATCTTTTACCAATACAAAGTTTGATTGCACCAAAATACCTGCATTTGCCTTATTACGTACTGAACAATTTTCTATAGAACCAAATCCAACGCCTATTACACTTCCTTGATAATTAATACCACCACCAGTAATATCACTTTCTACTAATGTGTTATCAATGTGTATATTGCGCACAATAACGTCAACTTGATTAATTATAATATTATCTGCATCAATTAAACCATTTTGAATAATACAATTAGTTCCATCACATACTATAGCACCGGTTGTTGCTGCATTAGTATTTGCAACTGTACGTTGCATAAGATTATTTTGTAAATCTAATATTACATCATCTGAAGCAATTGTTATTGCAGTACCTGCCGCATAAGAAACTGAATTAGCCAAGCAATACAATCCTGGAGTAGTAATAGTAAATGGCACTGATGTAATCAAATTAGGACAACACTTTGCAAGGTCAATTAATGAAGTAAGTACATCACTCACTGATAATAACGTGTGGTCAACACAACTACAAACTGCATCAGCTACTGAAGCGGCTGCACTATCTACGCAATCACATATACTAGCTTCCAATGCATCAGCAACAGAATCGGTGTGTGTATTGACACAAGTACATAATACGTCACTCGTTGATTCTATGGTACTTATAGTTTCATGGCAACAAGCCTCAAGAGTACTGCAACAATCTTCCATCTGACTAATAAGAATATCTAAGCATGTGCCAATACGGCTAGTAAGCCGCCATAAATTTTCGCCTGGAATAGGAGCCACACAAGGTTCTGCATGCAATGTTGTATTAAAAAACGTAGGTATTACCATGCTTAAAATAAGAAATACATAT
>DASZEX010000070.1:0-2981 GCA_035940365.1 Candidatus Babeliales bacterium | reverse complement strand
CTATTAGCTTTGCCATGATATCCTTTCTCATGTTGTCCTCTTCTTGAAGCTTGCTGGTTAATTAGTCTTTCCCAGCTTGCCTTAAAAAGAGGACATTTTCATTTATCAGATATACAGGACATTATCACTTATCAATAACACCGGTAAAACACATTCACTTGACATATAGCATAATAAACCTTATTATCTCTAATATATAGAATCTATTTAATAGGCAAAGCTAATGGCTAAACAGTATATATCTTTTTCTTATAGTATACTTGCTATATATAATAGCACGGCCATTTTTTGCATGTTTTCGTTCTTTTTTGGGGCCTAAACCCCAAAACATATTATTTGGCTCTACGCCATACAGCAAAAACTCATTTTTTTAATTAATTGTAAAAAAAATAAAAAAATCATTCTTTTTGATTTTTATTAATATAGGTTTTTATTATGAAACGTTATATATCTTTATCTATTATTTGTACAGCTGCGTCTATGTATAGCATGGATCCTTATAAACTTCAACAAGCTTCAAAGCAACTTAAATATGCACCAACGGTACTTGAATTGTATCGTATGTATTGTCCATTAACAAACTCGAATACTGATACTACTGCTCCTAATAATATTGATAAGGTAGCTTGCCATCCAAGTATCAATCTGCACGAGATGCATGATAAACATGAAAAAACACTAACTCAATATCCTATGCATAATCAAACTCAAAAGACAGAAAATATAGCAACTCATTGGACTATTTATGAACAAAAAAATAACAATAAGTAGTATCATTTTCATAACCCTTATTGGTTTATACTATTATTATTCCAAACCAGCATCAATACATAATCATTTACATATAGGTGTTGCTAGTGGTTATGCACCATGGGCAGTAATCACTGAAGCTGGATTAGTAGGTTTTGACGTAGATATTGCCAAAGAATTAGGCAAACGCCTTGGGGTTACTATTACATTGGTTGATATGTCACCCGAATTACTTATCACTTCAGTAAAAACTAAAAAACTTGATCTGATGGTAGCACCAATGGCCATTACTGCCGAGCGGGAAAAGGCATTTTATATGGTACATTATCAAGGAGCAAAGGCTACTCATTGGCCACTTATGTTTTTGGGTAAAATACCTGAACATATAAAAACATTAGACGATGTAGGTACCTTACCAAATAACATTGTTTCTGTATTACCAGGCACCAAACAAACTGAATACGCTTATAGTATTTCATCAGTTACTGTACGAACTTTAGACAGTATTCCGCTCATTTTGATGGATGTACGTCAAGGTAAATCTATTGCTGCACTCATTGATCCGGATCTTGGTACTCGCATACAACAAGAAAATCCCGATATGTCTTTTGTACAAATACCGGTACCCCAAGAATACCAATCAAAAGGAAACGGCATAGCAATACATTCAGATAATCATATATTAGCCCAACGAGTAACCGAAGTTGTTAGTTGTATGAAAAAAGATGGATTTATTGAACAATCTGAACAGACTTGGAATATACGGAGACTGGTATGATATCTATACTATCCTATATAAAACTATTATCTATTGGTATGACGTATAATATTGCTCTTTGGTTTATAGGAGGCATAGTAAGTATAAGCTTAGGTACCCTTTTAGGGTGCCTAAGCCATAATCAGACAAAAAATAAAAAAATAGCTAAACTGATTCGACTATATGTTACTATTGCACGAAGTATACCACTATATATTCATTTACTTTGTATATATTTTATTATCTCTTATGCTATTGGTATAAATTTTTCACCTTTTACTGCATCATTACTTGCAATTATATGTTGTGTAACCGCTTATGCTGTTGAAATTATTCGCTCATGTATCAACGCAATTCCTATTGGCCAGTGGGAAGCTGCATCAGTTCTTGGGTATTCTTATAGACAAACGTTAAATACCATTATATTACCTCAAATTATACCACAGGTAATGCCACTTATAGGAAATCTTTCAGAAGAATTATTCAAAAGTACTGCAATTGTTTCTGCTATAGGAGTTCTGGACATTACTCGTACTGGAATGAATATTATTGCACTTAATATGAATCCTGAAATTATTTATTTGCTTATTGCTGTTATATATATTATAACATCACTGAGTATACAAAATGTACTAAATTATGCACAAAAATGGATATCTCATGATTATTTCTAATGTTATTGTATATAAAAAGAAAATACCTATAATACATAATATATCTTTATCATTACCCGCAAACACTATTAGTATTATAATTGGAAAAAGTGGATCAGGAAAAACTACTTTAATAAGAGCTTTAGCAGGTCTTGAACCAGAAATGGCTGGAAATATTACTTATGAAAAAAACTATCGTATAGGATTAGTATTTCAACATCTCAATTTATTTCCTCATATGACTGCACTTGAGCAATGTGCTCATCCATTATATACTATATACGGCATGTCAAAAGATATTGCATATCAACATGCATTAAATATGCTTCAAAGTGTGGGCATGCAAACATATACAGATAAATATCCTCATCAACTCTCAGGCGGTCAACAACAACGAATTGCCATTGCACGAACGCTTATCATTAAACCAGATTTACTGTTACTTGATGAACCGACTTCCGGTTTAGACCCAGAAACACGTGATAATATAACTATTTTATTGAAGAAAATTGTGCAGGAATATCCCATGCGCATGCTTATTGCAAGTCATGATATGTCTTTTGTCGAAAGTATATATGATCAACTGTATATTTTAGATCAGGGTAGCATTAAACAATCATATAAACGATGTACTTATGACCAAAATAATAAACTTCTCCTGGACTGAAGCACGGTCGAAATTTATTATAGCAATTTATTTCTTAGCCGCTATACCATCTTCATGGCAACATTCAAGAATGCGCGCAATACTTCCAATGGAGTGCAGCGATAAAAACTAGAAGTAACCACCACAATAACTGATTTTTCATTTATCATTTTTC
>DASZEX010000069.1:0-30768 GCA_035940365.1 Candidatus Babeliales bacterium | reverse complement strand
ACTCTGAACCTAAGCCTATTGACCTCATAGCTACTAAAAGAAATAGCTCCTGGAGAAAAACCAATCACTTTTTATTCGCACCAAAAACACGACATTTTTATAGTGCCAAATCACACGACATTTTCACGGAGCCTTGACAATTATCGCCCTGCTTAATACTGTTTTGATTCTACATTGCGTAATTATATCTTTATGCTGATCCAATCGCATTTTGAGCGCCCTACATGACATTGACAAATAGAATAAATATGATATGATGAAAATAGATACACAAATAATAATATGGAGGTATATTTATGAATGCTTTATATAAGAAATTAATGGCCGCGCTCTGTATATTTACAATAACGGCGGGCCAGATTGTGCCATTTTTTGGATTTGAAATAAAATCTGATGGATCAGAAACAACAATAAATGGCCAAAGTTTAGCTACACAACAAGGCCGACATGTGCTCAATAAAATAGGTATGTCTGCATTAGGTTGTTTTGTAGGCTATTGGAGTTGTTCAGTACTTTCTTCTTCTTATGTTCCTACTGTAAGCAGAATTATAGCAGGAAGAACAATATTCTCAATAGCCAGTGATGTAAAAGCTGGTCAGGCAACTGCAAGATCAGTGCTTGAAGAAACAATACCAGCAGTAATTGAAGCAGCCGCTTCCGAATGCCCCAATATAAAAAAGTTTATTGCATCTCCAGGACAGGTGGGTAATCATATAGGAAATATAGCAGTATCTCTTGGGTATGGTGAATATCAAAAAGCAGCTTTATTTGCGAGTCAAGCAGCAGGTACAGAAATAGGCTGTCGTATCAGTACAAAAATAGGTTGTCGTCTCTTTAATAATGATGGTACATCTGAATCTAATGGTAGATCTGAATTGAAAGAAATAGGCAGAATTCTGGGCGCACATAGCGGTGCTGTAGCGATATCACATCTGGTATTTAAAGATCCAAAACTCCGCAATTTTTATTTAAAACAAGGAATGTACTATCTTGCAAGTAGATATGTACTTTTTAAAGGTATGGATACCTTTATTCCGTATAGCTTTTTTATGCCACAAGATTTTTGTAAACTTGCAGGCTGTAATGCCGCAAAACAGTGGGCGCAGTATGTAGCACAATATACGCTAAAAAAAACAGCATAATATAGTTTAGTATAGTTTGATAATATAAGGCGTGAGCAAAAACTCTCACGCCTTTTTTGTTTTACTCATGTTTGCTTGCCCATATTAAATAAGCTTCAATAAATGGCATAAGTTCCCCATCAAGTATCAAATCCGGCTGCGGTGATTCATACTCTGTTCTATGATCTTTGACCATTTTATACGGGTGCAATACATAGGAACGTATTTGTGAACCCCATTCTATTTTTTTCTTTTCTATAGTAGCATGCTGGGCCAAACGTTCTTCTTGTGCTTTTTGCGATAATTTTGCTGCAAGCATTTTCATTGCTGTTGCTTTGTTTTGGCCTTGCGAGCGTTGGCTTTGACATTGCACTACAATGCCGGTTGGTATATGAGTAATGCGAATGGCCGATTCGGTCTTATTAACATGTTGACCACCAGCGCCTCCTGCTCTATAGGTATCAATACGCAAATCATTGGGATTAATATCAATAGCTGTTTCAGGCTCTTCGGGTAAAACAAGCACTGCAGCAAATGAAGTGTGCCGTCGCTTATTGGCATCAAAAGGAGATATGCGCACAAGCCGATGGACGCCCCGTTCACTTTTGAGTAATCCATAGGCATTTTCACCCTTTATATATAAGGTAGCAGATTTTATGCCTGCTTCTTCTCCTGGTTGCTCATCAACTAATTCAGACATAAAGCCATGATGCTCAGCAAAACGGAGGTACATACGCAAAAGCATAGAAGCCCAATCTTGTGATTCAGTCCCGCCAGCGCCTGCATTTATGCTCAAAAAGCAATTTTCGGTATCTTGGGGTTGGCTTAGTAATAACTTAATTTTTAGGCTATGAGCTGCTTTGCGGAATCGGTGTAGTTCGGTAGCCAATTTCTGAAGCTCATGTTCATCAGTGGCAAAAAGATCAACAAGCTCTATAAGTTCTTGATAGGTTTTGGTTACTTCTATATAAGTATCTCGTATTGTTTTAATATATTGTAATTGTTTTAATATGGAAGCCTGATTTGGATCCTTCCAAAAATCTTCTTTTTTGGATTGCGTAGATAATTTTTCATATTTTTCTTCAAGTTTTGCCTCTTTCCAATATATTTTAATAGTTTCTATATCGGGGGCTATTTCCTTTAATTGATCTTTCAATACGTCGACTAGCATGAGGTTTTGGTATCCTATATATAGGTTATTTTTTATGTGGGGTTACTTTTTTTAAAAATATTTTTTAAGAATTTTATAAAAAGTGTTGACACTACTAATGGTACGTGTATAATTTTACTTGTCTTTGATATGAAAGATCAAGGACGAAAAACAAAAAAGGTTAATTGAAAAGCTCTTTGAAATGCACTGAAGAAACTAAAAGTTTCTATCATCCCGGAACATATAAAACCCAAGTCAATTTTTGTGATGGAGAGTTTGATCCTGGCTCAGAATGAACGCTGGCGGCGTGCTTAACACATGCAAGTCGAGCGAGAAAGTTCCTTCGGGAATAAGTACAGCGGCGGACGGGTGAGTAACGCGTAAGAATCTGCCCTTTAGTGAAGAATACTCCTGAGAAATCGGGCTTAATGCTGCATACGTCCCTTCGGGGAGAAAGGTGGCTTTATGCTGCCGCTAGAGGATGAGCTTGCGTACTATTAGCTAGTTGGTGGGGTAAAGGCCTACCAAGGCGATGATGGTTAACCGGCCTGAGAGGGTGTACGGTCACACTGGAACTGAGATACGGTCCAGACTCCTACGGGAGGCAGCAGTGAGGAATATTGCGCAATGGGCGAAAGCCTGACGCAGCGACGCCGCGTGGGGGATGAAGGTCTTAGGATTGTAAACTCCTGTTAAGTGGGAAGAAAGATCTGTTATTAATACCAATAGATTATGACGGTACCATTAAAGAAAGCACTGGCTAACCTCGTGCCAGCAGCCGCGGTAATACGAGGGGTGCAAGCGTTGTTCGGATTAATTGGGCGTAAAGGGTGCGTAGATGGTTTGTTAAGTTTGTTGTTAAATTCTCTGGCCTAACTGGAGGCAAGCAATGAAAACTGGCGAACTTGAGGGTGGGAGAGAGAAGTGGAATTCCCGGAGTAGCGGTAAAATGCGTAGATCTCGGGAGGAACACCGATAGCGAAGGCAGCTTCTTGGTCCATTCCTGACATTGAGGCACGAAAGCGTGGGGAGCAAACAGGATTAGATACCCTGGTAGTCCACGCCGTAAAAGATGATCACTAGATGTCGGTCTGGCTTAGCCGGATCGGTATCGTAGCTAACGCGTTAAGTGATTCGCCTGGGGATTACGGCCGCAAGGCTAAAACTCAAAGGAATTGACGGGGGTCCGCACAAGCGGTGGAACATGTGGTTTAATTCGACGTTACGCGAGGAACCTTACCTGGGTTTGACATGCTTTTGACCGTCGTAGAAATACGATCTTTCAAGGTTACACTTGGACAATTGCACAGGTGCTGCATGGCTGTCGTCAGCTCGTGTCGTGAGATGTTAGGTTAAGTCCTCTAACGAGCGCAACCCTTTCTGCCAGTTGCTACTTATCGCGAGATAAGGCACTCTGGTGGGACTGCCTGGGAAACCAGGAGGCAGGTGGGGACGACGTCAAGTCATCATGGTCCTTATACCCAGGGCTACACACGTGTTACAATGGCTGATACAAAGAGTCGCAAATTCGTAAGGGTAAGCTAATCTCTCAAAATCAGTCTAAGTTCGGATTGAGGTCTGCAACTCGACCTCATGAAGTTGAAATCGCTAGTAATCGTGTATCAGCAACGGCACGGTGAATACGTTCTCGGACCTTGTACACACCGCCCGTCACACCACGAAAGTTGTCTGCACCCAAAGTCACTTTAGCTAACCCGCAAGGGAGGCGAGTGCCTAAGGCGCGGGGAATGATTGGGGTGAAGTCGTAACAAGGTAGCCGTAGGAGAACCTGCGGCTGGATCACCTCCTTTCGAGGGAGATTTAGGATGCGTTAATTGCGCATCATACATATTTGGTGTAATTATGAATTGGGGTTCCGGGATGATAGGTCCGGTTTTGCGGGCCTATAGCTCAGGGGTTAGAGCGCTCCGCTGATAACGGAGAGGTCAGTCGTTCAAGTCGACTTAGGCCCACCAGCTCGATCCCCTTTTAAATGCTTCTTTTATTGTTAAGGGCATTAGGGCTTTAGGATCAATTAGCATTCCGTGATTTTGGGGGGTGTAGCTCAGTTGGTAGAGCGTCCGTTTTGCAAGCGGAAGGCCAGCGGTTCGAATCCGCTCATCTCCACCAGTAGGTCTAGGTTTCAGGTAAGTGCATGCTAAGATTGTAGTAATGTATAAAAATTGTGTGTGATCTTTGAAATATTTGTAAATGAGTTTTTGAGTATTCTCAATGCCGTAAATAAATTTGCGGTTAATTGAAAAGGGCTTTTGGTGGATGCCTTGGCATCAAGAGGCGAAGAAGGAAGTGGAAGGCTGCTATATGCTTCGGGGAGCTGCCAATCAAGCTTTGATCCGGAGATTTCCGAATGGGGAAACCTATCCTGGCAAACCTGGGATATCTTTTTTTGAATATATAGAAAAAAGAAGTCAACGGCGTGAACTGAAACATCTAAGTAGCGCTAGGAAAAGAAAACAAAGTGATTCCCTCAGTAGTGGTGAGCGAACGGGGAAGAGCCTAAACCATTTTCATGTTAAAATCTGTATGTGTTGTGAAGATGGGGTCGTGAGAGTTAAGTGTCTAATTAATACAGTGATTAGGTTGTTTGTATTTTATCTAGTTGAATTACTCTGGAAAGGGTAGCCAAAGAAAGTGACAGCCTTGTAAGCGAAAGGTCTAATACAACAATAACTTTTCTTCTCGAGTATCACGAAGCACGTGAAATTTCGTGAGAATCTGCCCGGACCATCGGGTAAGGCTAAATACTACTTGATGACCGATAGTGAACTAGTACCGTGAGGGAAAGGTGAAAAGAACCCCGGGAGGGGAGTGAAATAGAAACTGAAACCAATTGTCTACAATCGATGGTAGCGCAGTATACGTACGCGCAACCATGTACCTTTTGCATAATGAGCCGACGAGTTAACATGTATTGCAAGGTTAAGTTTGGAAAGAACGGAGCCGTAGCGAAAGCGAGTCTGAATAGGGCGTTAGTAATACAGGTTAGACCCGAAACCTAGTGAGCTATCCATGTCCAGGATGAAGTCTCGGTTACACGAGATGGAGGTCCGAACCGGTGTGGGTTGAAAACTGCTCGGATGAGGTGTGGATAGGGGTGAAAGGCTAATCAAACTGGGAAATAGCTGGTTCTCCCCGAAATATATTTAGGTATAGCCTTATTGAATTTGCTGTGGTGGTAAAGCACAGTTTGAACGGAGGGGGCGCAAGCTTACCTTGTTCTTACTAACTCAGAATGCTGCAGCTTTAGAAGATAGGAGTCAGACTGTGGGGGATAAGCTTCATGGTCGAGAGGGAAACAGCCCAGATCATCAGCTAAGGTCCCTAAGTATTCGTTAAGTGGTAAAAGAGGTGAAAATACACAGACAGCCAGGAGGTTGGCTTAGAAGCAGCCATCCTTTAAAGAAAGCGTAATAGCTCACTGGTCAAGTGTTTTTGCGCTGAAAAATAAACGGGGCTAAACGAATCACCGAAGCTATGATATTCTCGATTAATCGAGAATAGGTAGGGGAGCGTTCTTTGATAGATACAAGCTTGACTGTAAAGACAGGTGTCGTTGATCAAAGAAGTGAGCATGTCGGTATAAGTAACGAAAAAACAGGTGAAATTCCTGTTCGCCGTAAACCTAAGGGTTCCGCGAGAACGGATTATCCACTCAGGGTTAGTCGATATTCTAAGCCGAGGCCAATTGGAGTAGGCGATGAAAAGCAGGCTAAATATTCCTGCACCACTGTATAACGTTTGAGTGAAGGAGTGACGCAGAAGGGTAGGTCAACTTGGTGCATGGATGCCAAGCTAACCATTTAGGAGGATCACGTAGGCAAATCCGCGTGGTTATTACTCTGAGATGCTATGGGTATATCAATTGTAAAAGAGAGATATATTTGATTGATCCCACGCTGACTAGAAAAGCTTCTAGCGAGTTAATAGAGTGATCGTACCGTAAACTGACACAGGTAGGTGGGCTGAGAATGCTCAGGCGTTGAGATAAGTATCATTAAGGAACTCGGCAAATTGGCCCCGTAACTTCGGGAGAAGGGGTGCCTATCATGTTATTTTTGTTTCAAAAAGAGGCATGATTAGGTTGCAACAAAGAGGCCCAACCGACTGTTTAACAAAAACACAGGGCTCTGCGAACTCGTAAGAGGATGTATAGAGTCTGACGCCTGCCCAGTGCCGGAAGGTTAATGGGAGGTGTTAGTCCGCAAGGACAAAGCTCCGAACTGAAGCCCCGGTAAACGGCGGCCGTAACTATAACGGTCCTAAGGTAGCGAAGTACCTTGTCGGGTAAGTTCCGACGCGCATGAATGGCGTAACGAGTTGGGCACTGTCTTAATGATATACTCAGTGAATTTGTAGTACGGGTGAAAATGCCCGTTACCCGCAGTAGGACGGAAAGACCCCGTGCACCTTTACTATAGCTTGGCATTGGTTTTTGGATTGGTTTGTGTAGGATAGGCGGGAGACTGCGAAGCTGGGACGTTAGTTCCAGTGGAGTCAACCTTGAAATACCGCCCTTATCAATTTGAAAATCTAACTCTGACCCGTAATCCGGGCGGAAGACAGTGTCTGGTGGGTAGTTTGACTGGGGTGGTCGCCTCCCAAAATGTAACGGAGGCGTTCTATTGGTCTCCTCATGACGAATAGAAATCGTCTGTAGAGCGTAAAGGCAGAAGGAGGCTTGACTGCGAGACATACAGGTCGAGCAGGTGCGAAAGCAGGACTTAGTGATCCAGTGGTTCTGCATGGAAGGGCCATTGCTAAACGGATAAAAGGTACGCCGGGGATAACAGGCTTATCTCCTCTGAGAGTCCATATCGACGAGGAGGTTTGGCACCTCGATGTCGGCTCATCGCATCCTGGGGCTGAAGCAGGTCCCAAGGGTTTGGCTGTTCGCCAATTAAAGCGGTACGTGAGCTGGGTTCAGACCGTCGTAAGACAGGTCGGTCCTTATCCACTGTGGGCGCAGGGTATTTGAGAGGGCTTGTCCCTAGTACGCAAGGACCGGGATGAGTGAGCCTCTGGTGTTCCAGTTGTCTTCCAAGGGCAACGCTGGGTAGCCACGCTCATTAGAGATAACCGCTGAAAGCATCTAAGTGGGAAACTCGCCTCAAGATTAGATACCCCGTATCATATAGCTTGCTATATGGTACATGTAAGGCTCCTTGAAGATTACAAGGTTGATAGGCTGGGTGTGTAAGCACAGTAATGTGTTCAGCTAACCAGTACTAATAGGCCGAGAGTTTTAACCGCGCTAATAAATTTATTTAGATCGCATTGATACATACAAGATCTCATTTACAAATATTTCCCTCATGCACCTAATTTTGCATAGTTCTATAAAATTTCCTGGTGGGGATAGTTGTGGGGAAACACCCGTTCCCATTCCGAATACGGTAGTAAAGTCCACAGCGCCGATGATACTTGTCTGGAGACGGACTGGAAAAGTAGGTACTGCCAGGTTTAATATAAGGCGTCATCAATCAAGATGGCGCCTTTTTTCTTGTAAATGCATATAAAAACCTTGCATATGTTATACCAAAAATATACGGCTACATAGTACAATCATTGGATAGAACAAACAAAATAAATTTCGCCCGGACTAAAGTCCGGGGTTTTTCAAAGGAATTAATTAAGATTATATTGATGGCAGCCATTCATCCCCAGCCTTGAAAGACCCGCCTTATTCATAAAGAATAAGGCTGTGGGGTTTTCTGGCAGTCTAATAAAGCTATATGATATCGTCGTACATCCTTATGTTGCTACAGATAGGAATTCATCTTGATAATTTTATTCAATGAAGATATAGGCATTATAGTTTGATGATAATTATTTAATACTGAGTAATTTTGCTCATTTAATATATTTGCGAATCCTATTGCAACATGATATTTTAATGTTACATCTATAAACCATAAAAGAGGGAAATGAGAGTATGTATAAAAAATTACTTTTCACTGTTGGCGTGTATAGTTGTTTTATACAAGGAATGATGCAAGAAGAAATGTTACTAATGGGCAACAAAGAACCCCAAAATGCTATTGATTTTTGTGTTGCTATTGAAGAAACTAAAACTGCATATAATACCTTACCACACTATGCAAAATGGTGTGGTAGATCGCATGCTTATATAGACAAATTAAATACATTAAGCGAAGATCAAAAAAAACATACAGAAAAGCAACCTGCATCATATTTTGACATGGCAATCTGTCCTATTAAGGTAGATAACACAACAAATACGCACACGTTATGTACTGATACACCATGTAGCGACAAAGTAGACTCATATCTAGTATGTAAAAATTTTTCAAAAATACATGCAAACACTTTATATAATCTTACGCATATACAACTGCCAAATGTTGGACTTGCAGTATTACCATTGCAACAAATTGTAGAAAGTTCTCCTTATTTGGAAGAATTGGATGTGAGTAATAATAATATATCAGTTATTACATACAGATCGTATTATGAGCCATTTGCTATTGAAGGGCGATGGAGATACAATAAATCAGATGATTGGAAAGGATTACATAGAGTCAATCTTTCACATAATAAGCTTGAGTCTATAAATTTTGATGCATTATTTAGATTATGTCCTTTTATACAAAATATTGATATATCACATAATACAGCACTAAATACCATTACTTTGGAAGGATCTGTTGCATGGCAGAAACAGAATGACCTTTGTGAACCTGCTATGCTATGTACATTACCCACACTCATTATAAAAGATACGCCATTATGTTCTACTGAGCATATAAATAAAATAAAAACAGCATATATAAAAGCAATGATTAATGCACGTACAAGTAAAGGTCTAGAAATTGGTGTAGGGGTAGGATTTCCATTATTATTTGGAATGATTCCATTAGCAATATTGCAGTTTTCACCTGGTTATGCCTTTGTAAATCCGCTTGTACCTATAGGAGCCGGAGTAGGATCGGCGTTGGGATCATTCGGTTTATCTACTGGTATTAGTAGTTTAATAGGCAGATATTGTATATTGCAATCAGAAAAAGAAGCAATAGAACAACGTGCAGCTGAACATATTATTACAAACGAAGCAGCATAATACTTTTTATATTTTTGAATCTATATTTTAATTATAATCGTGGGGAAAACGCTAACGTAGTTTTCCCCCTTTTAGTTACGTGGCAACTTTTCTCTTATTGCATATGTATAATTGTTTGATAATAATCATTTTCAATTACTCTATTATCATTTAATTGACAAATATATTTTTTACTATGATAGAATAGTAGAAAAATATACACATATAATACATACATGGAGCAAGCAATGTTGTCAAAGATAATTAAATGTTTTATAAGAGGCATTATACTTCTGTTATCTTTTATTCTATATGCTGCAGAAGTGCCATCTACGCAAGTTAAAGTTGTATTTGAAGGGGAAGAAGTAATTTCCGGACGTTCGCCAGTGCTTACTATTGATACGAGCAAATTTCCCTTTTTTGCTGGCCATGCACGTGTGAGCAAAGGAAAGATATTTAAAACACATGAGTTCTCATATAGCGCGATAAATATAGCAAATGCCTTACATGATATTATGAAAAAGAATTATAATACTATTCAAAGCAGTTTTAGGCATGGTACATATATAATACCAAAAGATTTTAATGAGGTGATGTCTCAATATGAGCTATCATTTACAGATATTCTTAACTTAATGGAACAGATAGATGCTATCAATAGGCCTGATCTTTTACCATTGGTTGAGTATGAATATGCTCGAAAATTAACTCAAGGTCCAATGATGCCTGAAGATATTGACATAAAACAAGGGGAATCACCTGAAAATGCTGCTAAACGTTATATAACATTTGAGCCCACTGTCGAGGCTCAGGCTCAGATAGCAAAAATTATTATAGACCATGCATTAATAAAAAAAGCCCGATATAATTGTTCTGATATTAAGGTTTGGTTTGATGTTCAGGAAGATACGATACCGGCTAAACCACATACATTTAGATTAAATATCGAAAAAAAATATCTTAAAAAACAGATTGATGTGGGTATTGATGCATCATATTATTTTTGCCCCACTAATTTTGCAGATAACCTTATATTTATTAAAACAAAAAAAATGGAATATAACAGTAGAATATTAAAAGTATTTTCAGGTAAAAAAAAGGATAAAAGTACATATGAGCCGGGAGTCTTTGATCAAAAATACAAAATGCCTGCATGTGATTATTCTTATGATAATGAAAGAAAAGTAGCAGTTATTATTAGTCCAAATGCAATATCTAAGCTTGAAATATCGTATTTATCTGAGCGATCTCATATGCATGGTTTAATTCAAGATGAGGGGAAACCAAAGAAAGAAAATACAACTAATCAGAAGAAAATTAATCTTGGTACTGAAGGTGAAGCGTCAGAATCTAAGCTAATTTTTGAACCAAATAAAGATAAAGATGGTCATATTTTTTATTTAAAATTCAACAATAATATATATAAGGGAAATGCAGATGAACACACCATAAATTTGCAGGAGCCTATTGATATAACAAATATTACTGATGCATGGGTTAAAAAATATCTTACTGATGATGATGCAATGGTTGATAGTTGTCCTGCAGTTGCTTATGCAGAAGATCAAACAGAGCCATTTTTTAATACAAGATGCTTGCATGCCCTATGTTTTGAAGGTGAGGGCAAAGCTCAGATAATGAAAGCATTATCTGATGCGTATGGAAGTACATTGATTCCTATTGTTCAATGCACATGCGATCCCAACAATGATAGTCACTATTATTTGCTGATTAAAAAATATGGCAACTATCTCGACTATCGTGACTATAAGGTAGCTTCTATTCGATTCAAACCAGATGAACGTATGCAAGAATCATTAGATCTCATGAATACATTAAAAAAAGGAAAAGATGAAGATACATATTTAATTCCTAATGCATTATATATTTATTGGTTATATACAGAGGATTTTAGATTAAAAGAAGAAGAAATAGGCCAAAAAATGGGTATTCTATATCAATTTGTGTCACATGAGCTCAAGAGATTATTTATACCGGCACCACGGTATGTACCAGAACGAAAAAGGGTATATGATATAAGAACGGAAATATTACCGCAGCAACCTACAGCCGATACATCTTTTATTAAAAGAGGCGTTAAACATATTATAGAAAGTTGGATAAAACCCAATATAAGTTATATACAAAGGGGTTGGATAAAATCAAATATAGGTTATATAAAAACGCTTGGAACCCTATCAGCGGGTGCAATTGGTTATACGTTAATAAATAGATTACCAAATGAACAAAAAAACATGGTATTGAGTGGTATGTTACTCCTAGGTTTGGCCCACTTAGGTATGTTAAGATATTTCCATAATAAATAAATTACCAAGCAATCAAAAAAGTATCTGAAGATATGTTGCTTTTGAGAAATTGATTCTACTGCAAAGGTAACGCAGAAAATAAAGTATTTATATGGTAATTATGAAAGAGGGAATGTAATCCATTATCCATTCCCCCAGCAATGCATTTAAAATGTATAATTAACGCAAATCAATGTGCCAACTGATACATTAAAATAAGTAGAAGCAGAGCCATTATTGATAGCAATTTCCAAAGTATCATTGCTACCTTTATAGCACAATGGTTTTCCCATTGCTATATTGGCAAATATTAATTGGTATGGAATCTCATAAGCTTTTTCATTAATCAAAACTGTTAGAGTTGTATTGATTGGTGGCTCATTAGTTACCACTATATTGGTTTTGATATTACCAAAACTATCAATATAGGTAGCCATAGTTTGCGTATCCAATTGTGGGATAGTAATAAGCTTTTGTTCATCAATAGTCTGCAGAAAATCCAATCTACCTTGTGCAATAGCAACAGCTGCTGGTGTAAATAAATCTCTGCCATGAAAGGTACGTGAACTGCTGCCAAAAAATTCAGGTACGATTCGATATACCTTTTTGTTTTCTTTCTTCAAAAGATAATGAAAAATACCGTTATCGGGACCCAAAAACCATTGCCCGTTAATAGAAATAGCAAGCATTTCTCGCTGACTACCAACGCCTGGATCTACCACACAAATAAAGACCATAGTTTGGGGGAAATAATGCATACTTTTTTGTAGAATGAATGCACCACTTATAATAGAAAATTTCTGCAAGGAATGGTCAATATCAATAATCTGAGCAGTTGGAAATGTTTGAGCAATAACCCCCTTCATGGAAGCTACCGCATAATCAAAGCCAAAGTCAGTTAATAAGCCAAAAATAGGTTGTGAAATATGCATAGAGTTGCCTTATATAAAAAATATATAATGTATTACATTAAGCGAAATAAAATATAAAAATAATTAAAAAAGAAATGTATTAATTATAATGGCCGCATGGCCATAGACATGTACATAAAACAGATACCAAGAAACATGCACAGTATAGAATCTTGATAAAAAATTGAAAATAAAATACGTAATAAATGCATATCAACCTAATATAATTATTTAATATAGATGATATACAAATGAATATAAAAGTCAATATATGCTGAAAGTACTTATTCCGTATTTTTCTCCAAGACAAAGCATCTAGTTCATATATATGCAAGTGATTTTTCATAATGTTTATGGACAATAATAATTATTGGTTGATAACCTTACTTCAATTATTCATCTATGCAAGTATAAAAAATTTTCCAGGTAAAGCATTATGAAAAATAGAACTATGCTCATGCTGGGTATAGTAGCATTGATAATTATGATCATACATGCATATAACCGGAAAAACAACACAAAAGCTACAAGAAGGAGCCATGGTCATGCAACATTATTTTGATAGGACATTCATTGAACAGTATCCGCTAAGCTCCAAAAAAATCTGGAAAAAAATGGTTGAAGGTATATGGACTTCTTTACTGACGGATTACTGGTTATCCGCAAGGGTGTTTTTACAAAGAAAGAAATTACTGTTCCTTTTGAACGCATTCAAGATGTGTACATCGATCAAGACTTGTTTGATCGGCTGTTTGGTCTCTATGATGTACACATATCAACTGCAACGGCTACATCAAACATACGTGCTCATATTGATGGGGTAGAAAAGAAAATAGCCGAAGAAATACGAGCATTGATTTTAAACAAATTAAAACGAAAGTCTTAAAATACTATGGCTTTAGTTGTAGCAGCTCAGATCTCATGACTGTATAAACTATGGGTAAGATAGGTTCTTCATTCCATATCAAAGAAAGTAACCATGAAAAATATTAAGCAAGAGATGGTAGAAAATAAAATGTATGAATCAATTACTTCGGAAAATTCTGTTTTAGTTATAATTGATCATCAAATAGGTTTATACACTGGTGTAAGGGATATATCTATCCTCGAGCTAAAACACAATATCATTGGATTAGTAAAGACCTCTAAAGTTTTTCGCATTCCAATTATTGTTACTACAACTATAGAAAGCATATGGGGCCCCATGATTCCAGAATTGCAAGAAGTGCTAAAAGAAATATCAGTTATCCAAAGAACGACGGTGAATGTTTGGGATGATCAACCAGTATGTGAGGCCATTGAAAAAACAAATCGGAAGAAACTAATTATGACAGGGATAACTACGGATGTATGTCTTGCTTTCCCAGCAATTACAGCTGTAGAAAAAGGTTATGATGTTTATGCAGTTGTTGATGCCTCTGGTTCATTTACTGTTAAACAAGGAGAGCTTGGAGTAATTCGAATGGTACAAGCTGGTGTCAAGGTTGTTGGTTATTCAAATGTTATTGTCGAAATATTAAAAGATAATGCTAATCCGCTTGCCATTGAAGTTTATAGTTATCTTGATATGCCATTTGCAAATTTAGTGCATGGTTTAAATCATTATTTTTCAAAAAAATAATCAAAGTGCAATCATCTTTTATTCATGTTTTTTAATCTATGGCCAATTACCTGAACTTAGATATATATGAAACTGTACAATTCTGGATCCAGGTATCAGCAGCAAATCCATAGATCGCAACAAGGTTAAGGCCGCCATCAAATGGATCTACCGGCAAAAAAGCGGAACTAATTACTCTGTATTGGGAGAGGGCTTAATGATTTTTTTAAATTGAAATAAAATTCCTGCGCGCTTGCCGATAAGATCTTGCGTCATTGAAGATATTGTATTGGAATGTTGCATATAATTAGGACGAAGTTTGACAGGGAGTTTTTCTTTACTCCTTTTTATTTGTTCAAGGGCATTATCGAAATTTTGTTGTGTAGGTACTCTACGCTTATTTCTTACTGCAAAAATTTTTGCCTTGTTTACAAGATTCTCAATGTCTGCACCAGAAAAACCTTCCGATTGTATTGCGAGTTTGTTAAAATCGATATTAGCAATAATAATATCTTTCCTTTTTGTTTTGTCCGTATAAAATTTTAACATTTTTTCGCGATCTTGTGTATTTGGATTTTTAACTACTACGGTTGTATCAATACGCCCAGAACGGATTAATGCCTCGTCAATAAGTTCACGATTATTAGTTGCTGCGACGATAAAAACTAGACGATGAGGATCTGTTCCAATGCCATCGATTTGCGTTAGCAATGTTGCAATCATTTTGTTATTCTCAGCATTATACGGCTCCGGATTACGTTTTCCTATACCATCTATTTCGTCAAAAAAGATTATGCAGGGTGTATTGTTACGTGCTTTGTTAAAAAGAGATTTTACCTCTGCTACACCTTCTCCAGTAAACTTATGAGTAAACGAACCACCATCAACTGCAAAAAACTTAACCCCAGCTTCTCCGGCAAGTGCTTTGGCCAATAGGGTTTTTCCGTTACCTGGTGGACCCTCTAAGAGTATTCCTTTTGGTATTCGAGCACCTATGTCTAGATAGGTCTCTGGTTTTTTGAGAAAAGCAACAACGTCTTGCAGTTCCTCCTTTGCTTCTTGAGCGCCAATTATATCGCTAAATTTTACTTCTGGTATGACAACATCACCAATGGGGTTGTACGAAAAATAGTCAGAAAGATAATCATATACTTTTGCACCTAATTGCACAGCAATCCCTGTAAGAGCTGCTCCAGCAATTATAGCAACCGATGCTGTTAAAGCTTTTCTGGCCGCTTCCATATCTATGCTCATGCTGTTATACCTGGCGTCGAGCGAAGAAATATCAGAAATTAATAGCGCAATGAGTACATATTGCATCTTCTTCATGCTAAAAGTCCCCTGTTCCTATACTACTCCACTACTAATACTAATTTTAGTGTACGAAAAATATAATCAATTAGTCAATATTATTTTAAAAATATAGTATTTATAGAGTAAAATAAATCATAAAAATCCGTAATTTCTCAATAACCAATGATGTATACAAGAAGCGATTAATGGATGCCAAAGGCTATGGCGGGGCAGACTTCGTTAAACTATAATATTATCGAGCAAATGATATCAGGAAATTTTTTAAAACATTGAGTGGAATCAATCACCTGAAGATGCAACGCATCCTGATGCTTGTGCTGAATTATTACCATGGATTTTAAAAATAGATGAACTTATGAAAAAGGAAGCTGCCCCAACTAAAGCTGCAAAAAATACATAACGAGCTTTTTTACCTATGTTTTCTATTTTTTGATGCTCGTCGTAATTGTCTGCACAAAGCACTCTGTATATATATATGATGCTCTTGAGAGATAATGACTAGATATAACCCATTTCTGATGAATCATTTTTCTTTTATTGCCTTATCAATGAGCTGAACAATCTCTTTGTGTCCGTGACATTTAGCAATACTCAAAGCTGTATCGCCCCATATATGTTTAATGTGAGGATTAGCACCTTTGTCAAGAAGTAACTGGACAATATCTTTATGACCTTGACTAGAAGCTACAAACAAAGCAGTAGCATCTGATTCGCTTTGTTTAACATTAAGATCAGCCCCCTTATCAAGAAGCATCTTAACAATATCTTTATGGCCTTGACTAGAAGCTTCTATCAAAGCCGTAGTGCTTGTATAACACGTATCAGAATCACGAGTACCTTCAACATTAGGATCAGCGTCCTTATTAAGAAGCAATGCTACCATATCTTTATCACCTTTTTTAGCGGCTTCTATCAAAGCATAACCCATACTAAGCCGAGCATTAGAATCATGTTTATCAAGTAGTAGTTTTACAATTTCTTTATGGCCTCCTTTAACAGCTTCTCTTAAAGCTGTATTACTACCCCATGCACCTTCAATATTAGGATCAGCGTTCTTATTAAAAAGCAACATTACTATATCTTTACGGCCATTTCTACTAGCGTGCATTAATGCTGTTATGCCTGACTTTTCACCTATCTCATTAATGTTGACCTTAGGATCATTCAAAGCGCTTTTCAAGTCCTCCAAATTACCTTTTTCAGCCGCTTTTATTAATTTTGAATCAGATTTACTGTTAAAACGTTCAATAGCTGCTAATATGTTCTGCCCCTGCTCAGCCGAATCATTGTTACGTGCAAAGCCTATGCCAACTTGTAGCAGTAATCCTACAACCATTAATAATTTGATTTGAATCATGTGCAGCGCCTACATTAAATAGATTATTAAAAATAAGAAACTAATTCACTTAAAAAATTGGCCGTGCCAGCCGTAGCTTTATGCGAAGGCTGGCGTCCCCAAAGGGAGTCGAACCCATGTTTTCGCCGTGAAAGGGCGACGTCCTGGACCACTAGACGATGGGGACGCAAATATGGTGAGCCGCGCTGGATTCGAACCAGCGACCCACAGCTTAAAAGGCTGTTGCTCTACCGACTGAGCTAGCGGCTCTTGATAATCAAATACTCGTATGAGTAATTTTATTTCAAAAAAATGACATAATAAAATGTATCGATCTCACAGTAGTTTGTCAAGCATTAATTAATAGTATTCTTCACCCAAATCACCGAACAATATACGTGACCATTGCACAATAAATCAAGATAGCAAGCACATCCATAATAGTAGCCAAAAAGGGGCCGGCAGAAAATGCAGGATCCATATTGAATCGTTTCAAAATAAGGGGGATAGCACTACCCAAAGAAACAGCGCACAATACAATAGATGCTGCTGTAATACTAATAGCAATACCCTGCATTACGCTGCCACCAGTGACTAGTACCCGTATAAAAGAAACAACACCAAGCACTAATGATAGGCAAAAGGCCATAAGCAATTCACGTTTGAGAAATCTAAACATATTATCAGTACCTACTTCACCTGAAGCAATACCTTGTATCATGATAGCTGAGGTTTGATGACTTGTGTTGCCTCCCAAACTCATAAGCATAGGAATAAACGTATATAAAATCATTGAAGTACTAAAGACTGCTTCATAGGCATGTAATATGGTGCGAGAAAATGATTCGGCAAGTAACAAAATTACCAATACATAACTACGCTCACGTAAAACTCGCCCAAACGGTAATTTGAAATACGATAAATTTGCTGAAGTCAATGCTGCCATTTTCTGCACGTCTTCACTTGCTTCTGCTACCAAAACATCAACCAATGTTTCACTGGGAATTACTCCCAAAAATCTATCTTTATCATCTACTACTGGTACAATCATTAAATTATAATGCACCATTTCTTTTGCTATAGTTTCTTGATCTTCATCTGCTCGTGCAATAAGTTCATTTTGCCGCATAAATGAATTGAGACGCACTGATGGTTTTTGCAGTACTAAATCTTCCAAATGTATATAGCCCACCAATACATGTGCTGAATCAGTAACAAATATTCGTTCATGTACATCTCTACTTGGTTGTAACCTTTGGAGTAACTTAATGCTTTTTTCTACGGTAAAATCTTGCATAAGACTTAATACATCAGTATGCATTACGCCGCCAGCAGATTCTGGATCAAATTGCAAAAGAGAAATTACCTGTTCACGCAATGAGGTATGTAAAAGGGTCAAATATTGTTTTAAATCATCATCTGATAATTGATCAAATAGGTCAGTTAACTCATCAGGGGCCAGTGCATGCAAAAGCGCTGTTTTTTCCTCATCCGATACCTGACTCAATATAAAAGCTTTCATACCATCAGAGAATTCTAAGAATGTATTTATTTGTACATCTCGAGGCAACAAATTAAAGAGTTGTTTTGCTTGATTTTTAACAATATCTTCTAAAAAATCCGCAATATCTACTGGATGTTCTTTGGCAAAATGAATAAGCAATGTACGTGCATAGTCATCTTTTTGATCAATAACCGCATCGAGATGCTCTCTCATGTCATGCATGAATTTTTTGACGTTCATGGGTAATCCTTTCGATACGGATAATAATGGTAGTTTTTATCAGTGTACCCTGAGTTATTATAAGGCGCAACAATGATATTCCATTTGACTTAAATTGATCTTTGTTTATACTATTTAGAGACAAAATAATAATTGGCATACTTCATAAAAAAGGTTTTAGACAAAGAAAGTGGAGTTTATGAAAGAAAAGGAATTGGTAGCCCCCCATTCATTATTTAATTTTATTAAAGAACCAAATACAGAACCAATACGGCTGGATCATTATATTACACAGCAATTTCCTCTTTATTCAAGAAGTTTTTTTAAAAAATTGATTGAAGAGTCTTTTGTTTCTATTAATGATACCATAGTGCGCAAACAAGGTACATTACTATATCCAGGTGATACTATTACGGTACAATTTCCCGGCCAACGAGTTATTGAACCCGAGTCTATAGAAGCACGTAATCTTTCTATTGAGCCATTGGCAACACATGATCATTTTTTTATTATTTTCAAGCCTGCAGGTTTACTGGTGCATCCTCCTCACACTAATAGTGGTATGGTAACTTTAATGGATTGGCTTGTGCATACTCACAAAGAACTAGAATCTGTAGGATATATAGATAGGCCAGGGATTGTACATCGTTTAGATAAAGATACATCAGGTATAATGGTTATCCCCCGCACACCAGTAGCTCATACATTTTTTTCCCAGGCATTTCAAAATAGAACTATACATAAAGTTTATCATGCCGTGGTTGAAGGTCATCCGCCAAAAGAAGGCGTGATTGATTTTCCTATAGGGCGTCATCCAGAATTTAGAACTAAGATGCATGCATTTGCACAAGATTATCCTATTGGTGGCGCTATGCGATCAGCAACCACCTATTACCACGTATTGGCATATTTTGAAACTACTAGTTTGGTAGAATTAAAACCTATTACCGGTCGCACGCACCAAATCCGTGTCCATTGTGCTGCTATAGGACATCCGCTTATTAGTGATCCTGTATATGGCAAAAAATCAAAAAAAATTAAAAGGCACGCATTGCATGCACATAAACTTTCATTCAATTTTCTTGGCACTGATTATATATTTACTGCACCATATCCAGAAGACTTTGCACAATTATTAGCTGATGAACGCACAAATACACAAGCCTAGGGGTATTTGTGCAACATTTTCCACAAAAAAACACCATTGATATACATAAATTTTTTTTCTTGCTATCTCTATAAATCCGATGTAGGATTTGTTTCAAGCTAGGAAGGAATTGTAGTAGTGAAGCCTCTCTCATTTTCTGCGCGTTTCTGTACAATTTTTATGCAATTGCGTGTTGATACTTTTCTGCTAATATAAAAATATGTTTTTATTTTCTTCTATTGTGTTGCATATTTGTTTTTTTGCGGTACTATTTTAAACAGAAATTTTTATCTACTATTCATACAACAAAGGAATATAATATGATACGCAAAGTTCTTTTTACTATTTTGACAAGTACAACACTACCCATTGCGCTATATGGCATTGCTGCCAATAATGAAGCAGATGTGAAAAAACTAAAACAAAAAATACTAAACCCTGAAAGAGTACAATTATGTTTTACTTATGATGATTCAATAGTAATTCCTGCATATCAGGAAAGATTAAAATTATATAAAGAACAATGCCAAGTAAAAATAACTGATCCTCAATGTTCATTTAATAATCTCAATGAACTTGCACATTTAATAGAGTGTGTTACATTATATAATGATATGGAAGCATTAAGGAATATGCAATCATTGCTAGATAAAGAGAAATATCAACATCTAAGAGCTCATTATATGTTTCGCGGCTATAATGCCTATTGGCAAGCTATCTACCAACAACAATTAAAATCTATTAATCAATAGTAAATTATTAAAAGGAATACTATATATGAAAAAATATTTAATTAGTTTATTAACTGGGTTTTTCATTGCAAGTTCATGTGCTGTTGACATAAACCAAGTGATGGTTACAGAAATTTTAAACGCCAAACGTAATATGCAAACAGACGTACACTATGGTGATGAAAGCAATGAAGCACTTCAAAAAGAATATACAGAAAGATACAATTTGTATAAAAAGGCATGTTTAAAACTTCCTACTGGTTCTACATTGCAAAATCTAGATGAAATTGCTCAATTGGCAACATGTATACTTTTATATGCTGACATGGAATGCTTATCTCGATGGGCAAATATAAAAAAAATTGAAGGCTTCCGGTTGCATGGCCAATTTGTTGCTTATAATGCTGGTTGGCTTGCCAGGTACAAATATGCTATCAAAAATGCATAAAAGAAAAGGCGACATATAATGTGCCGCCTTCTTCTTTTTCTATATATCGTTATTAACTATTTAGTATTCCAGCAATTATAATTACCCGGTACTGGACTACCTTCATACATAAACCATGCACAGTCTTCCCCCGGACACTTTATTTTATTATGTGCTGCAAGATATGTGCGATATAGTGTTGAATGTTTTTCTAACTTTTGTACATTGTCAATTTTGATTTCATTACTGTTTGCACCGATACATTGTTTATTGAGAAAATCAAAAAGGAAACGGTTTGATATAAATGCACCACTACTAGATACTGTTGTAAGTCCTGCTGCATTGGTTACCTTGCTATATTCCGGTGTAACTTCTAAAATAGTACGAGCCTTGGATGATTGTAATGCAATAGAAATAGCATCTTTCTGACAACGCATAAACATAGAGATTATATCATCATTATTTGTATGCATATCAGAAGCCAACATTGAAATTCTTAATGATATGCCTATTAGCATACCTATTATTCTTTTATTCATACTATAATCCATATTATTTAATTTATTTCTATATTATCAGCTATCTGCCCATGGACCAAGCATTTTATCTACTGCCTCTTTGGCCTTTGCATATCTATCACATGAATGCGGATGTTCATGATAAGTAACATCATAAGTACCTTTCATGCAATCCATTATACACAATTTATGTAATACATTTTCAGAAGCAAATAAAGTTCGTGGTGATCCATTTTGATTAACAAAATCATCAGCTTCTGTCTCATACTGTCTCCGAGCAGTAAAATATTCTTCACGAGATATTTCATTATTTTCAAGTTTTTGCTGTAGAATTTCCCCTTTGCGAGAATGATCATTAACCAAATGACCATGCTCGTGCTTAGCTATGCTGCGAATTTCATTTTTCACTAAACTTTCTCTCCATACAAAGAAAGCTTGTTCTGCATTATAATTATGCTTTTGGATAAATTCTTTATATTGCTTACCATCAATCATGCGATATTCTTTTGGATCAACTATTTCTCTTGCAAGATCTTCTTGGTATGCAATAAATTTTTGTTGAGTATCAGGTATAATAGTAGCAAATGCTACTTGTTCAGGATCATTAGTTACCCCTACAACAATAGAAGGATCTTTTGTTATCTCATAAGTAAAGTTACGTATAGGCTCAGAAGCTTCCACTAAATAAATTTCTTGATTTTGATTATCTACAGCTTCTACTGCATTATTATGAGAAATCTTCGGTGCTTTCTTATTATTAATTGCAGCAGTTTTCAATCGAGGTATAAATGGTCGCACTATACGTTGACTAAGCGTTTGTTGTTTTGGTGCTCTGCCTTTTTGTTGCTTCGTTTTATCCATAGCTTGCATACATACAGACAGACACAATAATAATGATATAATACTTTTTTTCATATATTCCTCCATTTAATGAGAAAAACAGTATATAATTATACTATTATAAATAATAATCTTTGTCAAATTTTATAAAATGTCAAATTTTATAAAATTGTTCGACTGGCACGATATATTGGTTCTATTTGAATCAAATCATTGTTTTTATATGTTGCATAGTTTTATTTCTATATTATCAGCTATCTGCCCATGGACCAAGCATTTTATCTACTGCCTCTTTGGCCCTTGCATATCTATCACATGAATGCGGATGTTGATGATAAGTAACATCATAAGTGTCTGTCATGCAATCCACTATACACAATTTATGTAATGCATTTTCAGAAGCAAATAAAGTTCGTGGTGATCCATTTTGATTAACAAAATCATCAGCTTCTACTTCATGTTGTCTCCGAGCAGCAAAATATTCTTCACGAGATATTTCATTATTTTTAAGCTTTTGCTGCAGAATTTCTTCTTCTTTTATATGATCATTCACGTGATGCCCATATTCATGCTTACAGATAGGACGAATTTCATCTGTCACTAAAGTTTTTCTCCACACATCAAAGGCTTGACCTGATGTTAAATTATATTTTTGCACAATTTCTCTAAATTCTTTTCCACTAATCATACGATGTTCTTCTGGATTTACAATTTTTATTGCAAGATCTTCTTGATATACAATAAGACGTTTTTTGCTATCTTCTATATTTATAACATTAGCAAATGCTACTTTATTAGGATTATTAGTTACCCCTACAACAATAGAAGGATCTTTTGTTATCTCATAAGTAAAGTTACGTATAGGCTCAGAAGCTTCCACTAAATAAATTTCTTGATTTTGATTATCTACAGCTTCTACTGCATTATTATGAGAAATTTTCGGTGCTTTCTTATTATTAATTGCAGCAGTTTTCAATCGAGGTATAAATGGTCGCACTATGCGCTGACTAAGCGTTTGTTGTTTTGGTGCTCTGTCTTTTTGTTGCTTCGTTTTATCCATAGCTTGCATACCTACAGACAGACACAATAATAATGATATAATACTTTTTTTCATATATTCCTCCATTTAATGAGAAAAACAGTATATAATTATACTATTATAAACAATTCATATTGTCAAATTTTATAAAATTGTTCGACTGGCACGATATATTGATTCTATTTGAATCAAATCATTGCTTTTATATGCTTAATATATTTATATTAAAATTATAGAACTATACTTAGATTGGTTTTTTGAATATAAAATGGAGAATACTATGCGTACAAAAATCAATGTATTACTTTGTATACTCTATTGCAGTAGCACTGCAATGCATGCCATGTATGAAGAATATAAAACAATGCTGAATAATTATGCATCACAATGTCAGATTTCAGCAGGTACGACTCCTGATGCATCACCCGAAAACAAAGAACGATACAGGGAAAAAGCCCAGTACTGTAAAGATTTATATGAAACAATGCGCAATAAAGCAATGATTATAAGTAAAGAAGGCAATATTAAACCTTCACCCCGCGAATATCATCGCTATGAATCTTCATATGCATATTGGGTCAAAATGTTTAATACTTTGCAGTAATTATAGCATCTAGAGTACTTAATCAATCAATATTTCTGCAGACTATTATTACTATATATAACTACATCAATAAACGTAATTTATTCATATTTTTATTCAATCAGAATAAATTTTGTTGACTTTATATGCACAATATAATTATAATGATAGTATATATAATTCATTTTAACAATAAAGGATTTGTTATGAACAAAAATATATGGTTATTGCTTGCTGTTAGCAGTTTTCAAATATCTACACCTCAAGAAAAATCTGTAGCATATACAGATTATAAAAATATGCTAAAAGATTTCAAACAACAGTGCACCCCAAAAACCGATTATCGCAATAGTTACAAAGAGAACTCATATTCTGAAATGGCTGCTCAAATATGCAGAACTTTATATGACACAATAAGCGAAACTGCTGATGATATAAACAAAAAAGAAGGGTATACACCAAAACAACATAAACAATTTGAAGCGTATTACTCTTGGTGGAAAGCAGGCAAACCAACGGAGTCTGGTTCAGAAAAATAAGTTTATTTAACTATGTGCCAGCCGTTTTTGTATATATAACTACGCAGGTATGAAACATGTGCCACGCCATTGCTGAGTGCATAACAACAGGTACGTTTGGTATTGGTCAGGTATAGAGTACCAGAACTAATAATGCCTGTTGGGTAAAATATAATCACATTATCCACAAATGAAACTGGCTTATTGATCAATGAATCAGAATTTGCTGGAGGACCTTTGGTATTGTGCAAATAGCCAAATTGTACCTGAGGATGCAAAGTATGCGTTATTGCATTATATCTATAGCTATTGTGTATTGGATCAAGATATAATCTTTGCTCTTGATGGGTGGCGCTGGCAAGCTGTTGCATATAGCGGCAGGTGGTTTGCAATAATGCAAGCTCGGCACGCACCGCAGTATGCTGCAATATTGATATCATACTAATAGACAAACCAGCAAGCAATGTAATTAATACACATACAACCAGAAGCTCAATCAGTGATATACCTGATTTATTCTTCAACCGTATATTCCATTGTGGCCACTGCAAGCACTTCTTCCACGGTAGTCAACCCTTGACCTATTTTGCGTACACCATCTTGCACCAACAATGTCATACCATCTTTTATTGCTTGGGTACGAATTACCGCAGTATCTGCCCGTTTCATAGTCAATGATGCAATACCAGCAGTCATTTCCATTACCTCAAATACCGCAAGCCGGCCTTGATATCCGGTATTAAGGCACTCAGAGCAACCAACCGCTTTATAAAATTCAATATTTTCAGCTTGCTCTTGTGTCAGTCCAAGCCGTTTGAGTAATTCAGCTTCCGGCCTATATGCTTGTTTGCATTTTGGACACAATTTACGCACAAGCCGTTGTGCTATAATCATTGCAACTGATGATGCAATTAAAAATGGTTCAACCCCCATATCAATAAGCCGAGTAATAGATGCGGGAGCACTATTAGTATGCAATGTACTTAATACTAAATGGCCTGTGAGTGCCGCTTGCACAGCAATTTGTGCAGTTTCTTGGTCCCGTGTTTCACCAATCATGATAATATCAGGGTCTTGGCGCAATATAGAACGGAGTGCAGCAGCAAATGTAAGTCCTACTTTTTCTTTTACTTGTACTTGGCCAATACCTGCCATTTGATATTCAACGGGATCTTCTACGGTGACAATATTTACATCAGGTTTATTTAACTCACCAAGTATGGAATATAAAGTACTGGTTTTACCGGAACCAGTAGGACCAGTCACATACAGTATACCATTGGGACGTGCAATATTTTCACGCACAATAGCAAGATCTCGCTCGCTCATACCAATAGTATCTAAATTACCAAAAGTTCGTGATTTATCGAGCAATCGCATTACAATACGTTCACCAAATACTACGGGTAATACTGATACCCGAATATCAATTGCTTTATCACCTACTTTTATTTGCATACGCCCATCTTGTGGCAACCGCTTTTCTGCAATATTTAGGTTCGACATAATTTTAATACGCGAAGACAACGCCCCCTGAATTCGCTTGGGGGGTGCCATCACATCATACATTACGCCATCAATACGATACCGTACGCGCAATTCTTTTTCAAAAGGTTCAATATGAATATCTGATGCATTTCGTTTGACTGCTTGGTACAGAATATTATTTACCAATTTTATAATAGGTGCTTCTGTTGCCATTTCCAAAATATCAGTTTCACCAATAGAGGCAAACTCTACCTGCTCTAGTGGTTCACCTTCTTCTTTGAGTTCTTCAATCATCTGCTTGGTACCTTCAAGCGGATAATATTTATTAATGGCATTAATAATAGTGGTATAACTACTGACACCATATTGCGCAGTACCTCCAAGCAATAAATTAATATCATCCAAAGCCTGAAAGTTAAGAGGATTTACTGCAAGGAGCATAATCTGGTTATTTGTTTTGACTGGGATAACCATATTATCGCGCAAAAATTTAAGGGGAACTTTGGCTAGTAAAGTAGGATCTGCCATTTGATCAGTAATAGACTCAATATAGGGCAAATGAGTATGATCGGCTAAAAATTTAGCAAGGGCTTGAGGGTCAATGGCATTTTGTTCAATAAGACAGATTTCAAGCGGTTTATCTGTTTCTGCCTGTAATGCTGTAGCGGCATCAAGCTGTACTTGTGTAATAAGACCTGCATGCAATAACAATGCACCTATTTTAGTATCTGCCATGCCATCCTTCCTGAATCTATCTCTACTATTTGCGTTTATCTCTATTTCAGTATACTGTATTTGAAGGAGATATAGTATAATAAGCCTTTATTTTTTTACCTTAATGTATCTGGTTCTATGAATACAAGACATAGTGTAGTACTTTTTTTATTTGTCATTCAGTATACTCATATATACACAAAAGAGCAGGCACAAGCCGTATCTGATATTGCTTGTGATCAAGCAATACAGAATAACACACAGGCCAAAAAAAAGAGTAAACGAAAGCTCAATAAAAAATATCGCAGGTCAAGAAAACCGGGAAAGGTGAGTAGTTTTATTACTACGCCGAATCTTAATATTAAAAGCATGAGCTATGAGCAACTTTCCCAGCGTGTGCCAGAATTAATCAAAGAAGGCAATGTACGAGCTGCAGGTAAATACCTCAAACGTATGGCAACACTTTCTACTGATCCTGATTTAATCGCTGATCATGAAATACAAATTGCTGACTTATTATTTCAACGTGGCAAATATCAAAAAGCTACTATCCGATATAATAAATTTGCACAACTAAATAGTGGTAATAAAAAACATGCTGAATATGCATCATATCGCGCATGCGAATCTTCATCAAAATGTTTATATTCCTTTGACCGCTGCCAGGAGCAAACGCATAGTACAATAAAATTATGTGACAATTATCTAACGCGACCTTTATTTACTACCTATCGCGAAAAAGTACAGGCAATTCGCGCAGAATGCTATACATTACTCGTACAGAGTGAAATGGGCATTTGGTCAGAATGCATCAATAATAATAATACTAAAGGTGCAGAAATTCATTTGGCCTATGTAGAAAAAGATTTAGCGTGCGCATATCCTCCTGCTACATTACTTGCACAATCATATAAAAAGGCGCATGGGTTTGATGATATAATAGAAAAACCGGATACATTAGTTATTGCCCAGCAGACCAAAAAACCTCATATGGCTGATAGGTTTTAACTATAATGCAACACAAAACTACACTCGGACTTTATGGCCAAGACCTTATTGAACGGTATTTACACAAACAGAATTTTGTAATTCTTGCCAAAAATTTTCGTCAGTTTGAAGGTGAAGTTGACCTTATTGCCGCCAAGGGCTCCCTTATTGTATTTGTAGAAGTCAAAACACGCACAAGCTCAGAAATAGACCCTGCTGAAGTAATTACTGCATCAAAACAACGCAAAATTGCACGAGCTGCAGCCGTTTTTCTTAGCAAAAAAGAAAATTATGAAGAATATGTATGCCGTTTTGATGTGGCAATAGTTTCATGCAATACAGATACACCTCATATAAGTTATATTGCCGATGCATTTCAGGTAGATGAGTATGTCTAATGCAATCGCACGTATACTCACTGCATTACTACTTGCTGGTATCTATTTTTTTGCCTATTATTGCTTGCCTGCTTGGGTGCTTGCATACATAATTGGCATTATTGGTTTATATATTTTTTTTGTTGAATTTCTACCCATTGCGCCAATTATTGAAATAACACCCAAAAAAAACTTCTTGCGCTATGGTATATTACATCTCAGCATATGCCTTGCTTTTGTAATTCTTATTTATTGGGCGTTACATCATACACAATTACTTGCATTAACTATTATACTGGCATCAGCTGCCGATATTGGTGCATATACCATTGGCAAACTGTGTGGTAATCATAAACTGGCTCCAACTATTTCCCCGGGTAAAACATGGGAAGGCTTTATTGGTGGATGGTGTACTACTGCCATAGTTCTTGTTGGCATACAAACATGGTACAAAAATATTCTATCATTGCAATTATTACTATGGACATTGTTATTTAGTCTTGGATCTACGGTGGCTGGCCTACTGGGTGATTTATATATATCAAAGCTAAAACGTGCGGCAGGAATAAAAGATACTGGAAGCATATTACCCGGCCATGGTGGATTACTTGACCGCTGTGACAGTATTCTTAGCATTACTTGGTATATATTTTTATATAATGTATTGGTAAAATATATTATTCCGTAATTAAACCACATCTATTATAATAGTCTTGATCAAAGGTTTTATTGATACTATTTAAATGGTTTGTATATATAGGCATTACATGTACTATATAATTACTTGGCACCACTAAATATAATTATTCTATAAGAGCATCATCATCAAAATAATCTTTATCAGTTGTTTTATGTTTTATATTAAGATATCTATTACAAGTATCAAGTAAAGTTTCATCTTGTGTTATGCGCCGAATCCAGGTATTATTTTCACCTTTAATAGTATTATTATATCCTTTTTCATGCGGACTTTTGAGAAAAATAGCACCATATGGCCCATGAATATCAGGTTTATACCGTGGATCATTCATAAAACAAGAATATGGTTTATCATCATCAAAATCATCACTGTTCGCCGCAAACTTAAAATCGCGTCTTCCAAAACCGTCATAACAATAGGCATGCCGTTCACACCTAGTTATATAAGGTAATACTGAGTACGCTACACTTGAATAATGTACTTTATAATCACACTGAATTGGATGATATGAGATAGTTGTATACATTTTTCCATATTGTATTTTTTTGATATTATTATCAATATTCTGTTGATTATATTTATGTTTATATTCGCTGAATACGTCAAAATATGAATTCACTGGATCATATAAAGGATTATTGGATGTATTCTTATGCTGTGCCAGAAATGCAACATCTCTTCCTGATAGTATATAGTTCGCTTTTTGCTCAATATATATTTTTTCTAATCTTTTTAGTTGCGCACTTATGGTATTAAATGCATGCATCTTAGTATCAAACATTTCATCCTGCACATCTGCATATCCTTTATACCCATATAAAAATCGCGAACATGCATGAAACAATCCCGATATTGTTTTTTGTAGTCTAGTTTGCGTTTGATTTTCTATATATGTATGTTCATCATAATCAATGAGTCTTCGCAGCTCTTCCTTTTTAGCCTTTTTTTCCTGTATTACTGTATATAAAAGATTTTGTATATTATTTTTATCAAAATTTATTTTTGTTTCTGCAGGTATGAATCTTAATTGACTCGTACTTACCACAGGCGTATGGCCAGAAAAAAGAATTGCATCTATTTTTGTATATTGTTCTTCAGTATAGTATTGCGCTTGGCAACAATGTATGGATAGTAAAAATAATGAAAAAATCAACATATACAATTCCAAAAGTAAAATCTAATATATAATCTAATAGTATAATCCAATGTATATGCAATTCAAATGTATATTCATTGAGTTATATTAACGCGGAGGAGGATATACACTGCCATACATAAACATTAGTCCCAATGGGACACCAATATTTAACCTATTCTGCGGTGAAAGTTTCGACACAAAATAACCCAATGTTCCTGCCATTGCTGCCCATGTTACATAACCTAGATTATATTTAATATAATTTCTATATACATGCTTCAAATATAAATAATGCCAAGCTTTGTGTACTATTGAGGGTTTGGGCAAAAGCGCTTTTAATTCATCAGATATAAAATCATATAATGGACCCATTTTGTGTTGTATTGTAGATGCCGTAATATCAAAATCATTAGTATACAGATGATATATACAGAGCGCATCAGGATATAACAATGAAGATCCCATATATTTTTTCTCTGCTTCAAGCTTTTTTTGTTGCGTATTCAATAATTGAAGATATGGCTCTAGACGCTGATCTGGTTTAAAATGCGCAGATATAAGATTATACCGCTTTTTGTTTCCTTTTAATCCTTTATGTTGCAGTAAATAATAATGGCAGCAATCTTTGTTATTGCATATACCTTGATTTATTTTCATAGATATTTTTGGTCCGGTGCTTGCATATATGCGTTCTGCTTCAGATGCAATATCTTCTTGCATTTTTTGTCTGTGAAAATATCTATGTAATACGGAAGTATCAAAAAAATTATCAGGATCCTGTGTAAGACCTTCGCATAAAATCCAATTCTTACCTGGTGTATCTTTTTCAAATACTTTTTTAATTATAGAAGATGGAATCTTATCTATTAAAATCTGCTTATTAACTCACCTTACGCAGAGCCTGCGGGACAATAGGCAGTTTGAATAACTTTATTGAGTTCAAGCCATGCGGCTTTTAAACCACGAATGTAAATTTGGTCTTTTATAGAAAAATGATTTCTAGCAATCGGAATAGAAATCCT
>DASZEX010000068.1:0-1723 GCA_035940365.1 Candidatus Babeliales bacterium | reverse complement strand
TAAAATATAAGACCCAATGCAATTGTATTCTTTAATACTAATGGTAAAAGCATCAATACTTGCTCTTTAAAAGTGATTTTGAATTTCATAATATTTTTTGTTTTCATTTGCCATTTCGGAGTCCACCCTTCCTCTAAAGCTCTTTCATAATCACTAATTCCATTGGTCAAAATATTAAAGTACGGTGTTGCAACTCGTGTCAGCTCTCCGCTAGTTTGCTTTTAAAATAGTTTCAAAGTTGAGTTGTAATTTTAAATAGGGTACAATTAGGGTTGAAGAATCAATTTATTGAGATCTGCACTAATGTGAAAAATTAGTAGAATAGTAAGGAGAACAACACCTTGAATTTTCACAATAGAGAAAGGTTCAGTTCATTTGATGGAGACCAGAAACTACATCGTTATACCCAATGAATGATATTGCCTAACAGATCCGTTGCAATGGCTGTTACCCTGATCTCTGGAGTTCAGAAAGTATATGTTTGTCGTATACAACCAGTCCAAATTGTTCTCCTGTATTATAGCTTTTCCCTGTTTAACTAAATCTCCTGATGAATTCATGATAGAAACTATAACGCTTGTTACTTTAAAATCATCAGTCGCCTTACCGGAATAAATTCCCCTGTTTCGCGCTATATTCGTTAGAAGGCTTCAAAAAGTATACATTTTTTTGAAGACTTTCAGTTCGATAAAGTCTTAGTAAATTCAATAGGTTTTAAGGATAAAATTAGCCCGACTTTTTCTTCACTTTCTTTGGTATTGAAGCATTCCTATTGAAAAGTACCCATATGTCAACACATCTTTGCTGAATGTGTGCTTTCGAAAAATGAAGATCATAAGAATCTTCTGATTCCCCAAGCCATACCATGTAAACTTTAGTTGTATCGAACTTATTAGATGAATGTAAAAAATTAAAAACTGAATATACCCTCTTTTTGGAAAGAGCTTCGTTATAATTTTTTGAACCAACTGTATCAGAATATCCGTAAATTTTTATCATCCTACATGAATCATTATTAAATAAAATCGCAAGATTCTTTAATAATGGCTGAAATTTCTTATTAATATTGTAACTGTTTTTCTCAAAATAAATTGTGTAAACGCTTACATGTCCTTGACAAAATGAATTTTGTAAATTGACTAAAGATAAAAAACACATCAATAAATAAATGAATTTCATATTATAAATCATTTTGGTTCAAAACACCGATTTACATTAATAAGAGGCTTTTTTGCATATTTTAGTTATTTAAAAATGCTCAATCTCGGTTGCTCTCCTTTATGAAAATATTGATATACAGCGATAGCAATTGATTTACCTATTGAATAACAATTATCCCTGATATACTGCCTGTTGCTTGCGCTAGCAATTGAACCAAATTCTATTAAGAGGCCAGGACCGCCCGTATTAAATCCATTTAAAACCCCTAAATGAGTTGTAAGCTTGCCATTTTCAATTCTCCCTAAGGATATCACATCATTTAATGAATATTTACTAAACCCACCGTTACTTTTTAATGCATCTATTATTTTATTCCCTAGAAATTTGCTTATCTCTTCGTTACTTTTGCCTTGTTGATAAATGACCTTAAGATTCCGTGTATCTCCAGCAGCGTCTAAATGAAAGCTAATAAAAACTTCTGAATTATTGTCATTGGCAATCTTATCTCTCCACTCCAATCTTTTTTCGGGCCTAACATCTTTATCCCCTTCTCTTGTTCTTG
>DASZEX010000067.1:0-7224 GCA_035940365.1 Candidatus Babeliales bacterium | reverse complement strand
TATAGTGCGCACACTTTAAACATGCTGTGAAGATGATAAACTGATTAGCAAATTCTAAAAAAGGGAGAATTTGCTAAAATGAATTTCATGGAAAAACTAAACGACAATCATAAAATAGACCTGTCAACTTTTATCAAATCTGTAAGCCGCACAGCCGAGGAATTGAAGCGTGCACAAGCGGTTTTATTACTTGCAGAAGGAGCAAGCGAATCCACAATAATAACATTTACAGGATTGAAAAGAACAACAGCGGTAAAGATTAGAAAATTATATATTAAACATGGTATTAGTGCTCTTGAGAGTAAGAAAAAGGATAAGAAAGCAAAAAGTCTTTTGACAAAAACACAACGAGAAGAAATTGCTGTAATATTGCACACAAAAACACCACGGAATTATGGGTGGGAATGGGACTATTGGACCCCAAGTATATTGGGTAAACTTATTCTTGAATTGTATGCTGTGCAATATAAATCGAAAACATCGCTTTATCTAATATTTAAACGATCAAAATTTACATATCACAAGCCAGATAAAATATATGCAAGACGAAATCAAGCAATAATTGATGCATGGAAAATCGAACATAAATCAACAGTAGAAGAAGCATTAAAAGATCCAGATACAGTGTTATTGGTAGCGGATGAAATGATTCTTTCTTCACAAACCACAACACAAAAAATATGGTTGCCTGAGGGGAAGGAATCACTCATTACGTGTTCGAATACCAGAAAACGTAGAAGCATTTATGGCTTTTTAAATATAAAGACTGGTACTCAGCATGCTTTCAAGACAGAAAGACAGACTAGTGCTATTACTGCTAAGCTATTGGAAAAATTATGCAATACATACAAAGAGAAAAAAATAGTTCTGTACTGGGATAATGCACCTTGGCATAAAGGTGATCCTATGAGAAAATTTTTAACAACTTGCACCAATCTAACCGTTAAGAATTTCCCTCCTTATGCACCCGATCTAAACCCCCAAGAACATGTGTGGAAAGCTGGTAGAACTCACGTTACCCATAACACATTTATTTCAGATATAGATAAGACAACGCGAGAATTTCTCGAATATTTAAACAATTCTACTTTTAAATATGAGTTTTATGGCTTCACAGCATCATGAAAGTGTGCGCACTATAACTGCATCAAATGTAGATGTGTTTGACACTCTTTCAGTATCTAATTTAGATATTTTTGGTACAACCACCGGTATTCGTGATGTGACTACAATTATGAATGATGCGATATCAGTAGTTGTAGATAGTACTGGTAAATTAGGAACAGTAAGTTCCTCTATTCGATTTAAAGAAAATGTTCAAGATATTGGTGATATTACTAATTTAGTTATGCAATTAAGGCCAGTTATATTTAATTACATCAATGATATAGAAAAGAAAAAACAATATGGTTTGATTGCAGAAGAAGTAGCGCCATTATTTCCAGAATTAGTAGTAAATGATACAAATGGCCAAATATATACAGTTTCATATCATTTGCTATATGCTATATTACTTAATGAAATTCAAAAACTAAGAAATGATGTTGATTTTGGCCGTGCAACTATAAAAGATCTAATTGCTCGTATTATTGCGTTAGAAAACGTATAAAATATATAAACAAGGAATAATAGTCCTAAATAAGGAAGGACTGTTATTCCTTGTTTTAATTAATTATAAAAATAGTTTAAATTACATACTTATTGTGAGCAAAAAATATAGCACAATATAATGATAATAAATATATGATATTATATATTATTTTGTTATTATATATATAATTTTCACACCATATAACTAAAATATAGTATGTATGCAATTGATGTACATAATGTGACACTCGCATATCAGGACAGACTAGCTTTATTACAGGCATCCTGTACTATACCTACTGGATCTTTGTGTGGAATAATTGGACCAAATGGAGCAGGAAAAACTACCTTATTAAAATCTTTGGTAGGATTGATACAACCAATTACAGGTTCTATTACTATTTTTGGAAATACATATAATCAAGTACGTAAGAGGGTTGCTTATGTGCCACAACGTAATCAGGTTGACTGGGATTTCCCAGTTACGGTATTTGATGTAGTTATGATGGGACGTTATCAACATATTGGGTGGTTTCATTGGCCTTCAAAAGACGATAAAGATGTAGTATATAATGCATTAGAAACTATGGAAATGACTTCTTATGCAAATCGTCCTATCGCACATCTTTCAGGGGGACAACAGCAACGCGTATTTTTAGCCCGTGCATTGGTTCAACAGGCAGATTTATATATTATGGATGAGCCATTTGCCGGTGTAGATAGTGCTACTGAAGATAGTATGATTAATTTATTTAGGACATTATGTAATCAAGGAAAAACTATTGTGATTGTACATCATGATTTGCATACTGTTTCTACCTATTTTAATTGGACTATATTAATCAACCGTGCAATAATTTCTTATGGACCAACGCATACAAGTTATACTCAAACATATATAGATGCTACCTATAAACGTTATATGTATATATCTTATGCTCAGAAAGATCTGTAAATGTATACGATATTATATTCATTAGTAGCAGAATATACGTTTCAGATGGTGCTATTGGGTGGTATTATATTAGGAACCATAGCAGGTATGCTTGGAGCTTTTGTATTGATACGTCAACAAAGTTTATTAAGTGATGCCATCGCGCATGCTTCATTGCCCGGTATTGTAGTCGTGTTTCTATTTACAGGTAGTGTAAATCCATCATTATTAATGATAGGTGGTATTATAGTAGGCAGCGGTGGCATTATACTTATGTATATTATTTTATATTGTACAAAGCTCAAAAAAGATGCAGTATTAGGTATTATTCTATCCGTTTTTTTTGGTATAGGATTAGTGTTACTTACTTTAGTACAAAAACAGCAATTATCTGATCAAAGCATTTTGAATAAATATCTTTTTGGAAATATTACCACTATGCTCTATAATGATGTTTTACGTATGATACTGTTCAGTTTTTGTATTATAGTATGTGTATTATTAATCAAAAAAGAATTGACTATGGTAGCTTTTGATCGAGAATATACTCAGGTTCAGGGTTATTCAATAGGTATACTTGAAGGTATACTTTATTTTCTTCTTGTAGTAACTATCGGTATTGGATTACATATGGTGGGCGTTATTCTTATTAGTACTATGATTATTTCACCTGCTATTGCAGCGCGACAATATGTAATAAGAATGACCCCTTTTATTATAGTATCTGGAATGTTTGGTGCGTTGGCAGCAGTAATTGGTATTATTATAAGTAGTATTATACCGCATATGCCTACTGGTCCGTGTATTGTATTGGTTTCTAGTAGTATAGCTATTTTTTCTTTATTAATTACCTACAAACGTGAATATGCTAAATTATTATAATAATAAAGAACTATGAATATCCTTCAAATACATATGTTATCTATTGCACTTATTACTTCTATAACGTGTGCATTACCCGGTATTTTTTTAGTATTACGAGGGGTTGCATTAATGAGTGATGCCATTAGTCATGCTATTTTGCTTGGTATTGTTATTATGTTTATGCTTGTACAATCGCTTAATTCACCATTGCTTATAATAGGGGCAGCTTTAGCAGGAATTGTGACAGTAGTTGCTACTGAATTGCTTATTGCTACTGATCAACTCAAAAAAGATGCCGCTATAAGTCTTATTTTTCCAGTGATGTTTTCTATTGCAGTTATACTTATTAATACGTATTTGTGCAATATACATATAGATATTGATATGGTGTTGCTGGGTGAACTGGCCTATGCTCCATTTTATCGTCTTATTGTTAATGGTATAGATTGTGGTCCTTGGGCCTTATGGACCATGAGTGTTTTGCTGGTAATTAATATATTATTTATATATTTGAATTATAAAGAACTAATGATCACCATTTTTGATAATACGTATGCTCAGGTAAGTGGTTTTAAACCCCGCGTATGGTATTATGGATTAATGATTTTGGTGAGTCTCACTTGTGTGGGAGCTTTTGATGTAATGGGATCTATTGTTGTCGTTGCATTAATGATAACACCAGCAGCGACGGCATTGTTATATGTACAGACTGTGCCAGCAATGATTTATAATACAGTACTATTAGCTATTGTAGCAGCAATAGGAGGCTATTGGTTTGCATATAGTACTGATGTTTCTATCGCAGGATCTATCACGCTTATAAGCGGTATACTATTTATAATTGTATTATTTTATGCGGCTATATTTCGTTCTCAGTCTATATCGTCCAGATCTGCTAGATATCCTCTTATTCTTGATACTATATGTGTATGGCTTTTGCATAATAAAAACAAAAGTACCTCTGATACTATAGCCCAAGCTTTATATCTTAATAATGCTCCAGTACAGCATTTACTGCATCAGGGTATAAAAGATGGTTTACTGAAAGAATCAGATGGATATTTTTATTTAACATCTTGGGGAAATAAGTATGCACAACGCATACAAAAAAGTTAAAAATCATTTTTGCCTTTTTTATTAAAATGAGTTATATTTTAGGTATAGTTTTGTCAAAAAGAAAATTGGATAAAAGGATAACTATGCCAGTACCAAAACGAAAACGCTCGCGAACTCGACGTGATAAGCGTTTTGCCAATAAAGGTATGACTATGCATGCCATCACCGCTTGTGCTAACTGTGATAAACCCTTAGTTCCTCATGTTGCCTGTACATCTTGTGGGTTTTATAAGGGTGCAAAGGTTATGAGAACCAAAATAGAACGATCTGCTACTCGTATAAGTATACGGCAAGCCAAAAGAGCGGTTCGTGCACAAAAACCAGCAACGCAAGAATAATAATTATAAATAATTATACCGTAGTTATATAAAAGGAATACCATGATAGCGGTGGATGCAATGGGGGGCGATTTTGCACCACATGTAATAGTAAAAGGTGCATTGCTAGCTGCACAACGTGGTATTCCTATAATGCTTTTTGGTGATAATAAGCTTATACAAAATTCATTGAATCTCTTATTTCCCCAATGGAAAGATCTTTCTATTATTATAGAGCCATGTACTGAATTTATAGCGATGGGTGAAGAGCCAACACGTGGCGTTACTAAAAAAAAAGACTCTTCTCTTGTTCAAGCTGCTTATGCAGTCAAAGATGGCCGGGCATCGGCTATGGTTTCTGCTGGCAACTCCGGAGCAATTTTGGTAGCAAGTACGCTTATTATTGGTAGGGTTAAAGGCGTTTTGCGCCCTGCCTTGGGAAAATTTTTACCTACAAAGCAAGGTGAATTGTTTTGCCTTGATTTGGGTGCAAATACAGATTGCAAAGCTGATTTTTTGGAACAGTTTGCATATATGGGCCATATCTTTGTACGATTAATGAAAAAGATACAAAAACCACGTATTGGCTTATTATCCAATGGCCATGAACCATATAAAGGTTCAACAGAAGTAAAAGAAGCATATAGGCGGCTTGAGCAAAAAACAGAACTTAATTTTATAGGTAATATAGAAGCGCGCGATGTATTTGATGATAATGTTGATGTACTTGTTTCAGATGGTTTTGTGGGCAATGTATTTTTAAAAGGTATACAAGGGGCTGTTAGGTTACTTTTTACATGGATTAAGCAAGAAAGTTCACGTTCTTGGTTTACTAAATTATGTGGTTTATGTATTAAGCCATTATTTAAAAAAATTAAAGATACAACTGATTATCAGCGTGTTGGCGGTGCATTACTCTTGGGCATTAATAATCCCGTAGTAGTAGTACATGGTGCAGCTCAAGAAGATGCTATATATAATGCTATTGTCTGCGCTCATGAAGCAGTCCAAAACAATGTAATAAAAACATTCAATGCAGAACTTTCACAATTATTGCAAAGATCTGTAATACCTTCTGTAAATGCAATGCAACAGCAAGCAGCATCAGTATTGAAATAAAGAATAGTTATCTATTATTGGTTAATAGGATCAATTTGGAAATTCTTGGGTAATTTCTCTTGCATAGCTATAAAAAACGCGTATAATAACTGAGAAGTTATCATGGTGAACGTAGCTCAGCTGGTAGAGCATCAGATTGTGGCTCTGAGGGTCGTGGGTTCGATCCCCACCGTTCACCCCAACTTATTGAGGTTGGTATGATCAAAAGTTCAAAAATTACAACTGGATTCTGCTTTATAATAACCTGGCTACGCGATACAATCGGTGTGTATGTATTATGTATACTTTGGTTTTTGTTATTATATAGTATGACAAATAAAATATACCTATGGTTAGTTGCCTGTCAAATAATTACCATTCCAGCCGAGTTATTTTATTGTATCAATCATTGTTTGCAAGTAAGTCTTGGTTTAATATTATTTTTTTATAATGTATCAAGGGAATAAATGGGATCATTATTTTGGGGTGGTTTACTTATAGTTATTGGCCTCCAGTTGCTGTTTAATGCTTTATTTGGTATTGATCTACCATTATTACGTATTGCTTTTGGGCTTTGGGTATTGTATTGGGGATTATCATTGGTAATGGGTACTAATCCTTTTAAATCTTCATTCGGTTGGCATCATAAGTATACATCACAGTCTGTGACCTATAATACTCATACAACATCTTCTTCAACTATTTTTAGTACGCAAAAAATTGATTTGACTACTCTTGATTTTGGCATGCAGCATACTATAAGCCACAATACAGTATTTGGTACTACGTATATAGAGATTCCCTATGAAATACCTGTATTGATTAATGCACAAGCTGTTTTTTGTACTATCATGTTACCTAATAATAGTACGATACATGGTGGGTTTGAGCGGTATCAAAATGTTCAAATGGGCCAGGAACCTATTCTTATTTTGAATGTTAGTGCAGTATTTGGTACTATTATTATAACCTTTGTTTAAATATACTTTTTTCTTGCATGTTTATATAAAAAAAGGTATAGTACTTCTACAACTTTCTGAGACATTGTGTCGGGACGTAGCGCAATTGGTAGCGCACTCGTTTTGGGAGCGAGGGGTTGCCAGTTCGAGTCTGGCCGTCCCGACCAGTTTGTTTTAATTCAAGATCTTTCATTATTTTTAGGTATGTCAACCACAAGTTAAAATGTCCTCTTTTTTGATAAGTTAAAATGTCCGGTTTTTGAACAAAAAATATAGGCCTCCACGGCCGGCGGGCCGGCTTCACCCTACTCTCTTTTCCACGTCTTATCAACAACCTCGGAACGCA
>DASZEX010000066.1:0-1985 GCA_035940365.1 Candidatus Babeliales bacterium | reverse complement strand
GGGATTTTCATTTCAGGGCACAGAATTAATTGGTATTGCTGCAGGCGAAAGTCATGAACCCCATAAAACGATCCCCAAAGCAGTCAAACAAATATTTTGGCGTATTTTATTATTTTTTATTTTATCTATTCTTGTGATTAGTCTCTTGATTCCTTATACAGCAGATCAATTAGCCAGTTCAGATATTCAAGTCAGTCCTTTCACTTTAGTCTTTAAACATTTAGGTATTACTTTTGCCGCTTCATTAATGAATGCTGTGATCCTGACCGCCATTTTATCGGCGGGCAATTCCGGCATGTATGCATCGACTCGCATGTTATGGTATTTGGCAAAAGAAGGGCATGTTCCAGCCATATTTGCAAAAGTAAATAAACGTGGTGTTCCAATGAACGCTTTACTTGCAACGACCGCAGTTGCTTTCCTGGCTTTTTTATCCTCATTTTTTGGTAATGGAGCAGTTTATTTCTGGTTATTGAATGCATCGAGCTTGACTGGATTTATTGCGTGGCTTGGAATTGCAATCAGTCATTATCGTTTTCGTAAGGCTTATGTGAAGCAAGGACGTGATATTAAAGAGTTGCCTTATATTGCAAAAGGCTATCCATACGCGCCGTTACTTGCATTTGCACTTTGTTTATTTATAATCGCAGGACAAAATTATCAAGCTTTTATGGCGGATCATATCAACTGGTACGGTATTTTGGTTTCATACATTAGTGTTCCAATATTTATTGCACTCTGGTTAGGGTATAAGTGGGTCAAACGAACCAAAATAGTTAAATTACATGAATGTGATTTTCAGTATGAAGGTGGAAAATAGAGAATAGTGATTAGTTAGGGAAAACAATATGTCAATGATTAGATGGTTAAAGGAAACTCCGCGTGTTGCTTATCTTGGATATTATTTTTTACAAGATCAACCAAAGTATGAAGGTAACTTCTACGAAATACGTTCTTCGGGGGTATACTATCGATGTGAATTGGATGCTGCAGCGGTAGCTGAAAAGATTAGCCAATATTCGGGAAATATCGCACGAATGAAAGCAGTCTCTGAAATAGATCCCAAAACAGAACAACATGTACTTCATTACGTTTTATCAGAAGAGTTATGTTCCTTAAAAGATAACATGCCTAATACCATTTTAAAAAAAAATGTTCCTCAATCTATTCAAGGTCAAGGACATTATATGATATCAGTTTGTTGCTTTTGTTCGCGTTACTCTCGTAAAAATTACTGTAACATGTGTGCAGCGAAGTATTCAACAATTGAAGAGAGACTGAAAAATTCCAAAACAGTTTATAATGAATTACGGAATAGCGGTGGACTTGCTTCTTCTGAACAGTTATTAAAAGAAAATAAACCGCTCATCATTGAAGAAATAATAAAACCGTTCGAAAATGACGATCATGCTTTTGTGCAATTGCTTTTGGCGCGTGATAAAAATGGCAATAGTCCCTTATTTTATTCTTATACAAAAATACCTATAGATAAAAAAAATATTAAACCATTATTAGATCGCATCAAAAATTTAAAAAATAAGGAGGACAAATGGGCGATTTTAAAAACATTTATACATGCTCTGGTCGCTCAAGAGGTTAATTTGGATGATGCAATAACGTGTTTTGGTGCAGATTTAATAAAAAATGCGATGTTCATCACCGATGAGCATGGCAATACGCCTTTCCATATGGTTTCATCAAATCCAGAATCACTGCTGATGTTTGAAGCAATGTGCAGGCTATTCCCATCCAATCCAATAAGAGTGGAAGAAAAAAGTAATACCAGTATGCTTGATGCAGTTTTTTTCTGTCAAAATCATAACGGCTTAAATCCATTACATTATGCGGTTAAAAATCGTAATGATGCACTAATAAGAAAAATATTTAGCTTACATGAGCAGCAAAACAAAGAACTTGAAAATAAAAATGATGATGAAAGCGTGTTTTATAAAACTATCGCAATGATGAAAGATAAAGATGGTGAA
>DASZEX010000065.1:0-5743 GCA_035940365.1 Candidatus Babeliales bacterium | reverse complement strand
CAGTTTTGCTTTCTCGCAAAGCAGCGCATCCTATTTTTGCTTTGAACGCTGCACTAAAATTATTTTTTTTCTTCATAAAGCTTGACCCTTTCTTTGGGTTCAGGTTACCAAAATTTTTATTCCATTTTATATCTAATTTTGGTCCTAAATTCTGTCTACGAAATGGGGTCCACTACATATTTCTCAAATACCATGACGATATGACCGATGCAATAAAAGTCTACCTTGCATACTGGGCCTTTGCAAATTTAATGGGTAATTTTCAATTTCTTGCACCTATTACAGATATTATGTCAGTAGCAAAAAACGTAAATAGAGAAAGTAGCTGGAGCTCAACGGAAAAAAAAAGATTCTGGGATCTAAGTAAACTCCTTGAAAATACTAAGCTTACTTTTAAATATAAATTAAATGACGAATGGATAGATGTAAAAATTCCTATGTTAGATTTATCCGTAACTGCAAGCCAACATAAAGACCAAGAACTAAAAAATGGCTACCCGGATAAGGTTATACCACGCGTATTAAACCCTTTATTAAAAGAGGCTGCTTATCTTGTAACAGAGATATCAAAAGGAACCTTATCATTAAGACCAGAAGATATATTGCTTGGTCTATTTGCCCAATCACGCGCAGCCCAAAGAAAGACATCTGAAAAACAATACACAACAATAGATGAAGAATTTGCTATGAAACTTGCTGGGTTATCGGGAACCTACAAGTCAAACCCAAGGATGGCACGCAAAAAATTTAAAGAAAAATTAAATAAAATTACAGCTGCTAATTCCATATCAGGATATGAAATAAAAGAAGATGGTGCTATTCGGTTAGACTATAGGAAATCACCTATAAAAAACTCAAAAAAAACAACCAAGAAAAATAACAAAGAAACATAGGTTATCATTTACGCTGAACATAGGTTATCGTTTACAAAAAGATAGGTTATCGTTTACAAAAGATAGGTTATCGTTTACGCCATACCATTAAAAAACATCGTAAAATAAGCGTTTTTTTGAATTGTAAAATCGGAATAAATATTTATTAATATTTATTAATGGAAGTAGGGGAATAAAACCCCCTACTTCCTTGTTCCAAGCCATCGCCTTTTAGTAGGCTTGGCTTGAACAGGAAACACTAAAAGGAAGAAATTCTATCCAATCCGTTTCTTTTAGTAACAAAGTTTATTGAGCGATAGTAAATGCGAATGAGGGAGTTCCCCGAAATTCGCATATCCCTCCCCTATGCATTAACCGTTTAACCGAACCGGAACCGGTACGTGATTTACGTATATACAAATTATGCTAATTGTTCGTAGCCCTACTGCGTGTAATTTCCCAAGCGGGTATTAAAAACGGGCGGGCGAAACGGGGGCGTACAAATAGACGCGATGGAGTTTTGCGAAACATTCTTTCTTTTAGTAACCGTATTAATAATAGCGGGTTAATAACGTTAAAATAGTATGGCGTCGCATAACACTATCGTTTTGTTAAGACATCTTGTTAAGACATAATGGCGGGCGTTATACGACATATTCAAGTTTTTATGCCTATATCAGATTTAACCGTTGACGTCTAGTACTATTATTTGGTACTATGTTGATAGTTAAATAAAGGCGAGCATGAATACAAAGCAGCGCAAAACATTGGGACTTATTTTCAAAGTTCCGGTGCCTTCTAATGTACGATGGCCTGATATAGAGGCGTTGTTAGAAGGGTTTGGTGCAGAGATATCAGAAGGAAATGGTTCTCGTGTTCGTATAGTACTTAATGGAGTAAAGGCGGTTTTTCATAGGCCGCATCCAAAAAATATTACTGATAAAGGAGCATTAGTATCCGTGAGAGAATTTTTAATAAACGCAGGGATAACTCATGATGCAATATAAGGGATACATAGGCAATGTTACCTATGATGCTGAGGCCAAAATATTTCATGGTGAAGTTATTGGCTTAAAAGATATCATTACCTTCCAGGGTACTACTGTACAGGGTCTTGAAAAAGCGTTCCATGATTCTGTTGATGATTATTTACTATGGTGCAAAGAGCGTGGCGAAAAACCAGAAAAAACTTTCTCTGGTAAATTAAATTTACGCATACCTCCAGAACTCCATGCGCACCTTGCTGTAGAAGCAGCAAAAAGAAATATGAGCTTGAATGATTTCATGAAAGAGAAGCTATCCCGGTAAATATATAGAATCGCGAATAAATTTACCCTATGCGCAATGATATGTTCTTGTATAAGCAAAAAGTATTATAAGTATAAAAAGATTCAATATGGGGCAAATTTATTCTTAATGAGTTTGCCAATATACTAAACCATAAGATTTAAAAAAAGAAATGCCATAATGCATAACATAAATGCAATTATGGCATCTTAGATTTTATATTTTTTGTATTCGCAGTACCAATTTATTGGCGGGTCTTTGCCTTTTTGCGTGCATGCATAGAAACGGGTGTAGTAGCCGGTTTTTTTATTGCTGGAACTTTTCTGTGTATCGGTAACGTAACGGCAATATCTGCAATAGGTTTTGATTTCTTTTTGGGAAGAACCCTGATTGTAATATCTTGACCAAGAATATTTAAAAATCTGAATAGGCGCTCAAGTGAAAAACCTGACAACCTACCTTTATGCAATGCAGATATTTTTGGTTGATCAATATCTAAAAGCTTAGCAGCCTCTGCTTGAGTAATATCTTTTTGTTTAATAATAGCATTGATTCGGCGTGCAAGTTCTGCTTTTGCAAGTAATTCACTTGAATCTGGTAATTCAAGGTCTGCAAAAACATTACCAGAGCTTACGATATAATTGTTATTCTTTTTCATTGTCTTGCCTACTTTTATATATTTCCTGCGCCTGTTTTAGTCGTGCATTAATAAGATCTATATCTCTTTGTGGTGTTTTAATTCCCTGCTTTGATTTTTTCTGAAATACGTGTAACACAAATATAGCATCTGCCATTTTAATGGTATATACCGCACGATAGGTACCTGCGTCATCTGAGTCTATTATTTCAATAACTCCTGCACCACCAAATCCTTTTAATACCTTGGCGCTCTCATGCATTTCTCCACATTGTGCAAGGTATAATCCATAACCCATAACATGTCTAATATCAACAGGCAAGTCCATCAGATCTTTATAACTTGACCCGACCCATATTAATTCTTTTAGTGCCATTATTTCTCCTACCAAGATTATACTATTTTTAGCATAAATTAGCAAGAAGAATTAGATGTTATTGTTTTTTAATTCTATGTATAAACTACTTAGCTCACTTTTTGATTCAAAATCAGCAAGCGCCAACTCTATTGCTTTTTCTACTATTAGTGTTTTAGTAATTTTTTGTTTTCCTTTTAATTTTCTCCTTAACGTTATCCATGCATTTTCTAATTCTTCTAATGTTTTTAGCGACAAATTAAAGGTAGTTTTTTCTTTACTATCATTCGGTATTGTTTTATTGTTTGCAGGCCCTGTTGTTATATGGTTATTGTGATCCTGGTAGTTGTTTTTGCAATTGCTGGTTATATCGCTTTCTTGTTTTAATGCTTTATTGCCATATGGTTCAGAATCAACGGTAGCGCCCATTACGTCCGACATTATATCAGGTGTTACTTTTCTACTCATCTTTCAGTATCCTTTGTATTAATTTTTGATAATCTTTTGCACCAGGACTTTGTGGTGCATATTCAAAAATTGTTTGACCAAAGCCAGCACTTTCACTAATGCGTACATTATATTTAATTGGTTCACATAGTTTTGCTGCAAAATGTTTTTTGAGTTGCCCTAGAATTTCTGCTGATTTTTTTACACGACCATCATGAAATGTTGGTAGTACGTAACAGTGATTAAGATGCTTATTAAATTTTTTTACAGAATTTAAGCGGTCAACAAATTCTGCAAGCGAATTCATAGTTAAAATTTCTAGGCTAACCGGTGTCAGGACTTCAGTAGCGTAAAACAATGAGTTAATGGTAAGTGGATCCCATGCAGGTGATGTATCCATAATAATATAGTCAAATTGTGCTTCTAATGGTTTGATTGCTTCAGATAATGTTTGCTCTGCACCATAATCCTTTCTACCAATTGATCTTTTTATACCAGCGAGCGGCTTGCCGCCAGAAAGTATCCATAAGTTTGGACGCGCCTGAAAAATTGCTTCTTGCGCAGATGTATCTTCATTAAGTACATCTGCCAAGCCCTTTGGCGGTTCTACACCTAATAAAAATGCATCTTGACCTTGGTCGTCTGTATCAATAAGCAACACCTTGCGTTTGTGCAGTGCGAGTCCATGAGCAATAGATACAGCGCCAGTGCTCTTGCCAACACCGCCTTTGGATAACGTAACAGCAATCTTGCGCATACTGCAACCTTTATGGCTATATTGTTTTAATCCTTACCATAAATACATATTGGCTGAAAAGTATTCGCGAAATCAACGGTTAAGTTTCTATATGGATATATTGTTTTAATGCTTTAATGCAATATTGCAAGCAATAAAGGCATAAGGGAATCAATGGTCAGATAATAAGACATGCGAAGGCCGAATGTCAAAATCAGTAGGCCAAGCATGTATGCATGAGCTAATTACTTTTTTGCAGACGCGGTATATTGTGCATTAACTATTTCTACAACGCGATCAGTAATATCATATTCTGGATCAACATATGTTCTATAATCATATGGATTAATAACAGCGCAAGCTCCTAACTGTTTTGCAATAGCTTCTGCAGCAAGGAAAACTTTTTTGTAAACTATTTCTCTTATATCGCAAAATTCTGAACTAATTTTATTATATTCTTCGCCTATGGTATTGATTTTTTTGTATAGTTCTTCTTCCTGTATTTCAAAGGCATAACTACCTGGGCATCTGCTAAGATGAAGTGCAACGCTTTTCTGATAGAATTGTTTTTAGTGACAAAAATAGTTCTACAAAAGGGCATTGCACATGGTTTATTATACACAATTAAAAGAGCTTGAACGAGTACGGATTTATGAAGGTCATAAACAAGGGTTATCGCAAAGGCAGATAGCAGAAAGCATTGGTCGTGATAAGTCGACTGTATCGAGAGAATTAAGGAGAAACAGTGATAGAATTGGATACCTATACCCAAGGGACGCGCAAAAGAAAACAGATGAACGCAAGGCACGACATGGCAGTAAAATAGAGCGGAATATGGACCTCAAAAACTATGTCATCGATAAGTTGAAGATTGGTTGGTCACCCGAAGTCATTGCTGGTCGCTGGAAAAAAGAACGGCCAGATGAGGGAATTTGCGCTGAAGTCATCTATCAATTTATCTACAAACCCAAGTACAAAAAACTTGAGCTTTGGAAGTTATTAGACAAGCGTAAAAAGAAACGTGGACTTGTAAGAAAGAATCGATCTAAACAGACGATTCAATATCGGGTATCTATTGATAAGAGACCTGAAGAAATCAATGCAAGGCAAGAGTTTGGGCATTTTGAAGGGGATCTGTTTTTCAATCGCGGAAGCCAATCTGCCAATGTACTTACAACAGTTGAACGAGTGTCGCGATTGGTATCATTGGTCAAACAAGATTCTAAGCAAAGTGACACTACTATAAAATCATTGAAAAAGTCGATTGGGTCATATGCAACATCATGTACATTCGACAACGGAAAAGAGTTTGCAGAGCACTATACTCTTGGCATACCAACCTATTTTTGTGATGCATACAGTCCATGGCAAAAGGGGTCAGTAGAAAACGCAATCAAACTTATTCGACG
>DASZEX010000064.1:0-1589 GCA_035940365.1 Candidatus Babeliales bacterium | reverse complement strand
ATTGGCAACCAGATTTGGCCATATGATGATAGGAGTCTCTTCTCCCCACGTCTTTGGGATGATACCTTGCTTGATGGTCTCTTCATCAGTAAAAATCACGGTCGAGCGGTTGAGTTTATATGAGACTTGATCAGAAACTTTGACACGATGTCTTTTTAAATCGCACTGATTGATGATATAATCATAAATGTCACTAGATTCATCTTCATTCAAAAAATTCTCATAATAGTTGACTTCACAGTTAAGAGGCAAATGTATTAGAGTAGTGTCCATATAATTTAATATAAATTAAACTGAGTAATTTTCACTTTCAATTTTATTCACTTATATCAGGTCATATTAATATCAAAGTTACTGTTATCCAACAAAGATGATTAATAGTGGTAGTGGTAATAATTTGTGTATCAAGTAAATAGTTGTATTCTTTTACTTGATCAACAACCTTTTCAGATAAATGATGATGTACTTTATTGACTCATTTCTGCTATATTATCTTTTAAAATTAGCTTTAATTTTATTTTATCTTTTGGTTCATTATTTCCCAGTTTCCAAATAAATCCAACGTATACTCCATTATTGTTCTTGATAGCATTTGATATTCTCCTATTGCTGATTTTGTTTTCTCTACCTGCTTGTGCTATTGACTGATATTGTTTTAAAAATATACCACTCATAGTATGTTGTGAAATAGGTTTCGTATGTGATGGTAATTTGATCAGGTTATTATCACGTGCATGTTGTGCATTTTCGGATGAAGTTACCCATTCTAAATTATAGGGACAATTATCTAACTTAATACCGTTTTTGTGATTCACAAAAATACGATCATCAGTAGGTAATCCATGAAAAGCTCTACAAATTAAATGGTGTGCATAAAATTTTATAATTTTGCCCTTAATTCTTATACCTATACGCAAGTAATCAGCCTCTACCATTCCATAGAGGAATCTTTCATTTAGTCCGACTTTTTTAACTCGACCATAGGTTGAGGCATAAATATTATTTATCTCTAATGGGACCTGTTTCCATATTTCATTAGGTAAGTCACCATCATTATAACACCATTGATAACCATGCCATGAGTTTCGCTTACCGCTTAATGTATGTTTCAAATTAGTTGGATTGCGTTCAAATGCCTCTGCGATACTTTTAATACTTTTCCAGGTTGCCACATAATCGCCCTCTAATGTATATTGATCTACTTCTCGACCCTTGCGACTATTACCAACTCCAGATCGATTCATATTTTGTTCATGATATGTTGCCCATCGCAAATTATTCAGTTTATTATTTGATCTATCGCGGTCAATATGATCGACGGTTGGTTTATTTTCTGGATTCGGAATAAAGAGTTTTGCTACTAAAATATGAACGATAATGTTAGTTCTTTTACCATCATCCCCATTTAGACATAAAGTAATATATCCACTAGGTCTTTGTCTATTTAAAAATAAATATCCAGTTTTATTATTTTTAACTCCCCCATGGGTTGAAACATCATAATTTGAGAATCCGATTGATGATGCATCCATCCATATATCATCATCAATTTCCATTATTTATGAGCAAAGACTATTTAGATAGTTTTT
>DASZEX010000063.1:0-2882 GCA_035940365.1 Candidatus Babeliales bacterium | reverse complement strand
TGCTCGTATGAGACAAACAATGTCTTTGTAAGGCTCTATCCTTCCAACAGACACTACTGTTGGTCTGTCATCTTCTCTTTTTATTTCCATGGGACAGAATTTTTGAATATTTACACCATTGTAGATCACTTTGATTTTTGCTGGATCTGTACCAAGATCTTTCTCCCACGCTGCATTTGCTTCACAGACTGGTGTTATTACATCTGCAATTGAATACATTGCTCTAGTAATATTGCGCGAAAAAAATTTCCAGAATATTTTGGCTGGTTCATCATATAACACTGCATTATAATATAACAGTAATTCTCTGAACGCTACCCCGTGCTCTGTTATTATAACTGGGCAATTGCTTTCACGTTTTGCAAAAATTGCAATCATGGAGGGCAGCCACGCAAGAGAAGAATGTATTATGTCAACTTTTGGCACTTGAAAGGAAAGGACCTGCATACTTCTGCTAATAAGTTGAAAAGCAGTCAACGTTTCTTTTAGAGACATATTTTCGTAGAGTCGGTCCTTTTTTATATGATTAAGAAAACTATCCCATACTAGATTGTATTCAAAACACTTTTTGGAATCATAAATAGTTAAAAATTGATGGAGCTGCCAAATTATTTCTACAAGCTCTTCTGTATAAGATGTCTCTGATAAGACAACATTTAAAAATTTTTTAAATAGAGGCATGAATTCATTTTTAATAACTGATTCTGTTGTACGAAGAATTTTTAATAGCAGTGAACGTTTTTCATTATAAAATTCTTCATATCTGTTTGTTCCAAATATCGGTATTTCTATTACCTTGGTAACATTATTAGGAACCGAATATTTTCCATTGCCGTTTGGATTTGAGAGTTGATTTACAACTACAAATTCCCACTCTTGCATGCTGTCTATCAAAGTCTTAGTCCAGGTGTAAATTCCACCTGAAGCATAATTAGGATAAGCATCCCAGCTAATCAGTAATACTTTCTTCAGGAGTGTTGCCTCCCTTGGGTATTCTTAGATGTATTATCTATCATGTTATCTATAATGGGATCTGGTTTTCTTAGACGCATAAATTTCTGAATCTCTTCTTCTATTTTGTCAGAGGCTTGAAGATTAGTATGTGTCACACTCATTGTATCAGATGCACGTTTTTTTCTTAGTTTCATCCTTTGCATGATTTCATCTTCACCGGAAAAGTGATTCACTTTTCCCGCTAGAAAAAGAGCTTTATCATAAACTTTCTCGGCTTTATCACCATCTACACCTAGTAAATAATATTCATAAGCCTCCTGAAGCGACCAGAGAGATTCTCTAATAGACTCTCCAATAATAAAATCAGCATTTTCCTCATAAATTCTTGCAGCCTCCAAGTATAATTGACGCGCTGCTATTGGATTACCTTGATTTGCAATACAGATTGCTGCACAAGAACAACTCAAAGCTGCTTTAACAAAAAAGTTATTTTTTAAACATTCCGCGGAATCTTTTAAATAACATACAAAGGCTTCAAAATAATTACCACCATCTTCCAACTTGATAGCATTAAACCATAAATTATCGTCATCGGTAATCCTATCTATCCATGTTTTTACTTTCAATCTAGTTTTATTTGCTATGTATATTTTTTAAAATAATGGTAAGTTTCTATAGGTAAAATGTTTTAGTAAATAGTTCTATAACGCTTAAGAAACTTGTTGCACCATTTTATAATTTAGAGGTTACAAAAAATGTGTTCTATTATTGGTTACATCGGATCTGATAAAGCAGCACCCGTATTAGTTCAAGGACTAAAACGAATGGAGTATAGAGGATACGATAGTGTAGGAATAGCAACATTTTCTGATAATCAAATTTTAATAAAAAAAGGAGTTGGGAAAGTTGATCAGGTAAATAATGCTTCTAAACTAGATACACTTTCTGGCAATATAGGAATTGGTCATACCAGATGGGCAACACATGGTGGGGTAACATCAGCAAATGCTCATCCACATTCATCAAGCTCAAGCAAAATTGCTATAGTTCATAATGGAATAATTGATAATTTTACAGAACTAAAAAAAGACTTGCAACAAAAGGGCTTTCTTTTTAAAAGTGAGACAGACAGCGAAGTAATTGCAAATCTTTTACAATATGAGTTTGATCAAACAAAAAACGTCAAAAAATCTATGTTACAAACTGTTGGGCAATTAGCAGGAAATTATTCTTTTGTTGCAGTATTTAATGACGGGATGATTGCCGCAGCCAGATTTCATGAACCATTAATTGTAGGAATTGGAAAAGAAGGATATTTTGTTTCAAGCGATGTTTTAGGATTTGTAGGACATACTGATCAGGTGATTTATCCAGATAATCGTGAGTTTGTTATAATTAATACACGTGGGATTCAAATGTTTGATTTTGATGGAAATCCAGTAAGACATCAAATTACAAAAATATCAAAAGAATTTGCCGATTCATACAAAGGTGAATATGCACATTATACCATAAAAGAAATTTCAGAACAACCTAGAACAATATTAAAAGCTGGTCATAATACCAAAATCGAGCTTGATCTTGTAGCTAATTTAATAAAACAAGCAAAAAATCTGTACATAACAGGAAGCGGGACAAGCTACAATGCGGCACTAGTAGCAAAACACATTTTTTCAAAATATGCAAAATTAAAAATTGAATCTCTTATATCAAGTGAAATACCATATTCTCCAAATTTTTTTGACAATCAATCAATATTGATTGCTCTCTCTCAGAGTGGAGAAAGTGCAGATGTGCTTGAATCTGTAAATATTGCACAAAATGATGGCACAAAAATAATTTCTATCGTAAATATGATGACATCCTCACTTGCAAATATGTCATCAATATCAATAGGATTGAACTGTGGTCCAGAGATTGGTGTTGCG
>DASZEX010000062.1:0-49402 GCA_035940365.1 Candidatus Babeliales bacterium | reverse complement strand
GAACGTTCGCATTCTTGGATGAATCGATTCAGACGACTTTACATCAGATACGACAAACTCACAGAAAATTATTATGCCTTCGCAATTTTTGCTGAAACATCCCACCTTTTTGCACGTCTAGGAGTTTCTGGATAGGCTCTTATGGTTCGGATTAATTTGTATACCATTAACACCTGAGCTAACATTTGTTTGCAACTGTGAAAGACTATGACTACACAAATCAAGCACAACATGATCTGCATCAATTGAAATTGCTGGTGTTGTTCCAATTGCATTATAGGTAAAATCACTTTTAAGTACGTAATAACCTGGTAGTACTATATCATAGGGAAGTGTTGTTATAATGATAGGATGACAGCTGCAACATGTATCAATCACACTACAACATTCTTCTAACTCACTTGCAATAAAATTAACACAATCATTAATTTGACTAGTAAGTCGCCATAAATTTTCACCAGGAATAACTAATGAGCAGGAATTTGCATAAATAGTTGTATTAAAAAGCATAGGCGTTGCCATGCTTATCATAATCAGTAAGAACATTATCATTACTTTTTTTCCTTATATAAACAACTCACCATATTGCGGTTGTGCAAAATATATTAATTAACTTACCTTCTTTTTTTATACTATTTTACTCATTAATAAAATCGACAGAGAAGAAAAAAATTCTTCCCTGTCGATTTTATTAATGTCTAGCTTATAACGTTACAAATGCACCACGAAGTTCAAGTAATATGGTTTTGAGTAAGGTAATAGTTGAGGCACAAATAGCATCAATATCACTTTTATCTACCACTGATGGCAATAAAATTGATTTATCTAAGCAATTACCAAGTACCTCAAAAATTGATGTACCAATACAGCAAAGAATATTTCTAATAGTACAACAACATGCAGCCAATTCTGTTAAATCAAAGGTATTGCATGCCGGAAAAACCCCATCACATGGTTGTGCTGCATCAGGACGAGGTGCTTTATTTGCATGATCATATATACGTGCTTGCTGCAGTATATTTTCTATTTCTTGTACAACCCATTCGGCCTGATCATCAGTTAATGCTACCTGATGTAATTCTTTATCCAGATTGAAGTTCTTTCTTGGTGCACTCAGTGCACTGCCACTTTGCATAACCAGTATGAATGCAAGTAAGGCCCCTTTTTTTGCTATCATTCCGTTTCTCCTCATTATAGTATGAGATATTCAATTAAAAGAAAATCTTCATACCCAGATGAATTTCTGATTCTTTCATCGCATTCTCACCGGCAACAATGTGTGAGGCGCCACCAAACAATTCAAAATAATTCCATCTATGGAATATTTCACCATACACTTTATGTGTTATAGTTCTGGTGCGATCTTCTAAAATAGATAAATCAAGCGGTTGATTTGTATTACCCAATAAGTCTGTAGCAGTTAAAATTCCCGTAGTTGTACAATCACAATTGTCACCCGATACATGATCTTTGCCTTTGTACATAATTTCATAGCCAAATGCCATTCCCAGTTCAGGATTACATGGATGGAAAACAGTAAATTCTGCATGGCCTACAAAATAATCCCATGAGACATCAACACACAAATTGGGACCTACGTTTTTGACAAAAATAGTTGAGCAATCTACATTAGGGAATTTATTTTCTTCTATTTCGCAGCAATCCTCATCACAGGTACTGGAACAAGATGTATCGCACGTACTGCTGCAACTATTTTCACAACAATCAGTATCTATGTTGCATGGAGATGTTTTTTGTTTAAATGGTGCTGCACGGCATTCATCAGCTTTGAATGCATGATGATATGCTGCATCAAGGCGGAATGCAAAACATTCATGCGGTTGCCAGCCACCTTCTAGTCCAAGTTTAATTTCAAAATGCTTCTTGTTGCCTGTTGGCTGATAATAAATACGTGTTGCCGTTTTTGGTTTGGTACCAGTCGGGAATCGCACACCTACAATACCATCAAGAAACGCTTCATCATGATGGCCATAACCAACATACACTTCAGTATCTAAATCACCAACACCAACAATACGCTCAAATCGAGTAAAATCAATACCTTGCGATTGAAAAAATGCAATAGATGTTTCAAACGTATCTGCACCGGAAGTTACAATCGCTTGAACATTTTCTCTTATTGTATTCGCTTGTGTATTAACTACAGGAAGTCCTGTTATTCGATCTGGATCACAGCGTGGAACTACAAAAAGCGATGCCTGTGCATTTGTATCTGTACCAAGTCCTGCAGCATAATCTTGACCAAATTGAAAAAAGAGTGATTGGCCTACTGCACCACCAGACCCATCAGCAGCAAGTGGACCAGAAACATCTGTTGATGGTTTACAATAAGGAAAAGCGGGAAATTGACCTGTCGGTGCATTGGTAAAAAGACAATTGCCCGTACCACTACCACCAGAACCAACGCGGGTAAGATATACCGGCGGCAGTGTAACTTCACCTGCTACAGGCCCTGAAGCCGTAGAACCTGAAGCCACAACACCAGCAATTTGCGTTGCATTATTGGCATTAGTTGGCGAGCCGGTACCATTATCATATTGTACAACTGAAGTGGTAACTTCATTTCCACTAGAGTCTATTCTACATTGATTAAGCGCAGTCAAAAAATCAAGGCGAAATGCATATACCGTTTGTATATCAGTAGCGCCAGTACCAACACAAAGATCTCTAACATCAAATACATCTTGCAATGTTTCTTCCATTGCTCCTACATTAACCGGTTCAACTTCAATATCTTTAACGGGTAAGCCTACGCGAAATCCCGCATGCCAACAATCGTCATTGCCAAATGTATATCTTGCATGAAGACCCGCCACCACTCCACGCTCAGTATAGGTAAATCGAGGACTAATCCGTGCAAATGCAAGAAATGGTGTTGCGCTATTTAATTGAGCAGGACTCACAGTTCCATTTACAAAAAATTGTTGGCCTGTAAATGATTCTGCGCCAAAAAATAATGTTGATAATGATGTTGTCTTGGTAGTACTTCCGCCGCATGGATTGAAAAAAGCTTTATCAGCAGCACGATAATAACTAGCTCCCCATGCATCCACGTGCCAGCACGGATTACGATCACATTCTGGCATGTGTTCAAACCACCAGGCATCTTCTATGGGAGATAAATAAGAATGCATCACCCCACGAATAATACGTAGTGGTGATCTAAATTCGCTAGTTGTTGCATTGAGTATACCACTACTCACCGCACCTACTAGTACTGCTATATGCAGTTGTTTTTTCATATGTCTCCTTTTAAGTATTGAGCGATAGCAATAGGCTACCGCTCAACATTAAGCCTTAATACTTTCTTATTCTTGAATTTGTGTTGCAGTAAATACTGGAGCAGGTGCAGGCAATGCCTCATTAAGTGCTACTACTACTGTTCCAATATCATAGGCACGCGCTCTACGATCTCCTTGTGATGCACCATTTGAATCTATTATATCAGACATATTAATCCGACCTATAAATCCACGATCAACATAACCCAGTCGACCAATTGTACGTGATTCACGAAATGCCACAAGATCTTCAGGAGCAATAGTAGAAAAACCAAGAGATCGACTAACTACATTAGTAGCGCTCAACACTTTAAGTGTTTCGAATGCAGCCAATGGTGTAAGTCCTGCAACATCAAGATTGTCAAGCATATCAGTTGATGCTAAAAGCCCTGCGCGTAAACGTGCATCAGGCACAGTAGTACCACCAAATGGTATCTGAATAATATCATCACTAGTGCGATTAATGAGTGCTACTGCACCGGCATCAGTTGCTCCTGGTGGATTGATAAGAAACATATTACCGCCACCATATATACCAAAGTTATTGGTATCCAAAACAACCGGATCATCACTCTGACCTGCATAATTTAAATTAATTGCACCTACCTCACCAATAACAAATGATTGAGAACGAGTATCATCACTATTAAATATACGTTCTTCTTGGAAACTACCTTGAAAGAAATTAAAAGTAACATTTGACACATTAAAGAGCACATCAGCAAGAGCTAATGATTGCGGCTCATCATGGCCAGTAGGGCGTACTACACCTGCACCAAGGCCAAAAAATGCTCCAGATCCCATTACAAATGTTGCATCAGGACCGTTCAGATTAAGGGTAAAATTAACGGAATGGCCTTCAAATGGCTGTACATTACCTATTTGCAGGGAACCACCTTCATCATTATTACCAAATCCAATCTGCCAACTTGAACCTTCATCAATTTCAAGAGTAACATCAGTAGTTGGAATATTGCATACAATGCCATTTGGTAATGTTTCCTGCAATGTTTCAATACCTACAATAGCATTAACACCAAGGAATATTTGTGATTTATCGCGAATTCTAATTCTACCCGTACCTATAATACGTGCACGGAATTTATCGGTATTATGAAGACCAAGACCATAACCAGTCAATGGCGCAAATTCATTATGTGGTGCAGTGATAGGAGTTGAAATTAATGGATTGAGGGCATTATCGATTGGTCCAACGGTTGCATCAAGATTTTTGAAATACTGAATTGATTGCGGTGAACGTTCAAATTCTATACTTGCATTTTCATTAAGTTCAAGCACTGCACCACCAAGAATAAGTCGTGCACCTGGTTCAAAAATAAGCCTTACATTTTCACCAATGCGAATAATTCCGCCATTAGTAAAACTTCGCAGATCCAATGTACCATTTTGTGTTACTACAATAATGCGTGATGCATCTGCACGAAATTCAAGTATATCTGTTGGTAACCAGTTTGGTCCCTGTAAAATAGGACAGATATTATTGACAATCATATCTTCATTCAAATCAACACGACCACTGCCATTGGCTATTAACATAATACCATTAACACCCAATGTTGTTTCAGTATTAATAGAATCTAGATTGCGATGTGCTGTATTAATACCTAATTGTCCTTCATTTTGAAGTACAACAATGGCAACTGGAGCCTCTGCTGGACGACAATTTGAAAACCAAAGTAGCTCACGTACATACCCACCGTCAATCAATATATGTGCAGCATCACCAATGCGTGAATCTACAATTTGGAATTGATCTACTGTACCTTGAATAGTAGGTAATGCAGTAATATTTGCAGGAACGACTGGTGGACAGCTACAAATATTTACATCACCAATTTCATACGGGATAAAGACATCAAAATCTTTGGTTGTTGCTACCCAATCAAGCGTATAATCGGATATTACTTCACCTGGTTGCACAATAACTGTTTCTGGTTCCTCAAGTACTAGGTTCCAATTGGCAATACCCACTCTATTGGCAAAAACAACTTGGGACTTTGGTAAAGTGATAATACCATTGCAGCTTTTGGTGACCATAGTAGAAATACTTGCACGAAAATCAGGGAAAATACCAAAGCCGCCATTAAGATCAACAAATATACCGCCTTGCCCTGTAACATTGCTAGTTTCTGGTATACCTACTGATCCACCTCGCGTACTAAAATTAAAGAAATTTCCTGCAATCCATACACGCGGCGTAGATGATAATGTCCATCGAGATACGCAAGATGGTGCTGCTGGCTCACCAATAGAAATATTACTATTACCACCAAGATATATTTCATGAATTGAAGTTTGGCCGGTAATATCAGTAGTAATATCATCATTGATAAAGGCATTATTGGTACTTACGGTAAACCATAATTGTTCATCTTCAAATGGTATCACTGAACTATCAACCGCAGTAAAGTTTACATCCTGCATTACATTCAAATGTGCGTCACGAGAAATTACGGTGCATCCATCACAGGCTTGTGAACCTACAAGCGTACCTAGTATTAATGTACGACCTGTGCCATTATCAACAATTCTACCATTACTATAGAAAATAAATTTAGTAAGATTTGCAAATTCAGTATTACCAACTACTAAATCAGGCACAGACAAATCAACGCCAGTAAATGCTGCACTTGTATATAAATGTAATCGAGAGTTATAGAATGCAATTTCTGGTCGAGGAATCAATGGATTATCATGGCGCATTTGACTCAAAAGCCATTGTTCACCACCTATATAGGTAGCTTCAGAAATAGTATCATTACTTTGACATACTAAATGATTTTCATCGGTATGTGCAATAGAAGTAGCAGTGATATTCATACGATTATTAATAAGCCATGCGGCCTTATTATATGAAAGAAATTCACCATCGCTATCCATTGCAAAAGTACGTAATGGAAAGGTAGTACCAGTACCTTCAGGGAACAATGGTCCGCCAAATGGTGTTACTTCCAGAGATAAAATTTGTAGCTGAGAGTTATAAACATCACCTATATTAGAACCTACTACATCCAATGGACCTTCAACATCAAATACAATTTCACCAGCACCTGGCGTACGTTCATGTGGTGGTACAATGATAGTAACATTGCCATCATCATCTACGGTAGATAAAAAGAAAATACCTGATTGTATGCCTAAGTTTATCCTAGCAGGCATTAAGGCTGGATTAAGTGAACCATCTACAATAAATGCTGAAGGATTACGCTCCTTGATCAATGACTGTGTTTGATTATCACATGGACAGTTAACAAGTTCATCCAAATCAGTTAAATCTCCTGGACAATTAATACCTGGAATACAATCAATAGGTGGACATACATTATTAGCTTGTCCTTCGTACCATAAATAAGCACCACTTTCAACAGTTAAAATGCCGTCTGCACCAAGTACAAATCCATAGCGCAATCCATTGAATGTGCCTATAAAGAATGGATCAAGTAATGCATCTTGATTAAAAAAAGGATCAATTAATAATTCTGGCCATATAGTATTTTGGTTTTGAATAGCCCAATAAAAATGGGGAGTAGCCCCTGGCGTAACATTACATCCTGCATCAGCAGTAATATTTAAAATAGCATTTCTGCCTGATGGAGATGTACGATCAATGGTTGGACAAGATTCGACAACTTCTGTTATAGTATGTCCTGCTACTACAAATGATCCGCCATCTTGAATCAAGATAATTGGTCTGCCAGTACCACTATTAGTACCGCACAATTGTATAATACCATCATTAGTAGTATCTGCAGGTGCTGCCGCATAACTTAATACAGAATTACGTGCGATAACTACAAAACTGTCCAGATTTACCGTAGCTGGTGAATCATCGCGATTAAAATTCACAATAGATGGTGGTGTATTCTGCATAACTACCCACCATTGTGTACCTCCATGAGTACCACTACCAGTAATCCCAGAACCTAATGTTAATGTACGGCCTCCACTGAGTAGTACAGTTACTTCTCCATGGGTAAATAGTACCAACGGTGATGCGCCAGCATCTGCTGAACCAAGCAATGTTAAATCAAAAGCATCAGTAAGATCCAATGTAATACTAAATCCAGCATCGGCTACTAAATTAAGACATGAAGGTGCAGTATCATTACCAACAACGGTTGCTACTCCACCAACACCACCAATGACGGTAATAGTGACATCAGTAGTAAGTGCAAGAATATTTCTTACACCTGGGTCTAACATAATTTCACCACCGCTGCCATCTATTTCTAGATCATCATTAATAACATCAGATGTATTATTTGGTGCGGTCCATATCACAACAGCTTTAATTCCAGGTGAAATACATAACAAGAACGTGAATAGTGCAAGAAAATGCAACCGCAGTAAGCGTTGTCCTTTCTCCATACACTCTCCTTTTTTTATAAATCATACTTATTTACTTACATCTGCATCATAGTGATATATAACAAGTGGTTATATATCATTTTTTTTATTCATACATTGATGCATACACTCCTCTTTAATGGGTGATACCATTATAGCCTTTATATCACTCATAGAACGATTATGTAACAATGTCAACTCATTTTATGCACATTATAAAAAGAATATGAAACAATTGCATCCTTGACAAACCGTATATATAACACAATACTATACGTATATTAATAACTTTTTTATCAGAGATTTTTATGCAAAATATACTAATGATTCGCTATTGTTATGTATCACTTATAGCACTAACAATAACATCCGCATGCATGGGCATGGAAAAAGAAGAAAATCCATATAATAACTTAGCAACATGTTATAGTGATACACCATTACCACAATTTCTTGATGAACCTGCAACATACAATCTTATGCGCACAAATAAAGCTTTATTGCAATGCATACGAAAAAAATCAAATATAAATATATATGACACACAACTGTCTATTGAAATTCCACATAGCCTTCTATATAAATCAAATGGCATACATAAAAATAGTGATGTAGAAACATTCCTCATTGATAAAGAATCAATTATTACTTCATTACTTGGTAATTATGCAATAGCAATAGCTAATCTTTCTCCAACCGAACCCTGGGCAGAGTATATACATCATTTGATAGAATATACATATAATCAAAATCAAAAAAAACTTATAGTAAATCAAATAATTACTCAGATTCCTCAAAATAAATACTGCCGTAATACAAAAAAGAATGCATTATTGGTAGAATCACGTGAAAAAGGTGACCGTCATTATGACCTTGTTTTAAATACAGGAACAATAATTCCATTACCAGAACTTGAAGACCGCGGTTATACAACTTCAACCGTGTCATATGATCAAACTCATCAAGCGTTTTGTATACAAAAAAGACAAATACCAGATTTGCTTACAATACATCCGGATGATGCATTATGGAAAACCTATATTACTCCTTTTACTATAATACACAACCGTTATTATACAACAATAAGTGGCGAAAAAATGGGACTTGCTAATTTTGATTTTACACCATTATTCCAAGAATATCTTATTACTCATGCATCCGACACATGCATAGCAAGCATAATAAAGCAGGAGTCCCCGTTTACCGTGCAAATATCGGAACACTTGCTTGAACATCCGTTGAACTATATAGGCTCTCCCTATAACCAAATAGCAATTTTTGCTATTAAAGATTTTTTTAATAGCCCTATGCATCGTTGCCGCAAAAAGGGATATGCTCTGAAATGTGGATTTGATTCTCTACAACTTGCTAATATAATTCTTGCATTGTACAAATCAGGCGATAGAAGAATTTACCCTAGATTATGTAATGAACTTGTAGACATAACATTTTGCCCTATCACTCCTAATGCTACCATAGAAATAAATGCCTTGGGCAATAAACGGACCAAAAAAAGTGGGATATTTGCATTCTTCGAAAAAGATTCCTATATATATGATAAAAACAATCGATCATTCCCTGATGAAGCATATGAAGCTATTATTCCTCTTGAATCAATCAAGAACTTAACCTTTGGTACAGATAAAATAGACAATCTACCATATAATACGCCAAAAACATTGATATACCATTTACATACCATAGCAAAAAAGAAACACTCAGCTTAATTAATAACATATAGGAAGCAATAAACTGATTACTTCCTATATATTTATTTCTCACATAAATTTTTATTCAAGGGATATTCATGCAGTATTTAATACAGATGCGAAATTATGGCTTTTCATTATCACTATTGGCAATAACAGCAACATGTACAGGCATGGAAAAAGAAGAAAATCCATATCGTAACTTAGCAACATGTTATAGTGATACACCATTACCACAATTTCTTGATGAACCTGCAACATACAATCTTATGCTTACCAATAAGCAACTATTGCATCACATACAACAAAAATCAGCTATATACAATAATAAATTTACTATTGAAATTCCCCCGCATTATTATGAAACATTTAATATAACAGAAACAGAAAACGAAAATATACCGGTGGCAACTATTGATAAAGAATCAGTTATTGTTTTTCTACCAGGCAACTATGCACTCGCAATAGCTAACTATCAAAATAAATGGGAAGAAAATCTTCACCTGATAAAATATACCTATGATCAAAATAAAAAATTTATTTTTGATTTTGATTACCCTATACAAACAGTTCTATGTAATAATTATTGCCGCAACGCAGAAAAAAATGCATTACTTATAGAGTTGCAAGATTATCATAAATTTCCATTTAGTTACTATAATCTTGTTTTAAATAACGCGAAAGTAATTCAATTTCCATATATTGAAGATTATCATGTATCTTCAAGAGTATCTTATAATACCGATAAGCATGTATTTCATATACAAAAGAACAAAAATTCTATCCATCCATCAATGAAATACCTGTGCGATACATCTTGGGAAACTCACGTAACACCCTCTGCTATAATCCATGATATTTATTATACAACAATAAGTGGTAATAAGATTGGACTTGCTAATTTTGATTTTATTCCATTATTTAAAGACTATCTTCTTGCACATGCATCAAAAAAAGATATAAAACATAAAACTAAACAGCATGATTATTTTGCAGTACAAATAACTGAATATACCCTTGGAGAACCGATAGATTTTAATAATTCTCTCTATGATGAAACAGAAATTTCTACTATTAAAGATTTTTGCAATACAGATATGCAATATTGCAGCGAAAAAGGATATGTTGCAACATGTGGATTTGATTCTTTAAAACTTGCTACTATAATTTTTGCATTGTGCAAATCAGGTGATACAAGATACTATCCTCAATTACGTAATGAACTTGTGGATATAATCTTTTGTCCTATTCCTTCTAATGCTAATCTAGAAATAAATGCTCTGGGTAATAAACGGACCAAAAAGAGTGGGATATTTGCATTCTTCGAAAAAGATTCCTATATATATGATAAAAACAATCGATCATTCTCTGATGAAGCATATGAAGCTATTGTTCCTGCTGAATCAATCAAAAATCTACATTTTGATAAAAATGCCCAAAATAAAAAGCATAATGCTCTTTTGCCTTTTTACACTACGCCAAAAGAGTTAGTACAATACATAAGTAATCTTGCAAAAAATAAAGCTAAATCTCATATTAAAAAATAATAAAGGCAAATATAGGTTAGTCGTATATGCGATTAACCTATATTATATTTTTTCTATTAAACCAACGTATAAAAAACAGCTCAATCCAATATAGACTATGCCCATTTTTTGTTAATACATCTAATGTATATAATTGATTGTGCGCTTCTGTTATGTCACTGAGTGAAATGTGACGCCATCCATCTTTGCTAAATGCATACGGTAATTTATGTTTACTTATTTCATAAGCAGCTTGTTTATTATGATTCTTCATATAAGTAATAAATGCATGCGCTCGCCATAATTGGTCAGACCAAAAGATAATCCAAAAAGCAGTTTGATATACATCGATTACCTTTGCCCATTCCTGATAAAATAACAGATGATTATCGGAAAAAAAATATTGGCTTATTACAAATAATGATGGTTGATGAATAAAAATATAAGGCTCATATGCTACAACAAAATCTGTTATATTTTTCCCAAGAACGCGTGCATACGTATCGAGCATAAAAAATTGTTCAATACTAATCGGTTGATTCGTTTTTTTGTACCAATACGCAACTAATGATTTAAGAACGTATGCTTGATGTGTCGTATTATACCATCTATCAATAATGTGATATGCACTTGGGGCTGTGATTTGTTGAGAGATATCTACAACATACCATGATGAAGATATCGTTGGTACTATATGTTCTGCTGCAAAAATAAGTGTATGCGGGCCCTTATATTGCATTAGATAGTCACGCAATTGATCTTGCTTTTTTTTTAATAAGTCATCATAATTTCCGAGCCAATAATATGCAGTTTGCCCCAAAAAAGACATGCTACATTGTGCTTCTATTGTATCAAGGGACACATCAGATACTAAAAGAGATTGTATATTGATATTATTTTTTTTGGCAATATCACGTAAACGGGTATACAGGGTTGGTATATACTGACCCTTCAACCAAATAATAGGAACTGATTTGCTAAATATATATGATATATCAGCAAGACCTATTGCATTCATACAGTTTGTTTAGATGAAAGACGATTTTTTAAACTAAATAATGGTATCGATATATCAGAAACAGAAGATATAGAAGCTTGCGTTTGATTAACCGTATTGACATTGAATAATATATGTGATGCTTGCATAGCATACATACGTGCTTTATCAAATAAAGACCATTCAATAGGTATTTGCTCTGCCCCTCCATGTACTTCAATCATACGGCCAGAACGTGTAAGAACAAAGTTAAAATCCGCATCAATAGTGCTATCTTCTTGATAATCAGGATCCAAAAGTACATCAGATCCTTTAATGCCTACTGATATTGCCACCAAATCATCGGTAAGTATTGGTGTAGTGATAATTTTTTTTGCTAACCATTTTTTTTGTACGTGACGCAATACCATACAAGAGGCAGTGAGAGCAGCCACGCGCGTACCACCATCTGCTTGGAGTACATCACAATCAATATAAATAGTCCGCTCCCCAAGTAAATTACAATTAACAATAGTACGTAATGATCTTCCAATGAATCGGGATATTTCTACAGAACGGCCAGTGCGTGTTGCACTGGTACTTTCTCGCTGCGCACGTATACTGGTAGCAGTTGGCAATAATGCATATTCTGCATTAAGCCAACCAATTCCTTGACCACGTAAAAAGGGTGGCACACCCGCTTGCATAGTTACTGCGCATAATACTTTAGTATTGCCGAGCTCAAATAATATTGATGCATCTGCATTACTAAATACATCATAGGTAATCAAAAAAGGCCGTAATTCATCATTACGGCGATTTGCGTTTCTTTCTATCATTATTTATTACTTGGTTTTGCATCTTGCTCAATACGTAAACTTATACGACTTGTTGATTCATCATAATCTATAACTTTTACGCGTACTATATCATTTGGCTTATAATATTGAGAAAACGTTTTTTGCATTTCTCGAGGAATATTAGAAATATGTACCAAACCATCAAGACCCGGCACCAACTCCACAAAAATACCAAAATCTACAATACGGCGAACAATGCCCTCATATACAGATCCAACTTCTATTTGACCTGCTAATGTTTTTACCCAACGTATAGCAAGATCTAACTTAGCTTCTGGATTTGCAAAAATACGTACTAATCCATTTGGTTCAATATCTATTTCAGTACCAGTTTTTTCTATAATTTCTCGAATTGTTTTACCGCCACTACCAATGATAGCTCCAATTTTGTCAGTATTAATCATAAATTTTACTACTTTTGGAACTAAGTTGGATAATGTCGGATTAGGTTTGTTCATTACTTTAGACATAACATCTAATATATGTAGGCGTCCTAGACGTGCTTGCTCAAGAGCTTTATATAAAATTTCTCGGGACAATCCACCTCTATATTTAATATCCATCTGAATTGCACTGATACCATTGACTGTACCAATTACTTTGAAATCCATTAAACCAAATGCATCTTCAAAGCCATTAATATCAGATAAAATGGCAAAACCATAAGCATCACTTTTGAGCAATCCCATTGCAATACCTGCAACCATATGACGGATTGGCACACCTGCTTGCATCAGTCCCATAGTAGAAGCACACACCGTAGCCATAGATGAGGAACCATTTGATTCTAAAATATCGGAAATTATACGTATAGTATAAGGAAAATCTTCCTTTACTGGCAATTCATATTTAAATGATGCACCGGCCAAATATCCATGGCCTACTTCTCGGCGGCCAGGAGAACGTAATGGACGTACTTCACCAACCGAAAATGGTGGAAAATTATAATGAAGCATAAATGAACAATGTTTTTCTTCGGTTTCCATTATTGATTCAATACGTTGCTCATCTTGGCCACTTCCTAATGTAATACTTACAAGCGCTTGCGTTTCACCGCGGGTAAATAGCGCTGAACCGTGTGCAAAAGGTAAAAGCCCTATATCAATAGTAATGGATCTTACTTGTTCAAATGAACGATTATCTACTCTTTTTTTTATTTCAAAAATACGATTAGTAATACGTGGATTTAATGCTTCATCAAAAATATATTCAACAACTTTATCTGGCACATTTAGCGCTTCTAATTCAGCTTTATAATGTTCGCTAAAACCATCACGTAAAGTTTGTAAATATGCATTCCGTTCTGCTTTTTTATCAATATATATATTAGTTATATGTTCTTCTGTTAAATAGGTATTGGCGCGCTCAAGCCATTCATCAATTCTATAAGGATCTTTAATATCGGCTTTTACAACACCAAACTCTTTTTGAATTTCTTTTTGCCATAAAACAATAGAGCGTATGGCCTCATGAGCTTTAAATAATGCGTTAAGAAATTCTGATTCTGGAAGTTCATTTGAATGGCCTTCAACCATACATATGCCTTCATAGGTACCGGCAACTACAAGGCGCGCTTCAGAACGTTTACTATCTTCATATAAAGGATTAATTACCCAAGATCCATCAATAAGGCTAATTTCAACAGCCCCAACTGGTTCAAGAAATGGGATAGGTGAAATACATAAAGCTATCGAACTGGCAGTAAGAGCCATAACATTAGGAGCATATTGTTTGTCAACTGAATATACTGTAGCAACAATTTGAACTTGATCAAAAAAATGTTGTGGGAAAATGGGGCGTAATGCGCGATCAATTAAGCGACCAGTAAGAACCTCATGATCACTTAATTTTCCCTCGCGTTTATAATAACCGCCTGGTATTTTTCCCGCAGCAGAAAATTGTTCGCGATAATCAATACTTAATGGCAAAAAACCAGGAAAGTCACTTGATGGTGCAGAGGTAGCTGCTACCATTATAACATTACCACCTTTAGTAAACCAAACCGCTCCATCAGCTTGTTTGGCTACTTTACCTATTTCAACTTCATAATCAAATTCATTAAGACGAAATTTTTTTGTCATCGTATTTTATACCACCTATATTCGGTCTTCTTTATGCATTTGACTATTTACGCAATCCAAGTCTTTGTATAAGTTCTTTATATTTAGCATCATCTTTATGCGCAATATAATTTAAAAAACTCCTGCGACGACAAACCATTTTTAAAAGACCGCGCTTTGAGCTAAAATCTTTTTTATTTTCCTTGCAATGTTCAGTAAGTTCTTTAATTCTTTCTGTAAGCATAGCAACTTGAACCTCTGCAGAACCAGTATCTTGAGCATGTATACCAAAATCAGTTACAATGCTCTGCTTTTGTTCTCTATCTAAAGCCATTAGTAATCCTAACCTCAAATACTTTATAAATACAATACTATTATAAGTATACTATATTTTATATTATTTGGTAGGCACGAGCGGAATTGAACCGCTGACCCTTGCTACGTCAAAGCAATGCTCTGCCCCTGAGCTACGCGCCTACACATTTATTAACATTTTTGCTATTGCCCAATAGCCTCTTCCTGCCGAGCTTTACGTTCAAAGTCAGATGAATCATCACCTAAATACTTTTCACGGAAAGACTTAATACCAGTACCAGCAGGAATCAATTTTCCTACAATAACATTTTCCTTCAACCCATACAAATGATCTATCTGACCTGATACTGCTGCTTCGGCCAAAATACGTGTTGTTTCTTGGAATGAAGCTGCTGATATAAAGCTTTCAGTACCTAATGAACCTTGCGTAAGTCCCATAAGTACCGGTTTCGCTTTAGCTGTTTTCTTATTTTGAGCCCGCAATGTATCATTGACTGCTTTAAAATGTAATCGATCAATACGATCGCCTATCAAGAAATCACTATCACCAGGATCAGTAATTCGTACTTTACGAATCATCTGGCGAACAATAACCTCAATATGACGATCATTAATATCTACACCTTGTAATCGGTAAATTTCTTGAATTTTTCCTACTAAATATTTCAATACGGTATCAGTACCAAGTATACGCAATATATCATGAAGAACAGGCGATCCAGAAGTCAGTTGATCCCCTGCGCTAACCATTTCGCCATGCACAACAGTAAGCTGTTTACCTCGAGGAACATAATAATCATAATTTTCACTTCCAGATACTACACTTACTTTGCGTAACCCACGATGCAAGCCACCAATAACAACCTCTCCATCTATATCAGAAAGTATTGCTACATCTTTTGGCGTTCTTGCTTCAAAAAGTTCTGCAATGCGTGGTAAACCGGTTGCAATATCCTTAGTTTTTAATGCTTCTCGTGGAGTTTTAACTAAAATATCACCAATATTGACATATTGCCCATCAGTAACATTCAAGTAGGCACCAGATGTAATGAGATAATGTGCAATTTCTTCACCATGTTCATCAACAATAGCCAAAGCTGGTTGATATTTTTCACTACGTGTTTCCAGCACAACGCGATTTGACCTATTGGTAGCCTTATCAAAACGTTCTTGTATAGTAACATTATCAATAAGATCAACAAAACGAATATATCCCGCTTTTTCTGTTAATAATACAGTACCTGTTGGATCCCATTCGGCAAGTTTAGTGCCGGCAGTAACTTCTTGACCATGTTGAACAAGTATTACAGAACCATAAGGAATATCATAGTTTTCAAGCTCACGGCCATCTTGTGCAATAATAACAATTTGTGCTTTACGGCTCATCACAACTTGCTGATCATCACTATTAACAATAGTTCGCATACCACGCCATTCTATAAATCCATTATGACGTGCTTTTACAAATGATTGCTCAGCAAAACCGCCTGCAGTACCCCCAATATGGAAGGTTCTCATAGTAAGCTGTGTACCTGGTTCACCAATAGATTGAGCCGCAATAACCCCCACTGTGGTTCCAACATCCACAAATGTGCCTTTTGATAGGTCATATCCATAGCAATGTGCGCATACACCTCTTGTTGCCTGACAAGTAAGTACCGACCTAACCAAAATTTTAGTAATAACAGCATCGCCCAAAATTTGAACGTCATCTCTGGTTATTACATTACCTTGTTTTATGATTACTTTACCTGTTACTGCATCTTTAATATCAGCGGCTGCAACACGACCATATGCTCTTTGTGCTACCGGATATATAATCTCACCTGATTCTTTTAATGATTCAAGCTCTATATATCCAAGTGTTTTGCAATCGTCTATGGTAATAACTACATCATGTGCAATATCTGCTAGTCGTCTTGTTAAATAACCAGAGTTTGCAGTTTTCAGTGCAGTATCAGCCTGACCTTTACGTGCACCATGCGTAGAAATAAAGTATTCGTATACGCGCAAACCTTCTTTGAAATTAGTTTTCACAGGTGTTTCCATAATTTCGCCATTAGGTTTGGACATAACACCGCGCATACCTACTAACTGCTTAATTTGATCTTTGCTACCGCGTGCTCCAGATTCTAGCATCATAAATAAAAAGTTAAATGGTTGTTTTTGATTATTTTTATTTTCAAAAGCAACCACATCTTCTTGCTCAAATTCAACATACATAGCATCAGCTACTTCAGTTGTTGCATTACCCCAGATACTAATTACTTTATTATAACGTTCTCCATTAGTGATAATACCATTCATATAAAGATCATTAGCTTTAGCAACTTCTTGTTCGGCATTATGTATCACTTGATCACGCACTTTAGGAACACGAAGATCTACTAGAGACAATGAAATACCACCAAAGGTTGCATGATGATAGCCAAGTTTCTTAATTTGATCCAAACATAACACCGTTTTTTCTTCACCAAATTGATAATATATAGTTTCAACCAAACGAGCTAAATCATTCTTTTTAAGAATTTTATTAATCCATGCAAAATCAGAACCCTCTGGTAATGCATTAAATAATAATACCCTACCTACGGTTGTGTTTACTATCTTACCATCGGCTAAACGAACTTTTATACGCGCATGAAGATCTACTTTATGACATTGATATGCCATCACAACTTCTGAAACAGAAGCAAAAACAATCCCTTCACCTCTTAATCCACATCGCGCTTTAGTTAAGAAATATAAACCAAGAACTAATTCAAGTGTTGGTATTGTTAATGGACGACCGTTTGAAGGTGAAAGAATATTTTTAGATGATAAAATTAATGACCGACATTCTTGCTGTGCACGAATACTGAGTGGTAAGTGCACCGCCATTTGGTCACCATCAAAATCTGCGTTAAAGGAATGACATACTAATGGATGAATACGAATTGCTTTGCCATCAACCAAAATAGGGAAAAATGCTTGAATACCAAGTCTATGCAATGTTGGTGCACGGTTTAATAAAACAGGCCTATTGCGTACTGCATTTTCAAGTACATCCCAAATTTCAGGAGCTAAATCAGCGACCATGGTGCGAGCAACCCGCATATTAGCAGCAATTTCAGATTCTAAAAGTCCTGCATATACATATGGCTTAAATAGCTCAAGGGCCATCAACTTTGGAATACCACATTGATCTAAACGCAATTCAGGATCTACAACAATTACAGATCTACCAGAATAATCTACACGTCGACCCAATAAGTTTTGTCTAAATCTACCCTGTTTACCCCGCAAAAGCTCACTCAGTGATTTAAGCGGACGTCTATTAGTACCCCGAACTGGTTGACCTCGTCTTCCATTATCTATTAAAGCATCAACTGACTCCTGCAGCATGCGTTTTTCATTTTTAATAATAATTGCAGGCGCTTGAATTTCAATTAAACGTTGTAATCGTATATTGCGATTTAAAACACGACGATACAATTCATTAAGATCTGAACTTGCAAAACGACCACCTTCCAGAGGTACAAGCGGTCTTAGATCTGGCGGCAGTACAGGCAATACATCAAAAATCATCCATTCAGGACGCAATTTAGCCTGAATCAAATTTTTTAAAATACGCATGCGCCGCATCAATTTTAGACGCACTGCCAAGGAACTGGTTTTTTCATAATCTTGCAAAAGATATTGCAGTTCATTATCTAAATTTTCATTAGCAAGTACTTGACGTACTGCTTCTGCGCCCATTTCTGCAAAAAATTCAGTATCTTGCGGATTTGCATCTAAGTAATCTTCATACTCAGTATTAGTCAATAAACTTTTACGCGGGTAAGGAGATTTCCCTTGTTTGACTACCATGTACACATCAAAATAAATGACACGCTCTAAATCTTTAATGGACATATCCATTATAAGACCTAAATAACTTGGAATTCCTTTTAAATACCAAATATGGCATACCGGAGCTACCAAATTAATATGTCCCATACGTTCACGGCGCACTCGTGATTGAATTACTTCAACACCACATTTTTCACAGGTGACACCGCGATGCTTCATACGCTTATATTTACCACAATTACATTCCCAATCCTTTACCGGACCAAAAATACGTGCGCAAAATAAGCCGTCTCGTTCTGGTTTAAGTGTACGATAGTTAATTGTTTCAATTTTCTTTATTTCACCATATGATAACGAACGTATCTTTTGTGGTGAAGCAAGCCCAATTTTAACTGCATTAAATCGTGCTCCACTTATATATTCTTTGAATCTTTGCAAAATCTGATTACTCACCGACGTTCTCCTTACTAAGTTTAAGCAAGTCCACCTGCAAGCCTAGACCTTGCAATTCTTTGATGAGTACATTAAATGATTCTGGCACACCAGGCTCCCAAATATCCTCACCGCGCACAATAGATTGATATGCTTTATGACGGCCTGTTACATCATCAGATTTAATAGTTAACATTTCTTGTAATGTATATGCAGCACCATATGCTTCAAGTGCCCATACTTCCATTTCCCCAAGCCGTTGGCCACCTTGCTGTGCTTTACCCCCTAATGGTTGCTGTGTTACCAGAGAGTATGGCCCAACAGAACGTGCATGCAATTTATCATCAACCATATGATTAAGTTTAAGCATGTAAATATAACCAACTGTTACCGGCTGATCAAAATACTCATCAGTACGTCCGTCACGAAGCTTAAATGAAGCTGTTTCTGGCATACCCACATCACGCATTAACGGTTTTATATCTCCCTCCAGATCAGCACTATCAAAAACAGGTGTTTTAAATTTTACGCCTGTTTTTGCTGTATATTGTGCAAATTCTAGCAAGGCTTCTTCACCATATAAATCTTTATAAGACTGTACCATTTCTTTGCCATAATAATCTGTCAAGAAATCTGCTACCGCTTTATTGCCCTTGGATTCTAATATGCCCTTGAGTTGTTCACCAAGTTTATAACCAACAAAACCAAAGACTGTTTCTAATATTTGTCCTAAGTTCATACGTGAAGGTAAACCAATAGGATTTAATACAATATCTACTGGCGTTCCATCAGCTAAATAAGGCATATCTTCACGCCTTACTATAGTTGAAACTACACCTTTGTTACCATGACGACCTGCAACCTTATCACCAACAGAAACGGGCCGTTTCATAGCTATATAAACTTTGACAACCTTAATTACACCTGATTGAAGAACATCACCCTTCTTAAATTTATTAATACGTTCTTCTTTTATGCCTGTCAGGATGCGAATCTGATTTTCATATGCAATACGATATTCTTTAATGTGCTCATTAATTTTCTTGTCTTTTGCTTTGATATTGAGTAAATCATCTATATTCAATGCCAAGATTGCATCTTTATTAAATACACCGTCTACCACACCAGCTGATACTGATAAAGCTGCTGGTGATATATCATGTACAAGATCAACGACTTTTATTTTTAACATGTTTTGCAATAAAATCACATGATGTTCAAAATCACGCTCAATTTTGGCAATTTGTTGTAAAACTTCTTTTTTATATCGCTTATCTTTTCGCATGCCACCACGAGAAAAAATCTTCACATGAATAACCGTACCACTAACTCCTGGCGGTACACGCAAAGAAGTATCCCGCACCTCGCGAGATTTTTCGCCAAAGATTGCACGTAACAATTTTTCTTCTGGTGAATATTGTACATCACCCTTGAGAGTTACTTTACCAACTAGAATATCACCTGGATTTACACGAGTTCCCACGCGTACAATACCATCTTCATCCAAGCTATCTAATCGAGTATCACTAACATTAGGAATATCGCGTGTAATTTCTTCTGGCCCTAATTTAGTATCTCGTGCATCAACGGCATATTCATCAATATGTACAGAAGTAAATACATCATCATATACCAATCGCTGATTTAAAATAATAGCATCTTCAAAGTTGTATCCCCGCCATGGCATAAAGGCAACCAGCAAATTTGCACCTAATGTAAGTTCACCATGTTTAATGGATTGAGCATTACTTAATAAATCACCTGCCTTAACTAGATCACCAGGTTTAACAATTGGCTGTTGATGAACCCATGTGCTATAACTAGACCGTTGAAATTTGCGCAAGAAATAGGTATCAATACCATGTGCAAACCAATCTTCAGCACTATTAACTTGGTTTTCATTAACACGAACTAAAATTTTGTCTGCGGACACATATTCAACAATGCCATCTCGACGCGCAATAACAAGAGCTCCTGAAGCTGACGCAATTTCCTTTTCCATACCAGTCGCCACAATAGGCGTTTCAGGCCGTATAAGAGGTACTGCTTGACGCTGCATATTAGCACCCATCAATGCACGCACTGCATCATCATGTTCCAAAAATGGAATAAGCGCGGTAGATACAGAAACTAATTGCTTTGGTGATAAATCAACATAATTAACTTTTTGTACATCAACATAGGTAAAGTTTTCTTCATGTCGTGCCAACACAACATCTTGTGCAAATGATTGTGCGCCAGCCTTAAGTGAATCTGCTTGTGCTATATAATATGGTGATTCATCAAATGCATCTAAAAAGACTACTGAATCTTTTATTTTGCCTTTTTCAACAGGACGATATGCAGTTTCAATAAAACCAAGATCATTAACTACTGCATATGTTGCCAATGAAGAAATTAAACCAACCGTTTGACCTTCAGGTGTTTCTATAGGACATATACGACCATAGTGAGAAGTATGCACATCACGCACTTCAAAGGTTGCTCTATCTTTCATAACACCGCCGGGCCCGAGCGCAGATAATCTACGCTTATGTGCTATTTCAGATAATGGATTAGTTTGATCCATAAACTGTGATAATTGACCTAATCCAAAAAATTCACGGATAACAGCACCCAATGGTTTTACGTTAAGAAAATCCTGTGGCATCATTGCGCTATGCACTTCTTGCATTCTGCAACGCTCACGCACAATGCGTTCCATACGGGTAAAACCAATATGAATCTGATTAGTTAACAATTCTCCCACCAGACGTACACGTCTATTACCAAGATGATCAATATCATCAAGTTCACCTTCACCCAATTCACGTAAATTGACTAAATATTTAACAGTTCCAATGATATCTTCTTTAGTCAAAACCATTACGTTTTCAGGAATATTCAGGCCTAATTTTCTATTAATACGAATACGACCAACTTTTGTCAAATCATATAATTTTTCATTAAACAACAAACTGTAAAAGCGCTCACGAATTTCTTTAATTGAAGCACTATCACCAGGCCATACTTTAATATGAACTTCTTTTAATGCATCTTCCTCAGAAAAACATTTATCTTGCAATAAGGTTGCTGCTACCGTTGGCCTAAATACATATCCTGATGATTTTAATAATGTTATATAAAAATCATTAAATGTTTTAAATAATTGAATATTATCTTCCGTTATGGTTCCACCTTGCTCCACAATAACCTCGCCAGTTACTGGATGCAAAATATCATCAGCTGCAATGCGGCCTAAAATAGTAGCTGATGGGCGTGTTAAGGAATAAATACCCATATCTTGCAGAAGATGTAATAAGTCTTTAGTAATACGCTGTCCCACGTACTTTTTATCAAGATTTGATGGCAAAGTATCTTTTTCAATACGTGATCCAATCATATGTTCATCTAATGCAACAGAAAAAACACCATGATCACAATATATTTTTTCTGCATTGTGAAATAATGATAAAAGAGTTTTTCGCTCAAATCCCAATGCTTGCAAAAAAGTTGTTAATAAAATTTTCTTTTTTTTATCAATACGAACATATAAAATATCGTTACTATCAAATTCAAAATCAATCCATGAACCACGTTGTGGTATAAGACGAGCTAAAAAATAAGCCTTGCCACGTACATTTTTTATTTTTTTACTTTGCGAAAAAACAACGCCGGGAGAACGATGTAGCTGACTTACTACTACACGATCAACACCATTAATAAGAAATGTACCCAGACTACCTAATTTGTATCTGCCATCCTTTTCATAGATATCACTCATAACAGGCAAATCAACAAAAAATATATCTTGCTCTTTGACATCACGGATTATTTTATTGCCGGCTTCATCTTTTGACCAATTAATTAATTGAATTTTAATTTTAAGGGGCATAGAAAAAGTTTGGCTACTGGTGCGACATTCATCCAAAGTCATAGGCATTTGTATATGCACTCTGCACAAACAATTACTACATGTTTGATATCGCGCTGTTTTTTTTGAACACAAAGGACACGTGCCATCTTTGCTCAAAGAACTACAGCCAGTTTTTTTACATGAAGAACAGGACCAAGTATATCTATTAGTTATTCCCGTTAATTGACCACAAATACACGCCCAATGACCTAACTCATAACTAACATAATCCAAAGATAATCGATCTTCATAATTGATAGGAAAAAGATCACGCAATACCTTATGAAGGCCTATATACTTTCGATCTTCTGGAAGACAATCTAATTGAACAAAATCATTAAATGATTTTGATTGAACTTCAATAAGATTTGGCACTGAAACAACATCTTTTATTTTGCCAAAGGCTTTTCGAATTACCCGCGTACCCATTCCCATGTTCGCCATCAATATGCTCCTGTATCGCTCCTTGTTTGACGCAAAGAGAAACCCCCACTAAATAATAAGCATCAATGGATTTACCACGGGTTGCTTATTATATTACATTGCTCTATATAGAGTTATAGCTATATCTGTTAATTAAGAAAGTTCAATAGTGGCACCAGCTGCCTCTAATTCTTCCTTAATTTTTTTAGCATCTTCTTTAGATGCAGATTCAACAATAACTGTTGGAACATTTTCAACTGCAGATTTTGCATCAGTAAGATTTAAGCTAGGAACAACTTTACGTAAAGCTTTAATAACTTTAATTTTGTCAGAACCTGAATCTTTTAATGTTATTTTATATTCAGATTTTTCTTCCTGTACAGCCGCAGTAGCAGAACCTTGAGTAGATGCAGCACCTGTAGATGCTACCATAGAGGCAGCTGAAACTCCAAACTCTGTTTCAATTGCTTTTACTAAATCTGCTAATTCCAAAATGGTCATTTTACCAATTATATTTACTATCTCTTCTTGAGATTTTGTCACCATAAAAAACTCCATAATATTTTAAAATGAGTAGATCCAACTATTTTTTATTTATTGCGTTGGCGCCTCTTGCGCCTGCTTCTGTTTTTCTATACAACTTAACACATATGCTAATGACGCTATTGGTGCTTTTAACAAACCACATATTTTTGCTAACAATACCTCTCGAGAAGGAAGTGATGCAACTGCAATGACTGCTTCTTTTGGAAGCATGCGTTGATCCATATTGCCTACAATAATATCAAACCCTTCGTTTTCTTGTGCAAAAGTATGAAGCACTTTAGCCACGCTAGGAACATCATTAGAAGCAAATACAAGTCCGACCTGATTTTTCAAATAATGATTCAATGGCTCGTATGCTGCTTTGCCCTCTACAGCTTTTTTCATAAGGCGAGCCTTGGCAATCTTTAGAACACCATTTTGTTTGCGCAAGGCATTACGCAATGCCTCCATTTTAGGTACTGAAAGACCTCGGTAATCTACAAGGAATATGCCATGACTTTTAATAATATTTGCACGAAGCAAACTAACTGTTTTTTCTTTTTCTTGTCTATTCACAGCTTTACCTCTTATACTATACCGACACGAAGAAATTCATCTGCATTTATGCTAAATCCTATACCCATAGTCGATGCAATCGTTGCTTTTTTAAGATATTTACCTTTTGAAGAAGCTGGTTTTGCTGCCAAAACAGCTTTAAGTACTGCATTTAAATTTTCACGCAAACTATTATTATCGAAAGACATTTTTCCAATTGACATATGCACAATACCTTGCTTATCATTTTTGAAAAAAGCGCGTCCTTTTTTCAAATCGGAAACAATTTGTGCAACATCAAAGGTTACTGTACCAACTTTCTTATTTGGCAATTTCCCTTGGGGACCTAAAATTTTTGCTAATTTACCAACTGCACCCATAATATCGGGCGTTGCAACTGCATACTCAAAATCCATCCAACCATCTTCAATTTTTTTAATGAGATCTTCTGCACCAACGTAATCTGCCCCTGCTTTTTCTGCTGCAAACGCATAATCACCTTTTGCAAATACTATAACACGAGCTTTTTTACCTGTTCCATGAGGTAAAAGTACAGATCCCCGCACGACTTGGTCACCTTTAGCTGCATTAATACCGAGATTTAAATTAAGATCAACTGACTCATTGAATTTAGCGTATGCACATTCTTTTACTTTTGCCAGTGCATTATCAACAGATAAAATTTGATACCGGTCACCCGCTTTTTTCAATGAATCTCTATATTTTTTCCCATGTTTTGCCATAATAACCTCAGGTGATTCCTTTAATCTATAACTTCTATACCCATGCTACGTGCACTTCCAACAACACTTTTCTTTGCTCTTTCAAGATCATGTGCATTCGTATCTGACAATTTAATCTTTGCAATATCTTCTACATCTTGCTTGGTAATTCTTCCAATAATCTCTTGCGGACGTGAAGAACCTTTGGTAATTTTTGCTTTCTTTTTAATAAGCTCAGAAACTGGTGGGGTTTTGGTAATAAATACAAATGTTTTATCTTTAAACACCGTAATTTCAACCGGTACCGTTTCCCCTTTTTTGTTTGCTGTTTGTGCATTAAAAAGCTTACAAAATTCCATTATATTAACTTGATGAGGCCCAAGAGAAGAGCCGACTGGAGGAGCAGGCGTTGCCGCACCACCCTGAAGCTGTAATTTAACCTTTGCTTTAACTTCTTTTGCCATGAATAAATCCATTTCCTTTTAGCGATTAATATGCTGAAAGCTTAATTCTACCGGAGTCATACGACCAAAAATACTCACCATAACGGTAAGCTTTTCACTTTCTTCATCCACTTTGTCAATAATGCCAACAAATCCCGCAAAGGGTCCTTCTTTAATCTCTACTTCAGACCCAACTACAAAATCAGATTGTACAGGCGTTAGCGCTATTTCACCCTTCATTTGCGACAAAATACGCTCAATTTCTTTTCTGCTCAATGCCGCCGGCTCCTTGCCCCCCAAAAATTTAATAACACGCGGGCTTGATAATACCAAACGCATTACATCAGAATTCAATTCTGCCTCTAGAAGCACATAGCCAGGAAATAATTGTTGATCTTGTTGTTCATCAAAAGAAAAAAGTGATTTAAGTTTTGCCGAAGGAACAAGAACCTGGCCAATTAAATCCTGCAAATTTAAATCCTGTGCATGAACTTTTAAATCAGCTCTTACACGTTCTTCATATCCAGCAAACACCTGAACGACATACCATCGTTTCATTTAACTAAACCTCACTCCTAGTAGCCGCCATACCAAGCAAAAACATATTGTGCAAGTCGAGAAAAAACTAAATCAAAAAAACCAAGATAAATAGCAAAAAGAATCATAACAACAAATACAATTATTGTTGAACCAACAAACTCATCGAAATGCGGCCAAACCACTCTTGAGATTTCGCTTTTCACATCTCGCAAAAATTGCAGCAAATCTTTAACCACCATAATACCTCAAACTCATATGCTACTCAATACAGACTTTCCTATAAAACTGGCAGGCCAGGAGGGATTCGAACCCCCAACCCGCAGATTTGGAGTCTGCCGCTCTACCATTAGAGCTACTGGCCTTACTTTGAGAAAATACACAACTAGTACCAGCAAACCCCCATTTTGCTTTGAAGCATTACCCACTAACCACAACTTCCTGGAGCCCGCGACCGGACTTGAACCGGTGACCTCTCCCTTACCAAGGAAGTGCTCTACCGACTGAGCTACGTGGGCACTTCTTTGCAACATCTAGGTAAAGCTATTTTATTGTAAAGCAAAAGATAAAAAAATACAACTCCATTTTTTACCTAGATTTTATAAAAAATTGGAGCTGGCGACAGGACTTGAACCCGTGACCTGCTGATTACAAATCAGCTGCTCTACCAACTGAGCTACGCCAGCATGTATATTTGGAGCGGGAAACGGGACTCGAACCCGCAACCTACAGCTTGGAAGGCTGTCGCTCTAGCCAATTGAGCTATTCCCGCATGCTCTATCAATTTTAGCGACAATTAAGCATACCCTTTAACAGATATACCTTCCTGTGAACCATTAGTGAACTGCCACATCCACCAATACTGATATTATTCAGTAATCTGGTGGCGAGGGCAGGATTCGAACCTGCGAAGACAGAGTCAACGGATTTACAGTCCGTCCCCTTTGACCGCTCGGGAACCTCGCCAATGTTCACATCACACTACTTTTATTTTACGTAATTTCAATGAAACATATTTGTATATGTATTTATGTATATTCATACATGAACAAACCATAGGAAATCATGAATTAAGCATATTGTCAAGTATTTCTTTTATTTCTTCTACACAACTTGAACATCCTTGACCAACCATAAGATGCTCAGAAAGCTGCAAAAAGCTATTTTTACCTTCTTGAATAGCCGTACAAATTTCAGAATACATAATTCCCATACAGGTGCATACAAGATAATCAGGTTTTAATTCTAGCGGACTTTTCATTATGCATTACTTTTTAATATTTATATATAGTGGCGGTGCGACTATATTCATCACTAGCATTATACTCTATATTTATTTTGCATACCCCATGCGATAATAATGGTTTTATTATTTCAGGCCATTCAATAATAGCCCAACTATATGGTTGATATAAATATTCTTCAAATCCTGCACGCTTAAATTGTTGTATATCTTGCATGCGATACAAATCAAAATGATAAAAGGTATATCCTTCATTATTTTGATATATATGCATATAAGAAAATGTTGGACTTTGTATATGCTTATCTATGCCACATGCCCTCAATAACTCTTTAACTAGAAATGTTTTTCCTGCCCCCAAGGGTCCCTGTAAAGTAATAACAAAACAAGAATTCATAGCTTCTTGAATATAGGTTATTAGTTGATCAATTTGATTAACGGTATATGTAATTATGTGCTTTTTCATAACCTTATAATTTTTTTAATATAGATAATAATGTTCGTTCTCTTTTTGATACTTTATTGCTATGATCTTTATATTTCAATGCATCATAACTATCATTCTTTTTGGTAACAACCAGGCGCTCATTCATCAATAATGTATCTAACTCTTCATTAATTACTGTGGTAGTTTTTATTGATTGACTACGTACTGTTGATTTATCTTTCTGAGGTTGTAAGGCTTGCCGCACATACCAATAAAAATCAGTAACCCCTATAGAAGTATACCCACTATCAGCTGCCGTACTACATAGCATACGATCATCAGAAACTACTAACACCTGACTTTTAGGCATTTTACTAACCCGTTCTATTATAACATCATCCGCGGTATATTTTCCTGTATACAGCACCGTAACTTGACCATAAGATTCTTGATATAGCCCCGATAATGATCCTCCGTCAAAAACTACTATAATAACATGATTCTTTATAGATGCATATTTTTGCAGTTGCTTAATAAAAGTGGTGCGATCTTGTTCAGTTATAACCGTCTGCAATACTGTTTTTAGCAGATTATACCCATCTATAAAAATAGTCATATTTTTTACCCTAATACATTACTTGTATATACTAATAATGACTATTAACACTATAGATATTATATGATAATATTGTATAGTATGTTATGTATTGTCAAGCAGGATATTCTATGTCTCAGCTAATTCACATGCGACAACGCATTAAAACTGTTGAAACTATAAAACGCATTACCCATGCTATGCGTCTTATATCTCGATCGTCCCATTTTCGCCTGAATAAACAACGCCAGGCATTAAAGAATTATCATCAAAATCTTGGCAATCTTTTTACAAAAATAGTATATGCATATCCTGAATGGCCTAATATATGTAGCTATAATCAAAAAAATCTCAATAACACCTTATATATTATAGTAGGATCTCATAAAGGTTTATGTGGAAGCTTTAACAGCGTACTATTCAACTTTTTTAATACGTATATTAATACGCATACATCAAATGATTTTCATATATTAACAATAGGCAGAAAAGCTCAGGAATTTGCACATTCTTATTATGCACATCATGAATTTAAATCTTTTATTGAATATAATGCTACGCTTATTGCCTCTGTTGCACAGGAACTTACCGATATTGTATTTTCCTGTTCATACTCACAAGTAATACTAATAAGCAATAAAATTAAAAATTTCTTTGTTTATTATCCACATGCCACACAATTAATTCCATATCCTCAACTTACTCTAACTCACACACAATCTACAGAAAAAGAGATTCATATTGAGGGTGATCCCTATACCACGCTTGATCATCTTGCAAAAATATATATGCAAGCGACTATACAAATATTGCTATTTGAGGCCTTTTTAGCCGAACAGGCAGCCCGTTTTATTTCTATGGACAACGCTACTCGCAATGCCGATACTATACTGGAAAATACTCGTTTAGACTATAATAAATTGCGCCAAGCGAAAATCACAAAAGAAATGATAGAAATTTCAAACTCTTATTAATTAAGATGATATAAAGATTACTGTAGGAATTATTATGTTATTAATTACGGGATTTTGTTTGGGTGCAATAGGTTTTATGCCTGAATCAACTGACAACAAAATACCTTCCGCACTAGATGTGCTCATTAAAAAATCACATACTTTTGAAAAAAGTAGGGTACCATTTCCTACATACCACAATAAAATTTCTACTTTACTAAAACAAGATCCAAGTAAAACTAAAGCTATATATCTACAAGCACAAGATACATATCCTATTTTACATCATAAAACAGCAATATTAATTGATAACTTTTTGCTCTATAAAAAAAGATATGGCACACAAAAGGAAAAAAATTTGTATGCATCTATCAATAAAACTTCTGAAATGATTAGTCGTCTTCTTGCAAAACGGCCATTAATGTTTATGACTGATAAAGATATGTATCTTTTACGTAATGGTATAAGAGGATCTGGGGGATTTGAAATTATTGGTACCCACCATGAACAGCTACCATTAACTCTTTCTGAGTACATATCATATGATGAAATGGCAATATCAGCATTACTTGGTGTTTCAGTTCCTACCTATTTTATTAATAATGGATCAAGAACTAATCGCGCCGAACCTGCAAAACCCGGCACATACCAAGAGAGCGGTATTTATATAGGCTTAGTTGGTGCACGTTTTGAAAAACCAGGATTGATGGAGTCAAAATATATACTTATAACTCCAGAACAGAATACTAAAGATAATGGATATGGTGTTAATCGTACCTATGAAGATAATAATCCTTTACGTATATGGTCAATACTATATGGATTACAATTTCCAACATACGATGAGGCAAAAGCAGATACATCAGGAAGATATATACCTATAGAACATAGCAAACATTTTTTTGATGCTGTAGCATACAAAGAACGAATGAAATTAGTACTAGAACCATTTTTGCTTGATGCAAATCAGCGGGGTATAGATACACATAAAAAAGTATATGTACATGCCGTTGGTTTAGGTCTTGGTGTATGGCAAAAAATACCACAACAAACAGAACTTATGTTACAGGTCTATGCAGATATTCTCACCAATAATAATCTATCACATATTGCAGATATTGATTTTAGTTGGTTTGCAGTAGACAATATGGCAGGAATTAGCAATGATCAACTATTTAAAACTCAACATAACCACATTACTATTCATTTTTCCAAACACAATCCTGCAGACAAACTTACTGGACCAGATAAAGATAAGCTACTGGTTGCTTGTTATGCGTGGGATGGTAATGCTTATCCTGGCAATGAATATTGGGCCGGCATGTTAACTGCTTCTGGTGATCCTGCAGCAGCTTGTTGTTCATTAATACCTGAACTACAAAATCCAGATGTTAATAACTATGTTTCGGGTGATTATGCACACATTACACCAATGGCTGCTCAACCATAGAGCTCGTTTGCATAACTATTGTTTCTGCTGAATCAGCCATTTTTTGTATAATTATTGATGCACCCAGGTGGGCTAATTTTTGTTCAAGAGCCTCATAGCCTCGCCGCCAATGAGATACGCCATCAATATAGGTAACACCCCGTGCAATAAGGCCAGCCAAGACCAATGCACTGGATGCTCTAATATCATTGGCAACTACCCATGTACCTTCTAAATAAGGTAGACCAGTAATAGTAGCTTTATTTTGCGTTGCTGTTATTTGTGCACCCATACGCAATAATTCTTTTACATGCGATAATCTATTTTCAAATACTGTTTCTTCTATGGTACTTATGCCAGTAGCACAACACTGCGCAACAAGAATAGGTGCTTGCAAATCAGTAGGAAAATTAGGATATGGCCCCGTTTTGAGTGAAACAGAGTTGGGTTGAGATGTTGCTATAAGTCGTATACCGTGTTCCTGCGAGTCAAGCATAATAGAATGTCCCATTTCTTCCAATTTAAATAGAACAACATCCAGATTGTTTGGGTTAGCGGTTGGCAAATAGAGCGTACCGCCCGTTAATGCTGTGGCAATAAGTAACGTACCAGCCTCTAACCGATCAACCATCACTGTATAGGTGACAGGTATTAGTAACCTTCCCCCTTGTATATGTATAGTTGCTGGCGCGCAAACAGTAATATCAGCACCCATACAACAGAGTAATTGAATAAGATCAAGCACTTCTGGTTCTATTGCTGCATTAATTATAGTAGTAATTCCAGGCGCTGCTGTAGCTGCCAAAATAATATTTTCTGTGGCACCAACACTAGGATATTCAAGTATAATTCTGGAGCCTTGTAGTGTATCAACAACCGCATGTATGGTATCTTGCTCTTGTTCTATAATAATGCCAAGCTTTTTCAGACCTTTTATATGAAAATCTATAGGCCGTGCACCTATTGCATCTCCACCAGGAAAACTTACAGATGCTTTTCCTGTACGTGCAAGCAATGCACCAAGCACTAAAATGGATGCTCGTGTTTGTTTCATAATGTGTGCATCAACTGATGTATATTCTATAGCAGTTGCATCAACTGATAATATATGATTTTGTATATCATATCTCACCTTGGCACCCAATGATTCAAGTAAATGAATCATACTATGTACATCAGCAATATTAGGCACATTATGTAATTGAGATTTACCGCGGACCAGCAGCAAGGCAATCATCATGACAAGCGTAGCATTTTTGGCTCCTGCCAATTCCATTGTACCTGAAAGTGGCCCTGCCGATTCAACTACCAAAATTTCTTTATTCATTATTTATATTCCATATTTGAATTTCAAAAATATACTTAATTATTTCAGATAAGTAAATAAGGAATAAAAAAAGCAAATATATTACTTCTTTGCGGCATCTTTTACTGCTTCTTCCATAGCTATATGAAATGCATGATATCCGCGAAATTTTAAATGTGCTATTAATGGCCCTGCATTTCCAGTTTCATGAACATGTTTTGAGTATCTTTCCATATCCTGATATAATACAAGGCAGTTTAATAATCTTCCTATCCATGCATTAGGTAATGTGTCAGTATTGCTTGCGTCATCATAACTTACTGAATTATTCGATATGCACTGTTTTTCATATACATTAAGTCGGTCTTGATATTCACGTATATAGGCACCCGTTTTGGTGATATAATCCAAACGGGCATCATTTGACGCCTTGTCTATAATAGGCAAATGTTTTGCTATTGCTTTTTCATTCACAATAGATTGTTCGGTTATAGGTGTACCACCTATAGTAAAAATAAAAACTGATACCAATATGCAACTATATTTTAATATATCCATAATATTCCTCACATCCCTTGATAATAAAAATTATATATAAAAAACACATAAACAATTACATTATATAGCAAATGCAGCTAATAACAATAAAAAAAGCGTTACCTATTACAGTAACGCTTTTTTGTTTTTTGGATTGGATATAATAGGATATATCACTATTATAATACATTATTTTTATCTATTATTCTATAATAGGAAACGCTGTAGTAATAAGTGACTTTTTTGGATCAAAAATCATTCTAATCACAAGTCCATCTGCTGTTTTTCCTTGTACCGTGCAGCAACCTGTTTTGCCTATTGCATACCGTTCAGGTTTATATGTACGCGCAAAAAGATCTAATATAGTACTCACCACTTTTTCTTCTGTCCATCTTGGTGGAAAAAATGTTTTGCTTGGATATAGTATACCATGCACCATAACCTGAGCTTTAAATGCACCGCACGGACCTTCTACTATATGTTTATATCGCACTATACCTGCTTGCTCTCTTTGTTTCATATAATCATGATGCGAACCATAGAGCGATGGATGTGAGCATTTTCCCGTACACAATACTTTTTGAATTTTTCCTATAGAAAACAAATGCTTATAGTCAACATGTACTGATGTATTATTAATAACCACACGCCCTTCAAATCTATTATATAAATTTTTAATATCGATTTGCGCAGGCGATAATATACGAATAGCTTTTTTAGCAGATATTGTGTGTATAGGTACTGTGCTTGTCTTTTGTATTCCCTGCAAAACGGGCAATCTATACCAAATCAGTTGTGATGGTATAGCCAAAAGACTACATATGCGAATAATACGTACAATATTTTTCATATGCATCTCCATTTATAACTCAGTATGTGATGTTTTATGCATATCTTCATATGCTTTTTTTCTTTTTTCCAGTCTGGCAATACGATTTGCAAATGATGGATGTCCGAAAGTTATCATCCATAGAGGTTTACCTGTTTCTGCTAAATAAGTAGGTGCATACTCTGTAAGTGCTTTATCTGTTTCTGATAAAAAACGAATCATACCGTCAATGTTTTCTTGTTTTACTCTATCATCTGCCCGATATTCTATCCATCGTCGATATGCTATGTTTATCCCTTGATTTATTAATGCTAATCCAATACCTACGGGAAGTTTTGAGCATGATCTAATAATTTGTCTTGCTACAGTAGATTGTTTTAGATTGTTTTTTGGAAAAATTTTATTGGCAATATAATGCTGTGTTAATCCAGTAGTTATTGGCATATTGACATAAACTATAGGTGTTATTATAAAATCTCCATTATTTATATGACCTAATTCATGATCACGTAGTCCAGCCCACATACATAAATCCGGATCATTTGGATTTTGTAAAGCCTCTGGCAAGGTTTTTTTAATTCTGGGTAACCAGTGATTAATAAATATTGCATTATAGCAAGAAAACCCACCAATAGTATCAACGTCATGTCTATCATAGCCATATACCTTAATATTTTTGTTACCATCTCTCAAAAATATTTCTTCCTCTGGGGATATCGTTTCTACATTAACATTAGACATATTGGGACCCTGTATAATGGTCTTTATTGCTGTATAACCTTTTTCCCATGACTCATAACCTGCAATAAGCCATTTTAACCCTGTTGTTGTTTTAGACAATATATTCAATGCAGTTGCCATACCAAACATAGACTGCGATGGTATAGCCAAAAGGCCGCATATACTTATGCTATATATTAGTTTATTCATAGAAAACCTCCTATTTCATCTATACTATATAGCATACCACAATTATTCAGATTGTCAACTTATTTTTGATATATAATTAATGCAAACAATCTTGAAATATTAATTATGATATTTTATTATAAATATGCTTCAGAAGTTCATTTATAATAGCCATTAATTTTGGTTCAATAGTTTGATCAATTAAACCACCTTTTTCATCAAAGGCTTTCCATGAAGTCGGGATAGTAATACTTGAAGATGCTGGAATCATTTTAAAAGCATGCAGCACTGTTTGCATTTGGGTAATTGCCGAAATACCACCAGACGGCCCACCAGAATGGCCTACCAGACCTACCGGTTTATTATTCCATTCTTTATAGAGTAGATCTAATGCATTCTTTAATACACCAGGATAACCAGCATTATATTCAGGTACTATTATAATAAAACCATCTGTATTTCTGATTTTTTCTGACCATTTTTGTATTATCGGATCAGTAATTACCGTTTGAGAAGCGGGAGGCGTTTGATCATACAAAAAAGGAAGATTATAATCTTTCAAATCAATAATTTCAGGTTTTATATCAGATCTTTTGTCTAATATATATTTAAGAGCAACACCAATTTTTTCCGATATACGTCCATCGCGTGTACTACCCAAAATAATAGCAATATGAATATCTTTTTTCATGTTTGTTATATCTTCTTTTATTATAGAAGTATTGCAACACCATACAACAACAATAGTAGATACAATAACTATTCCTAGTATTACACTACTTTTATTAAAAAACATATTGTATTTTCCCTATATATAATAACCTGATTTATAGTATTTATTCTGAAAGCTTAAATGACAAAATACTACATTGTATTTCTTATTTTTTTTAGTGCTGATACTTCATATTTAGTCAAATGGCGCCACTCACCAGAGGCAAGCCCTTTGGTACTCAACCCAGCATATGAAATACGTTCTAATTTTTTTACCCAAAAATTGAATTTTTTGAATATGCGTTTGATAATTTGATTTTTGCCGCTATGAAGGCCAATACGTACATATGAAGCATCATCCTGATATGCATATTCTATAGTATCCACCCGAATCATACCATCTTCTAGCCGTATGCCGCGGCGAATATACTGCATAACTTCTTCTGGTACCGGCCTATCAAGAGTAACTTGATATATCTTTTGAACCTTATAGCGCGGATGAGCCATATGTTGCGCCAGTGCACCATCATTGGTGAGTAACAAAAGACCCGTTGTTTCTTTATCAAGACGGCCAATAGGGAACAAACCAGATGATTGCAGAGATTCGGGTAACAAATCTAGTACAGTCGCACGGCCTTGTTCATCTGCGCAGGTAGTTATAATTCTACGTGGTTTATTTAATACTATATATATCGGCTTTTCTGCTACTAATGCTCGTTTTTGATAGGCTACTATATCATTACTAGTAACGCGAAAACCCGGATCTTTTATAATAATACCATTAACTCTTACCCAACCTTCTTGTACCAGCAAAGCTGCCTTGCGTCTTGAACAGACTCCCGCTTGGGCAATATGTTTATTAAGGGTAATTGATTGCATACTAATATTGTGCTGTTTTAGTTCCATAAAAACCTATATAATAAAAACATAGTATCAGTATATCACATCGGATACAATAGTGTATTAATATAATAAAAAACCCTCAAAAAAGGATTAGTATGATTTTCAATTTTTTTGCGATTCTATTGGTATTATTTCCAATCTGTGTACGAGGTATGGAAACTAATGGCATGGATATAACTACATATCATCGCAATAATACTCGTGTTGGCGGATATGATGAACGTGAACAAGATTATGATACAGTTTTGATGGAATTGGAACAATTACACATACCAGTAGATTCTATTATTACACAAACACCACCAAATACTCCTGCTATTTCGCCAAGAAATTCTTTTTATTCTGCTAATCAAAAGCCATATAGTATTGAAACCGTTATTATAAAAAACAAATTATCTATTCCCCTAATAGCAATAATACAGGGTAGTGGTAGCACATATAAAGAAGGAATATTCTATACAGATTATTATTTTTCGCCAGAACCTATAACTATTGCTCCTTTTGGTATAAATTATTTTCAACGTAATGTCATGAGATATAATAAGAAAAATCAGTCTATAATGCATATACTTGATAATAATACTTTATTGGTTCGATCAAAAAAACTTAGTCGCCGTTCTCCATATGGTGATCCCGCCACTCAGATATATATAGATTCTCCTTTTACTATAGATAATAATCAAGGTTTATGGACAACTATTGTAGTAGAACAAGCTTATCAGAATGTGAAAAACTCTATGAAATTTACAATGATACGCACACCTTAATATGGCAAAACAAAAAACAGAATTTCAGTGTGCACAATGTGCGCATATTTCTATTAAATGGCTTGGCTGTTGTCCTGAATGCAAAGAATGGAACAGCTTTTCTGAACGTGTTATTTCTGCTCCTGCAACACGTACTGTTTATGCCCATGCAGCAGCGCTAATATCACTTGATGCTATTTCAACCGAACACAAACAACGGTTAATTACTGGAATAGGTGAATGGGATCGCGTCATGGGTGGTGGTATTATGCCCAGCTCATTGATAGTACTTACTGGCGATCCAGGAATTGGTAAATCTACATTACTTTTGCAAATAGCCCATTATCTTGCCACGCGATATACCGTATGTTATTTCTCAACTGAGGAATCATTACATCAAGTAAAACAACGTGCACAGCGGCTTGATTGTGCCAATAAGACTGCGTTATTTTCTGATCAAGCAGATTTAGGAAGCATTATACAAGCAACGCATGAACAAAAGCCTGATATTATTATTATTGATTCAATACAAAATTGTTATATTAGTGATACACAAACAATACCCGGTAGTATTGCACAATTAAAAGAAGTGACCTTTCAACTAATGCGCTTGGCAAAAGAGCATGATATTACTGTTATTGTCACCGGCCATATAACCAAAGAAGGTATTATTGCAGGGCCAAAAACACTGGAGCATATGGTTGATGCCGTATTTTATTTAATGGGTGAGGATCAATGGGATTCTCGCATTTTGCGCGCGGTCAAAAATCGTTTTGGCACAACTAATGAAATTGGCTTTTTCCAAATGAAAGATAAGGGCATGATCGAAGTTCCTAATATTAATGAACATTTGCTCAAAGAGGCTTCCCATGCACCTGGTTCTGCACTCATAAGTGTTATTGAAGGCTCTCGGCCTTTATTACTTGAATTGCAGGCACTTACTATTCAGGCTAAAATTGGTATTCCCCAACGCGTAGTTTCTGGCCTCGATCACAAACAAGTGGTACTTATTGCAGCTATTTTGGAAAAATATATACATATAAAATTAAGCACGCATGACATATTCTTCAAGGTAAGTGGCGGATTTAAAATAAAAGAAAGCAGTACGGATCTTGGTATTGCTCTTGCATTATTGTCTAGCTATTTTCAGCAGCCATTGCCTGAGCGATCTATTGCTCTGGGCGAAATTAGCTTGACCGGCCATATCAAGCCAATCAATCATATAAATACTTTTATACGTGAAGCAGAAAAATTTGGCATTGCCCGCATTATGGTAGCCAAAAACCAAACAATCGATGGTACTGCTACCAAAATACAACGATTTGGCAATGTCTATGAATTATTGAATCTATTTGAAGCACCATAGATTTATACCATATTTTTATATAATCAAAGTACCGATCTAATCGATTTAAGCAATAATTATTTGACATTCTGCATTATTGTGTTATAATTAAATTAATAGTTTTAATGAGGAGGTTCCCATGAATGTACGAGTGCTTTTAGCTCTTAGCATGTTGATGATTGGTACATGTATGGCCTATGAGGACAAAACTGAGTTTAAAGATGTAATAACAGGTTTATCCCGTGAAGATTTCATTAACAAAGTTATGAAGTATGAATATCTCCATGAGCGATTTAGGCAAGATTGCGTGCCAATGTCATCGGACAAAGACAAGGCTACAGATACAATATGTGCCCAATTAGTCGATCAGATATTTGAAACATATACTCAATTGTATCCTGAACGATCAAAAGAAGCTTGGATTGAAGAGCCATTTTACAAGAGAGCAGCTGCTGTAGGTGATATATTGAATAATATACAGACACCAATAGCAGCACGAGGATATTACCTACGAAAAACGCTCGGATTATAAAATTAAATATCTCCAAATGAGGTTTAACATGAGTATCAAAAAAATTTTTTTATTATTCAGCATACTGACCGGCTCATTTTTTCAAGTTCAATTATTAACGTATAATCCTCTTTACATAGCTGCACAAAGTGGTGATTTTAAAATGGTTAAAGAACTTGTTGAACATGGCGTCAATATAAATGAGTATAATCACTCCACGGAAATGTGGGCAGACTGGTACGATCAATATGTATATTTAACACCTATCTATGGTGCAATTTATAGTAAAAATATTGAGATAATTGAATTTCTTATACATAACGGCGCTGATCTTAATACTTATGGAAATGGTTATCACGATTATTGGCCATTAATGGCGGCAGCCAAGACCTCACCACAAATACTCGAAAAATTAATTCAATATGGCGCTTTTGAAGGTTATGAAGAAGCACTTCATATTCTTGTTAACAATAATACTGAAACTTGCTTTATAAAAAAAATATTAGAATATCACAATAGTTTTGATATTAATAAAAATATTTTTTCTGAATTACTTGTAACAGCTGCGAAAGCTTTAAGACCTATTAATTTAAAAACATTTAATTTGCTCATTGATTTGGGTGCAGATGTAAATTATATTGTTACATTTGATAGTTATCACGATCGTTGTTATAAAGGAAAAACACCACTTCATATTATTGCAGATTATAGTTCAAATATACGCGAAGGATTTGATGCCACTCACTTAATCATACAAAATAAAATTGACATGGTTAAAATTCTTTTTAATAAAGGTGCAAATCTACATGCCCGGGACGAAGACGAAAAAACACCATTTGAACAAGCACGTGAAGCAAAAATAATTGAAAGTTTAAAATACAAAGAGGTTAACATATGAAAATTATGAAAATTTTATCTATACTAGTTGCTTTTTCTGGCGCAATTCCTCCATGCTATGCGCAAGATAGTAATGTTGAGAATAACACGGTAGAAACTCAAGAACCTCAACAATTAATAGATTATAAGCTTGAAGATGCTTGTAGCACTAAGTTAGCACTAGCGGGACTTGCTATACCTTTTGGTATAGCAGGAGGCATTGCAACTGGTCTAAAAACAGGTTCTATAGTAGCAGCAGGTACTTTATGTATTGCACCGATTGCTCTATATGCCTACTTGTACAAAAAATATAAGAATATGTTTGATGAAAAAAGATTTAGTTGGGTACTTACTCATGCAATTGAAGACAAGGCTTTTGACTATAGTATGAAAATAACTTTTCTACCAATAATTACTCTTGGGCTCGGCTTACTGGCACTCGGAAGTCTCACTACCATACCTGCAACAGTAATTGGTCTGCCCGTTAATGTAATTTCAACTAAGCTAGGTATCCCAATTCTCGGTGCTGCATTTATTGGTGCTGGTGTTATGGCAACCCTGCAAGCCGCATACAAAACACGCATTAGCAATATACAACATGATGCAGAAACATATAATAAGATTACTTGGGCCGATACATTTAAAACATTCAGAAAAAAACTTTCGCGCACCGCAATTTCTGCAACATTGGTGACCAGTGCTGTTCTTGGCAGCATGGGTATACTGCGCCATTCTTCTGTACAATAAACCTGGCAATATTTATGAACTACCCAATTATTTGAAGTGCCGTAGATCTATACCATATTGTTTATATAATTAAATCAGTCGAAAAACTGTATACAAATTGATCATATGTTTACACTTTTTCCAAAGGGTAGCTTAATTATCAAGATATGCTTTTTTTAGTGATTTTAGAGTATAATGTACTTTTTGTGGGGTTTCTTCATCTTCTGATTGGGTCCCAGAATGTTCACCATCTGATACAGTTTTTGTTTCATAACTTGGGTCATCACTTGTTTGTGGTTGTGAATTACTTTGTATTACATTATACAAATCTGCTATTTGTATTCTACTTTCATTTCTATAATCAAAAAATTCATCTATAAGTGAATGAGTAATTTTGCGATATTTTCGCAAGGTATCTTCATGCTTATCTAATCTTTGTTGTATTTCCATTATAGTACTTGTAGATGGAATCTTTTCCAATGCCTTTGCAAGCATATCTAAAGTATTACTATGTTGTTCAACTAATTGTGCTTCCTGCGTATTCACTTGCATGAGTGTATGTTGCCATTGCTGTTTATAGTTCAAAAAGTTTGTATTGTTTTGTTCAATAATACGTTCAAGGGATTTTTGTCTATACCATAGATATGTTGAAGTAATTAAAGATATGCCAGCCACGCCGATTGCAGACCATACAAGCAATTTTGAATTAAAAGTAGCTGCAGGCTGTGGCGTATATACTGGTTGAATCATGTACATACTACATAATTGGTTAGTTATTAACGCAAGAAAAATAAACGAATGTTGAATATACATACTATTTTCAATAGAAATAGATTTAATCTACAATGATATCGCACGTTAGTGTAATTGATTTTCAGAAAGAAGCTAGACTTATTCTTAATTATTCATCAAAATCATGTACATTATATCTTTCCTCCACATGATGAGTATGTGGATGATTAGCAAGTTCAGGATATGGCCCTGCAGGCATATATGATCTTCCGGTAGATACTACCGCACCTGGCATACAGAAAGTTTTTACTATAGTAGATAATGCGTTCACTCGATATCGGAGCGTTTTTATGTCATTATAATGAGAATAAGCTATATTTACAAGAGGAAACAATGTTTCATCATTCATATCTTGTATTGTCTTATTTTGTTTTTCAAGCTTTTTATCTAAGCTATTCATATCTTTTTGTAGATTTTGGATTGCAGGTGCAACACTTTGGAGCAACCATGGCTCAATCAGTGTTTTATAACAATTAACTGATTGTTCCAAGTTTTTCATACTATTTTGCCTCTTGATGACAATTTCATTAATTTTTTTATAATGCGCCAATGTATATAATGTATAACATGATAAGCCGATTGCAGTCAGACTCAGTGCACCAACTGCATAACACATCAGCTTTGTATTAGCAATGTCAGTATGATAGACTGGTGGCGTTTGATAATGCATAGTATATGTAGAAGATATATAAGCTATCAGAAAAAGCGGTAAGGTTATATGTCTGATTGTATATAATTGCATAATGAAAATCTCTGAGTATTAAATAATAGTTATGATCTATAATGTTTAATAGTAATAACAAGAAGACGTCCTGTCAATTATACATGAAAGGTTATTATGGCTACATTACGTGTTGGTGTATTGATGGGTGGCATGTCTATTGAACAAGAAGTGTCATTTAATTCTGGTCGCACTATATGTGATCACTTAGATACATCACGGTATCAGGTTGTACCCATTTTTCAGCGGTATGATGGTGCATTATTTATTCTGCCTTATAGATTCTTGCACCGCGGCAAAATTGCTGATTTTTTAGATAGGCTTGATGCTGAAGCACAGCATATTATATGGGATAATCTTTCTACCTATATTGATTTTGTATATATTGCTTTGCATGGACGCTATGGCGAAGATGGTACGCTACAAGGTATGCTCGATCTTTTGCATATTCCTTATTTGGGCTCAGGAGTATATACCAGTGCATTGTGTATGGATAAATCATTGCAAAAGGTTATATTAACAGCGCATGGTATTGCCGTGCCACAAGGTATTACACTTAATCCAATGCAGGTTGCAGTGTTTGATACTATACAAAAAAATATAATACAAGAGCTTGAAACACTACAAATATCATTACCTTTTATTGTCAAACCACATCATGAAGGTTCAAGTCTTGGTGTGCAAGTAGTTACCAGCTATGAGCAATTAGGTGAAGCAGTTCGCTATGCCTGTTATATTTCACCAAATAGACCACAAAGAGTGTTAATAGAAGAAAAAATTATTGGCATGGAATTTTCATGCATTAGTATTGGTACCGCTGATAATACACAATGGGTGCCACTCAGTCCTACTGAAATTGTAACTGAAGAAGGTAGCCATTTTTTTGATTACACACAAAAATATATGCCTGGACGCGCGCATAAATATACGCCAGCACGATGTTCAATTGAAATACTACATACAATTCAAGATACTTGTGTGCGGGTAAATGAAATCCTAGATATTAAAACTATTTCCCGTATTGATGGATTTGTCAAACCAGATGGCACCGTAGTTATTGTTGACCCTAATACGCTCCCTGGCATGGGACCTGCAAGCTTTTTATTTAGAGAAGCAGCTGAACATAATATGGGTCATGCAGATCTTATTAATCATTTAATTGAAACGGAATTACGCGGCAGAGGTATTATGCAAAATGACCAATATAGTTCTGATAATGCAAACCAAAAATCCGCAAGCAAAAAAATTCGTATAGCCGTATTATTTGGTGGAGATTCAAATGAAAAAGAAATTTCGCTTGAATCAGGCAGAAATGTGGTATATAAATTATCCCCGCATACCTATCAAGTGATTCCGCTTTTTGTTACTAGCACTATGCAGTTATACCATATTAATCAAACTTTGCTCGTGCGCAATTCTACAACTGAAATCGAATCTTCGCTTAATCCATCTATGCATGTTTATTGGCATAATATATCTAATCTCGTTGATTTTGTCTTTATTGCATTACATGGCGGCAAAGGAGAAAACGGTACCATACAAGGTGCGCTTGAAATGTTACAAATTCCATATAATGGATCTAGTGTACTTGCCAGTGCTTTATGTATGGATAAATACAAAGCCGGTGAAGTATTGCGTGCATATGGTATTGCATTGCCAAAACAACAGCTAATTGCCAAAAATGTATGGCTGCATACAAAAGAAGCATTATGCGATACAATACAACAAGCTATCGGTTTTCCTGCCATAGTAAAACCACACGATGATGGTTGCAGTGTTATGGTACAAAAGGTTTCCAATAAGCAAGAATTAGCTGATGCTATTGATATAGTATTTTCACATGCAAAACAGTATGTATTAATTGAAGAATGTATTATAGGCACTGAATTGACTATTGGTGTAATAGGTAATACAACGTCACATGCATTGCCACCAAGTCAAGCAGTAGCTGCTGCTGGCATACTTTCTATTGAAGAAAAATTTTTGCCAGGAGCTGGTCAAAATATTACACCGGCATTATTGTCACTAGATGCTATTAATCTTGCACAGCGTACGGTGGAAGATGCATATCGTGCAGCCGGATGTATTGGCTATGCGCGCATTGATTGTTTTTATCAAACAGCACAACAAAGTCCAACGGGAAAAGAGCGTGTGGTAATTTTAGAAATTAACACATTGCCGGGACTGACGCCTGCCACATGCATCTTTCATCAAGCAGCAGAAATTGGCATATCACCTATGGCATTTTTGGATCTTATTATACAATTGGGCTTTGCACACCATACAAAAACAACCTCCGATACCATTATGTTGAATCCGGATGAACCTATTCGTATGCTTTTCAAATAAAACATTATGAGTAAACAATAAAGGCGTTATGGTGCATAATGAATTTAAATTTTGTATTTTTTATAGTATTATTTTCTCTATAACACTATATACTATGGAAAATATGATTAGTAAAACTATGCATGTAGAACAAAACCAGAAATCAAGACGACGTCGAGAAAAAATAAAAGCAACAAAATCCATGATAGCCATATATAAACCAAAACAAAAAAAATACAAAAATGAAAAATTTAGTTATATGTTCCCTATTGACTACTTTAACTGCTTCATCATTGCTTGCAATGAATGCAGATACTTCATCAAGTGTCTCTGCAATGCCTGCAGACCAAGAACTGCGAGTACTGAAAAATTTTTTGAAGCGACGCAGACGGGGCGGTGATGCAAACCAAAAATACTTATACAATAAAGAAGTAGAAAATGCAGCTAATAAGGACATGCGTACTGTTGCATCTACTAATGAATCATGGGATCTAAAGTTTGATTTGTCTACCACTAATACAAAAAAAACGCATGATGAAAACAAACAACCAGACAAACAAAATACATTACTGCGGCCTATTATTGGTCCTGAAAGTATTATGATGTGGCATGAAAATTTTGTATCAAAATCAGGGCTCATATTTCCTGGCGATACATATTTAAAATATTCACCCATAAATTTAGAAGAGAAATTAGTCCAAACCACACAAGCAGAAAAACGTAGAGCTCGTACTAAAAGTGAAAATAATAAAATGTATATACCATCTCAAAGTATATATGAACCCCAATATATTTTAAAAGGGGAAGAAAGTTCGCATATAAAAAGCTCAGAATTATGGATACATTCTATTAGTACCTATCAAGAACATAACATGAACCTGGAAATTATAATTTTGCAAAGGGCATTTATCGGTCTTGCTGACCTTAATCACTATAAAAAATTACCAAAAAGCTCTCAAATACGTATTGCAAGTATAAATCCTTTAATTATAGAACAAGCATTACAGAAAGCAAGCGCCATCAGATTTGAAGAAATTTTTTTTAATATTAGCAGTGTATATGCTCTTGCTGGTCTTAATCCAGGCTTTCATGTACAAAACCGTCAGAGCTGTCGTTTACTTGCTGAACATATAGAAAAAGAAATAAAAAATATTCAGAAAAATACCCATATATCAGAAGATACATTTACTTATCTGAAGTATAGAATAAAAGAATTGAAATCCAATGTTTCTGGATCATTTAGTCCTATTGAATCATCATATGTTACCCTTAATAAGCAAATTGATACTTTCATGGTGAGCTTGCATGCATTGCAAAAACAAGCATCTAATAGCAATGTATTGCAAGAAAAAGTGCCTTTGCTGACTAATGCAATAGTTAATGATGTGCATGCAGAAAATTCCACGCTTGCAAAATTTATGGAAAGTTTGACTATGTCCTTGTCTATAGATGCAATAATTGGAAAACGCATAGGATTAGATGAGCAAATAAAAGCCCTTGAAAAAACCATGAAAATAATTAAAAGAGAGGCGTTTACGTCAGCATTGATTGATAATCAGAAAAGCACTTTTTCTGATGTAATAACAGCATTAGAACCGGTGTTGTCGCAATTGCCTGATCAACCTAATAAGGTATCAATAGAATGGGTTCAAAAGTATTATGCACTGCGGGACATACGTAAAGAATATGAAAATCTTCAGGATAGTAAGGCAAATAAGATTGCACAATATAATCATAAACCTTTACCAAAACAGCCTGAACAGAAAAATAATACTATAAATAATAATTTGAGCAATAATATTACATTAGATATAGACGAAATATTAAATGAAATTGTAATGCCTGCTGCATTACGTATTACAAATAATACAGACACACAACAGGTGCAGCCTACCGTGCAACAACAAAATAGTAGTTATGCTATAGTAACAGGGATGTTATATAAAATTGCCTATAAAGTATATAACTTTTTGCGGTTTGTATGGCCGAAAAAAATCTAAATATAATCATACTATAATAATGAGTGACGATATAAGCATATCTTTTTTATTAAAATATTGGTACACTTACACATAAAATAAAATTAGAATTTCTATTAACATTTTTGCATTTTAAGTACTATTATGAAAACAATAATTAGGTTACCATTTGTTTTGTATATAACTATTTCTTGGTATCTTATGCATATGACACCTCTATTTGCGAGTGATTTAAGTCAATCAGTCATAATTAATATGGATTCAAAAAGCAATCACAACAAGACTATCCATGCTATTAAAAATTTAACTAATAATTCGATTGAAGGTCATATATCTTATATGACACAAAGCAAATGGCCGGATTATTTAAGAATTCTAGTATTACAGTATTTATATACAAAAACTTCAGATACGAATGATTTGCTATCTATAAAAAAAGAATTAAATCAACTTAAGGCTGAAACCCCTAAATTATGTCAAGATCCAAAAACTCAAAAATTATTCTTTGAATACTCGCTTGATTCACTTATATCTGGTGACAATAAATCTATTAAGTATTATCATGCAAACAAAAATAAAATTTCTCTAGAAGAAAAAAAACAATTAATAAATGACATAATAAATTTACATAAAGAGCGAAATGCCTTATACGCGCAATTTACTACACTATTAACTGATTCATTATGTAATTCTATTGCCGATCGAATAGATATATTAGAGAATCAACTTCAGGGATGGAAATTTTTAAAAGAAAATATGGAAAATCTGGATTTGATGCCATATACAGAGAAAAACTATAATCAAGCAAAGTTATGGGTAAAAGAGTTACAAAAAATTATTAGTAATACATATTTAAACCCTTCTGCATATTCCCAATATACAGAACCAGAATTTTTTGAAAATACTGCATTGCCTTTAATAGATAAATTACATACCTATATTAGTGACATTCAAGATTGTCATAATAATCAGTTAAATGATTATGTAAGTAAAAATTTAAACGAATTTGATGAAATATTACTTAATGCAAAAAATAACATTAATGACCATGAAACAATGTTGCAATTACATAACTATATACATATGGTACCCTTCTGTGTATTTGGTTCTTCCTTGCAAACAATATTCAATGCTATTAGTTATGAATATGAAATAGATAATGGCTATTTTTTATCTGACTCAGAAGATAGCGATGATGAAGATAATTCTTTGAATGCTGAATCAAATCAATTTTTAAATCAAAAATCAGTTAATAGTTGGTTGCAAGAAGCATTCATAATTCCAGAAGAAGAAAAGTTGTCTCCAAAACAACAAATGCAATTAGATCAAGAAATTAATGGACTCATAGAGTCTTTTGATCTGGTACCTACGGACGATGATATAGATACTATTATTGATACTTTTTGTGAAATAAACCAAAAACCATCAAAATATACCCCCCAAAAATTATCTATAATTGAACAAATCCAACAATCGTATGACAGAATGCGTCAAAAAATTGCTGATATTTTGGAAGAGTTACCTGAAACAAGTAAAACAAGAAGAAATTTACTTAATGCACTTTATGCAAAAATACCGAACAATGATTCAAGACCTAAAGAGATAAAGACCTTCTTGGATATGCTACCAAAATATAAAAAATTGGTTCAAAAAATTAGCAATTTTGAATCAACAGAAAATTTGGAAGCCAGTACATGTCTACTGAGCATGTCTGCAGCCCAAAACCTAATACCACCTGATAATACAAAATCAAACTCATCTACGTTGACAAATACTCTAACCTCCATGGATCGTACACAAACTATTGCGCCTGATAATGAAAATGCATTAACTGAGCAAATAACTGCAATTAAAAAATTAAAGCAAGAACAAATGCAAAAAAATGCTCCTACCAAAAGATCAATCAATACTATTCAAAAGGTTAATGACTATTGTAATACCATTATGAGTCGAAATGTACCTGATGAAATCAAAATATTAGAATTACAGTGGTTATATAAAATGCAGTATGAAGCACAAAAAGCCAACGGTGCACAAGAAATAGACTATACACATTTAAAGAGTATAGCCCAAATATTACGTAGATTACATGCTACGCCCCCATCACACAAAGCAGATAAAAATGGTAAGATTGTATTTACTTTCTATCAAGATCCATTGATCACTGACCAAGATATGGATATAAAAAATTATTATATACAAAAAAAGCAATTATCTATTATGCAAAATAATCAATATGTGCAGAACATATTAGATAAGCTTGGGCAAAAGGTAGATAGTTATAAAAAGATACATTCGTTTGAATTACCAAAACCAATACAAAAGACTATTACAAATCGTATTGCAAAACTTAAAAAAGAATATACTATATGGCAAAATAGGTTAAAAAAAAGTACTATTGAAATAGCATTGCAAATCAGTAAACACAATCTAGATGCATGGCGAGAGCAACGGAGAAAAAATCCTGATTCATGGAGTCATGATAGTAACCAAGTATACATACAAGAACGCGAAACCTATAAAAATAACTTAATTACTTATAAATCATTTTTATATAATAAACCAGAATTATCAAAAAATATTGATAAACAAATTCAAGATTTAGACAAGGAAATTGCTGAAAAAACAGCGCAAGATATAATGATTACAAAATGTCTACATGAAGAATTTTGGCAATTGCATGATACAATAAAAGAAAAAACTGGCATTAAAAGCGAGTATCATGGGGATTGGGAAAAATTAATTGATACGGAAAAAGATGATTCTTTGGCAAAAACTATAGCGGCAGCTAATTGGCTAGCATTAGCATTAACACATAAGGAAATGAGTCCTGTTAATAAAAGAGATTATAACGTACCATCTTTTCAGCTTGGAAGTTTGAAGAGTCAATGGATTATTGAAGATTTTTTAATAGATATTAAAAAAAGTGAAAAACAACATGGGTTTGTATCCAAGAAAGGAGATGCTATTAACAATTTGTCTCTTTTTTTAAAGTCACTTACAAGCGATAATAGACAATATTGCAGTTCAAATATTGAGTTTGTACAAAAAATAATT
>DASZEX010000061.1:0-4200 GCA_035940365.1 Candidatus Babeliales bacterium | reverse complement strand
GTTGATTTGCTGGCATTAAAAAACTGTTTGGTATACAATCGTATATTGAATGCATTTGCTCTCTCCGTTGATTTTTATTTTTATTTCTTCGGAGAGAGTCTCTCACATTTTTTTTACTTTGTCAGTTTCTGGATAGGCTCTCACACACATTATTAAGTAACGTAATAAATGCATCAGATTGATAAAGAGGCTGAGAAAAATGGGCATCTTGGCCAGTACTATATTTTAAATTGGTTCGTCTCATATGTATTATTTTTCCCTGATGCGCCCCTATTTCTACATCATATGTTCTATGTATTGGAATAGATAATGTTCGTATAATAGATTCTTGCTTCACTCTTGTTGTAACTTCGTGACCTTGCGTTTGACTTTCGGATCGCGTCTTAAAAATAGCTTGCCTAATTTCTTGATTTTCAAAAAAACCTTTTACTTCGTCTATCATTGCTTGTTGCGGAATATCTTTTCCCTTAATTAATTCTTCAAATCCTTTTTTTACTCTAGCAAGATCTTCTGTCTTTTTATATATATCGGTACAATCGGTACAAGTGTTATTATTATGTATCCCAGATACAATTGAAAGATGATTAATAATTAAATTGACTTCTAATTCATTTTCTTTTAGTTCAATTACTTTCTTGACTTCAGGATTTTTCTTTGGCCGTAATTTCCATGCAATCCAGGATAGTGCGCCAAGACCTACTATTGTTCCCCCTGTATACATATAATGTCTGCGCGAATTTTGGTCACCTCGTGGTTGTGTAACATATGCTATAAAAGATGACAAATTCCATCGCGAATAAGGATGTTCACCTGCAGATTGCAAGGTTATACATACAAATAGAATAATAAGATATCGATGTAACATGATATGATACATGAAAAAATCCATTTTTTATTTTTTGTATAAAGATTACCTATAATAATAGTAATTCAATAATTATTTGTCAAAAATAATGAAATACTTGTGCCATTTTGCTTATATTACATACATAGTGTATAGTACAAGCATATATACTAATTTGTATTAATACGTATGAAAAAACAAAAGCATATTCATTTTGTGGGCATTGGTGGTATTGGCATGAGCGGTATTGCTACTATTCTTGCCAAACAAGGATATGTGGTTTCAGGTTGTGATGCCGATATTCATCAGAAAAATATTCATGCACTTATTTCATTGGGATGTACTATATATCACGGCAATAATAGCCCTGGCTGCTCAGATCTTTCCATTGATACCGTAGTTTATTCATCTGCCATAAAACAAAATAATCCTGAACTTATTGCTGCCAAGCAGCGCGGTGTTATGTGTATGCATCGGTCAGAAATGCTTGCACAGGTCATGCGGTCCAAATATAGTATTGCGGTGACTGGCGCCCATGGAAAAACAACAACCAGCAGTATGATTGCCCATATGTTATTATATGCACAAACCGACCCTACTATTATTATTGGCGGCCATCTGAAAAATATTGACCACAATGCACGATATGGCAACGGCACTTACTTGGTTGCAGAAGCTGATGAAAGCGATAAATCATTATTGAACGTATATCCCACGATTGCACTCATTACTAATATTGATTTTGAGCACCCAGAGACTTATAGCAGTTTAGATGAAATAAAAAGTACTTATCTTCAATTTTTATCTAATATTCCTGCATCTGGGGCAGCGGTTTTGTGCATTGATGATTCACATATACGTGCACTACTTCCTTCTATTCAAAAAAATAGTATATTGTATGGATTAGATACAGATGCACAGATACGCGGACTCATCATAGAGCTTGCTGCTGATTATAGCAAGGTAGCTGTATATAGCAATCAGATAGTATTGGGTACCATTACTATTGGCGTTCCTGGCAAACACAATGTACTCAATGCACTGGGCGCTACTGCCACCGCATTACATATTGGTTTACCATTTGCTGTAATACAAGAAGCACTAGCAACATTTTCTGGTGTGGAACGTCGTTTTTGCTATCATGGCATATATAATGGTGCAAAAGTTTTTGATGATTATGGTCATCACCCTACTGAAATTGCCTGCACATTATCTACTGCACAATTATATACACAAAAAGGCATAACCGTGGTATTTCAGCCGCACCGTTTTATACGTACTAAGGTATTATGGAATCAATTTATAGATATTTTTGTACATAGTACCATAACTAATCTTATTATTACTGATATTTATGGCGCCGGCGAACAACCTATTGATGGCGTTTCTGGCTATAATTTGGTCAATGCAATTAAAGCATGTAACCCGCAATTTAATATAACGTATATACCGTATGATGTTCATCATCAACAAATCAAAAACCAGATCAATTATTATACACAATTACATGATGTAATTTTGTTATTGGGCGCCGGAAACATTAATAAAGTAGCCTCTACATTGCTGACATCAGATTTATAATTCTTCTGGTTTACTGGTAGTTTGCTCAATAGTTTGACCAAACCGCTTGCGATTAAATTCTTGAAACTTTTTGAATAATTCTTTTTCTTTTTCAATTTTATCGCTAAATTCTTTCAAAACTTCTTGTTGCGATGATGGTAACTGTTCTGCCGCAGTTTTTTGCATATACATTCCTTTTAATTTTTCATCCCATGCATGTTCTATACGTGCAGTAACTTCTTTGTCATAAAAATCTTTCTCTATTTTTTGCATAATATTGTTAATCTCTTTGTGGAATTCTTCTAATGCCGATTGTGGATTAGCATAGGCATGAATTTCAAAATTCTCATAAATATTTTTATTAAATACATCAAGCAACTTATCTGAAGTTAATACAATACGATATTGCAACTTCTCAATATCTTCTGGTTTTATTGGTGAAGATGGTCGGCTATATGATTCCATAATATCTGTAATATCACAGGTTTTTTGATTTTCTATATCTATAAATATTTTGTGGCCAAAGCTTTTGGCGGGATATATACATTCTTTAGCTAACACAGGATCTTTGAATACAATTTGCAATAAAATACCGCTTTTCAATGATTTCTCAATCTTTTTTGATTGAGAAAAAATAGCACCCTTATATGGTTTTATATATGCTGCAAGTATAAATGACCTATGAGCAATACCTGACAAAGAACTTACCACTGCTTCAAGATTTATACCTAGAAGATTACGTCGTTTATCCCAATAATCTAAAGTACATTCTCCGGGATTAGTAATATTACTAGTAACTGCAGGATTACAAGATAAAAGATATTGCCGATCAAAGTGATCATGTGTAGAACCTTGTTCAATGAATTTTTGTCTTATACTTCCTGACTCTTTTTGTGTCTCCTCTATTATTCCTGGTTGTCTCAGAATAAGTGGAATATTTTCAGAAATTTGTTGGCCTTCTATTAATCTCTTGTACAAAATTGCAAACTGGGTATCTATATAATAAAGTGCATAATATAAAGGTTGCGTGCTATGATACAAAATTTTATATCCAGCATCAAAAAATTTTTTTTCTTGTTTTATAATCTCATCTATTTGACTAACAGATACATTTTTTAAAAATAGCTCTTTTTCCCATACTTCTGCAGGAGTATAATAAGATTTTTCTAAAAAAAATTTGGTCAGGTGCGTCAGATGTGCTTGGGTAGGTGATAATGGTTTGCTGGCTTTTTGCAGCTCCTGTACATGTTTTTCATGTTCTTCTTTGGTTTTGATTGCAAATAATTCTGAGAGTGATTGATAAAATCGGCGGGCATTCCATGTTCCCAATGATGTTTTAATGCGTGATAGCCATGATGTTGGTTGTTGCATTGATGTGCGAGGAATATATGATGCTCGCGTTATAGGCATTGATTGAATTTGTACTTTGCGGCTTAATGTACTGAACATCCCATAACTCGTATATACAGATAAACATACAATAAGCACATAGAACATATTATTATAACAAAACATATTGCATTCCCTTCCTATTAGAAAGGATACAATATTATAATTCTGTTATTCAATACTTTTTATATGATTTAATAAAAATAATATTTTACAATTCTTCTGTTTTAGACACAACCGATTGGCCAGTTTGACCAAACCGCTTACGATTAAATTCTTTGAATGTATTAAATAATTGTTGTTCTTTTTCAAGTTTATCATTAAATTCTTTCAAAACTTCTTGTTTCGATGATGGCAACTGTTCTGCTACAGATTTTTGCATATACATTCCTTTTAATTTTTCATCC
>DASZEX010000060.1:0-6444 GCA_035940365.1 Candidatus Babeliales bacterium | reverse complement strand
AGAGGATTTCTATTCCGATTGCTAGAAATCATTTTTCTATAAAAGACCAAATTTACATTCGTGGTTTAAAAGCCGCATGGCTTGAACTCAATAAAGTTATTCAAACTGCCTATTGTCCCGCAGGCTCTGCGTAAGGTGAGTGAGTAAGTAAAAATCGCTTTCCGCGAAACCAATCAACACTCAAATCGTAATTCTGTATACAATTTCTTTTTTCCCATGGATATATGATATACGTTGAATCATGTTCCTTTTGTATCTCTATAGACATTCTTGGACTTATATTTATTAGACGTCTTTGTTGTTTAATAGTAGCAATTTGTTGTTTTATAGTTGAAAATGTATGTAAATTTTGCAAAAAAGCATCATACTCTACTGTAGGGATACGTCGTGCATCTGCTGGAACATCATCCAACCAACAGTTGACCGCATCAATTCCTGAAAATGGTGAACAATACAAACTATAATAATGTTCAGTATGTTCTCTACAACCCTTATTTCTAATAATGGTTGGCTTTCTTTCAGTAGCAATATGATCATATATCTGCAAAAAAGATATTGCTAATGCTGTATTATCTGCTATTTTTGCACATAAAGAAAAGCGTACAAAATCTATAGGATTTTGTATTATAAAATTATTATTTTCTTCAGCAATATTTATATATTTTCCAACTATATAGTCTTCATCTCGCGATGTGATAGTATTATCGTTCTTAATCCAATTTCTATCGCGATATAGCATCGCAAACATGTTGTCCCATACTTTTTCTTTTTCCAATGTGCCAAAACAATCTTCAAATACTGTTTTGGTAGTATCTCTTGTTGCATTACATTGGTGATTTTGTATTGTATCTATATATGTTTTGTAAAACTTCGGAAACATAACAAGCATGCCAAAAGGATATTCTTTATCTCTAAATTTAAAATAGGCTTGACGTCGTGTACATTCACCTATATCTGATAAAGAACATTCATGCACCGTATCTAAAGAAAACACGGGATAGAAATCATTATTTTTAATACTTGGTATTCCATCTAAAACACAAACATCCTCTGTATTGCTAAAATAAGGCTTAGTTATTCCATCATAGGAAACTTCATTTTTTTTACCATATTCATTACAAGAATGATTTTTTGGTAAACAAAAATTAGGAATTGCCGCAATTGGTTTAGGGTTAATAATATGCGCAGTTGCTGTTATTCCTATATAAGCAGATACTAATGTATTAATATGTGGTGAGGCAACATATGCCTCAAAAAATTTTTTGTTTCCCTGTTCATCTATTTGATTGCGGCAAAGCATTCCAGGATACTTATGTGCAGTATGCTCACAACTTTTTGCAAAACAGTTGGTACATAGTAATGTTAACCAACCGTTAATTGTACCCGATGTATCAGTAATAAAATAAATATTATCACCTGTACGATGAAAATCATTCAAAATAACTGATTCTTGATTGTTAGTTTCTGTAATAATAGGTTGCATAGCTATACTATGGTTACACAATAGAACTAATAAAATGCATATATGCTTGTATCTATATAATTTCATAATATATACGCACTATATTTTTGATAATTTGTGACGCCATTGAAAATAGATACGTGGATCTGTTTTTCAATATAGGTAAAACCTTTTGTATATTATATGTTTTACCATTTTGATCTGCAGACGTTATTTTATTGGCATTCAACGTATGAGTAATCCGAGCTTTTGTTCCATCAAGGTTAGTTCTTTCTTCATATACATAAAGAGTATTTACTTTTTCAATTTTTGGATAGTATGTATCATTTAAATGCCCTAAAGGCCCATATGAAACCCACATAGGAAAACCGATGCGATCCCACAATCGCTGATAACCTCCCGTTATAGTGCCAGCACAGTGAGTAAGTGAAAATTTTTTACCCCGAAACCAATCAGTAGTCAAATAGCAGCCAATATCCTTACGGGCTCTGAGCTGCCATGGATATATACTATAATCTGTACCATTTTTTTGTATTTCTATAGATACATCTTTACTTATTGGTATCATATACCGCTGTTGCTTAAATTTCGTAACTTGATTCTCTATATCAGTAAATGAGGTTAAACTGTCTAGAATATCTTCATAACTTTTTATATTAAGTCCTTCTTGATTTTTTATTTTCCTCAATTTGCATCCATCAGAATAAACGCCCGCAAGAGGTTTAATCCCTATTTTGTTATAATATGTAGGATCACATCCAATATGTTTTTCAATATGATCATATAGTTGCAAGAAAGATTTAGCTAAATATGTGTTATCTAATAACTTTGCACATAAAGCAAAACGTACAAAATCTATAGAATCTTTTACTATCAATTTTTTTTCTTTTTCAATGATTGATGTATATTTTTCAAATATTTTTTCAAACCCTGGATCTATATCTTTGCCTGCTTCATGTGGCATATATTTTCCGTAAGCATTAACGGTAGCAAACATATGGTCAATAAATGCTTCTATGCCTTCCATAGGTAATTTTTTAAAAAATACTGTACTGCAAAATACGGTTTTTTCAGTATCCCTATATATGCTACATTCGTTTGATTGTATAGTATCTAAGCATTGCTGAAGAAAAAACGGTGCAATAACCAAAAGGCCAAACGGATATTCTTTTCCTGCAAATCCAAAATAGGCTTTTCGGTGTACACAAGTGCCATTATCAGAAAGCATACATTCATGTACGCTATTTAGAAAAAATAATGGATAGGAGTACATATCAAGTTTTTCAACGTGCGGTATACCTTCTAAAATACATATAGCATCCTTTTTGCTCGTAAAATAAGGCTTGCTCATGTAATCATAGCTTGGCGGCAAAGAAAAAGGTGGCATAGATATATTCATAGTAACTATTTTAAACTTTTTTGCTGATTCACATATTTTTATTAATTCATTAATATACGGAGATGCTACATATGCCCTATGTACTATATTATTCGTATTATCATCTGAAGATGTTTGAGTTTTACATATCATGCCACAATATCTTTGCGCATCACACAGACATGCATCGCTTTGTAGGCATTTTGTACATATCGATTCTATCCAACCTATACGCTCATTGTCTGTATTTATCTTATTTTTTACCGTATGAGGTTGCATACCAATGCTCACATTACTATACATAACCACAAAAAACCAAATAGTGTAATGGTATAATTTCATTGTTGTAATTATTAATAGTAAAAATTCATTGTGCAGTATGTCCTTGTGCTTTTTCTAGCAGTTTTTTGGCACTCACATGCGTCAAGCGCGTATATGCAGCTTCATAGCCAAGCCAAATAAATGAATTGTGTTCATCTGAAAGGCGAACATGTTCCTGATGCGTACGTCCCAGAAAATAATTGACCTGTTTATGGGCAAGGCTACCATCAAACATCATAAATTCATATTCTATGTGTTCAAAAAATGTTGCATCTAGTTGAACATCTGCTATGCCTGTTTCTTCATATAATTCACGCGATGCAGCTTGTTGGTCGGTTTCCCCTTCTTCAATTTTTCCTTTAGGAAAATCCCAGTGTCCTGCATGACTATAGCGAATGAGTAAATATACGTTTCCCATTTCAGTTACTCGATATACAATAATACCAGCTGCATATACTTGTTTCATATCTCATTCCTTGCTTATAAAAAATACATATGCCGGAAATATTTTTTTTGAAAATACCATAATAATAAACAATAACCAATGCTCAACGGACCTACCCATAGCCAAAATCCCAAGCTGTGCAACATAAACCAAGATAATGAATTATGCAAATACACAGTAGCTAGCATGTAAAGCTTTCTATATAACAAAATAAATGGAATAAATAATACAATTGCTTGCACACTATATCCAAGTGCAAAAGAACACATACGAGTAGCGTATACTCGTTGTTTATAAAAATAATGCAAAATAGCAAGCAACAATATAGTACGCACAACGGCTGAAATAGTAGTTGCCAGTGCCAATCCAACACTTTGTAAATAATCTAAAAATAACCAATCCAACAGCACATTAACCAGGGCAGCAATAGTTGAAATAAGCGCTGGCACCCACGCAACATGAATGGCATAATAAACATTGAGAATAACTTTATTAAATGAAAAAAAGAATAATCCCAATAAAAAAGTTTGCAAAATATGTGAAGCCTCTTGCACATGCGCATAGGTAAAACGTGTGCCAGACAAGAATAATGTTTCAAAAATATTTTCAGCAAAATACCACATGAGAAGCATAATAGGTAAACTTACAAAAAAAACAAGCTTGGCACCTTCTAGTAAATAAAATGATAATCGTTTTGGTGCATGCTGCACTACGCGCGAAAAATGAGGCAAGAGTACTGTGGCAAATGCAATAGCAAAAACGCCAAGAGGAATTCCCACAAAACGATTAGCAAGATTAATAAGAGTTATAGTTCCCGGTTTGAGGTATGAAGCAAAACTGGTATCTACAAATAAACTTAATTCCATCAAACTTACACTGGGCAAACAAAGTAGAAAACGTACAAGTACTGTGCGCAATGTATGAAAATCTTCACGCGTAATATTTCCAAACCCAAATTGCAATCGTATATACCATATAACATGCATTATAAATTGTAATGCACCAGCAATCAATATACCCCAACAGAGTGCTGTTACCGGTAGTTTAAAATAAAGGCATATAAGTAGTGTTATTATAAATACTATATTGAGTAAAACAGGGGCCAATGCCGGAATAAAAAATTGACCAACCGATTGCAATGCACCGGCAAGTAGTGCACTACTGGACACAAAAAATATAAATGGCATGACTATAGTTAAACATTGTACCGTAATATCAATCCCTTCTTTACTAAATCCCGGTGCAATAAAATGAATAAGCGGCTTGGCATATGCTATTGCCAGGATGCATAACAATACGACAAAACCTTCAAATACTAAAAAAGAAAGAGACATAAGCCCATTGGACGCAGAACGTTTATTTTGTGCAATACAAGAGGTCAGGGAAGGGATTAATGCTGCAGACATTGCACCTTCAGCAAAAATTTTTCGCAATCCATTGGGAATTTTAAATGCAGTCACAAATGCATCATTGAGGATACCAGCACCCAAATAACGCACAGTTAGGCTTTCTCGCACTATACCAAATAACCTGCTGAGCATAGTGCATACGCCAATATTGAAAGTATGACTAAGAATAGACTTTTTACTAAACATATATATTAATTCCTATACTTCTAGATAAAATAGTATAGCAATTTAATCAAATGCTGAATAATTCACATATTTTATTTCTTTATAATCCTACAAGGATTTCTATGTATCTTATAATCTTATGCTATATATTTTTTACTAATTATTTATATAGCATGGAACATAATACCTGTCCTGAAATAATAAAATCATATAATAAAAATACTGATCTATTATATAATGAACTCATCAGCACCAAACTATATGAAACCACATTAAAAAACAAAGAATTTTACAAAGAATGGCGTACTATATCACCTCAAAAAAAAATAACAGAAAATTATCTATGTGCTCTCATGCGTAATTATTCTATTGACCAATTGTATACCATTGGTTCACTCAAACCAGATTTTCCTCTTGATCAGATACAAGGTAGTAAACAACTATATTTCAGAATCACTCAATTGCCAGTAGATCTGCGCAACTATACATTTAGCTTTATGTTTGAAACTAAGACAGCATATACCACATTTAAACAAATGCCATATGCATATGGATTATTTAAATATGCATCACTTACTCGATATATTCAGCATCATCCACATAATTTTAGTTTAGATACATATTACGCTGCTTCACCTACATTAGGCAAAATATATAAAAAGTTATATGAATCATTTGAAAAAAATGAATCACCGATACTATCTGAGCAAGAAGAATATTGTATACAACAAGAAATGCCTATAAATATTGCGCGTCCTATGAAATTTTTTCATGTACACTGTTCATTGCCCTATAAAAAAAGATTACAAAAAGTCTTGTATGATAGTCTTACTCATGCTGCTGTATGCTCAGCTCCAATTATGATAACCACCGTATATGTATGTTTTTCTGTAGGTGGACAAGCTTTAGCTATGCGTACTTTTTCCAAACAGGAATTGTTAGATATTTGCCGTGATGATCCCTGTTCTACTCGTGGTTCTCTGTTATTACTTATGAGCTGGATCCCTTGTATAATAACGATAACTGGTATTTGTGGAACAATAAAAGCGTTAGATTCATGGCAAGAAGCTAAACATGAAGTCGTGCGTAAAACTATTGGCAGTATTAAACAATTATCCACCTAAGAGCCTATCCAGAAACTGACAAAGTAAAAAAAATGTGAGAGACTCTCTCCGAAGAAATAAAAATAAAAATCAACGGAGAGAGCAAATGCATTCAATATACGATTGTATACCAAACAGTTTTTTAATGCCAGCAAATCAAC
>DASZEX010000059.1:0-26719 GCA_035940365.1 Candidatus Babeliales bacterium | reverse complement strand
AACGTTCGCATTCTTGGATGAATCGATTCAGACGACTTTACATCAGATACGACAAACTCACAGAAAATTATTATGCCTTCGCAATTTTTGCTGAAACATCCCACCTTTTTGCACGTCTAGGAGTTTCTGGATAGGCTCTAAAATAATAATTATTTCTACGTATACAATTCCATCTTGTTTGTATTGTTATTATTTTTAATATTTGTTGCATGTGGAAAATATTCTGATACAATAAAAGCATTGTTCTGTATATTTTTAATTACATCATAGTTGCAAGGGGAAAAACATGCACTATATATTACCATTATTATTGTTATCATCGTGTTATATGCATGGTATGCATACCGCATATACTGACACTGAACTTCAGACAGTAAGTGGATTTTTGGATGATCAACAACCAGCAGACAATATATTATTCAACCAACAGATTAAAAAATATGGCGCGCCATATGCGTGGGAAAAATTTAGTACGCAAGCAAAAACGCATTCCATTAAAGAACTACATGCTGAATATCAATACACAGAACAACCATATCTGCATCATTTAACATCAAATCAACAAGGTGCTTTTTGTATTACATACATAGCAGAAGATTGGCGCAAAAGAATCATCCTTGATGACGTTCTTGATGGCAATAAAGATGCATACCAAAAATTTACTGAAAGCCCCTATGCATATACTCTAATTGATCTTGCATATGCACAAGAAGGCGCAAAGAAAAATCCAATAGATTGGCTAACTCCTCATGATAGATATGCCGCATCAAAAAAATTAAAGAATGTTTGCATAAAACTTAATAATGCAATAAAAAAACAACAATCATGCAAGCTATCACTGCATGATGAATATATTCTGCAAACAGAAATGCCTGAATCAGTAGCACAGAAAATACAAAATACAAATGTATTGTGTCAATTACCATACAAAGAACGCATTTGGCCTGTAATTAAACAAAGTGCATCAGCCGCAACCTGTGGTGCTTTTCTTGGCACTTTAGGCGGAATAACCCTTGATGTAGGGGGACTCGTTTCAGATAAACTAAAATATGTTCAAGATTATAGTAATATAATACAACATGCTCCTTTACCCATACGTTATCTAGCGGGTCATTCTATATGTATGCTTTTCCCAGCATATCTTCCACCTCTTTCTAATGTCATAAACTTGGATGAAACTATAAGACTTACGTGTGACGCTGCAGCATTTTTCTTTATGACACTATCAATGCACGATTATTATAAAAAGAAAGATATATCTTTAATCACCGATTGGCATGGCGTTATTTCTACTCAACTTATTGGCGGTGCTATTGGCGCTGTAGTTTGGTGTATCTATGCGCTTGGTAAAATGTCAGACCGATGTATACAAAAAACAATAAAGGATATTAAACAGTTACCTTCAAATAATTAATTAACTTATATAACAAAACTAATAATGGGCTACATGAATGTAGTCCATTATCTTTTTTTCATAAATAAAATATATATAAAAAAGTGTGGCTGCTAAGAGAAAAATCTCTCAACAGCCACACTAAAAAAAAATACTATATAATTACGCTTGGCGAGTTGCTTGAACTTCTTTTACCATAGCAATAATTTTATCTTGATTTTCTATAACTGCTTTCAAACCTTTTGCATCATTCTCTACTGTTACTTCATCAAATTTTTCTACATCATGATTTAAAATTTGGTGCAATAACGTAATAATAATTTGCTGGTTAACCAATACTAATGGAATACCTTGCAAGCTTGCACTTCGGGAAGCAAGATCTTTATTTATATCAGAACCTGCAATAGTGCCCAACATAGAGATAATTTCATATTGATTTTCTACAATTATCGCAAGTATACGTGCTTCATCATGAGCAAGTACAGATTTAACATCAGTAGTTAGTTCTTCGTATCCTAAAATTTCACGTAATGTTTTTATAATAGTACGTTGATTTAGCAAAACTTTTCTGAGTAATCGGCGAATACGATGGCTTGCTTTTGTAGGTGCTTTACTACTTTCTTCTGTAGCCACTTCTTCTGCTGCATAGAGTAAAGCAGATGGAATAGATGCTAACAATGATAATGAAAGCAACATTTTTTTTGTATTCATAAATCCTTCCTTCGATTATTTTATTGTACAATGCAGCTTAATTATACAGGATATACAATAAAAAACAATGAATATATGCAGCTTTTGCCTTCACAGAGCTATTTTTATTGATTAAATACTTTTTTAAATTGTTCAAATACCTGTAATAAATCAACTGAAATTTGTTTAGTATCTGCCAGTGTGGGCAAAAAATTAGTATCGCCAGACCAGCGAGGCAACACATGAATATGTACATGTGTCGGTATACTTGCGCCAGCAGCTTTACCCATATTAATACCTATATTAAAGCCCTCAGGATTAAGTACTGAACCAATCACTTGAGTAGCATGTGAAATTACTTCCATACATTCTTCACGTGTTTTTTGATTAAGTGCATATAATGTTGCTGTGTGTTCAAAGGGAATAACTAAAAGATGGCCAGCATTATAAGGGAATGTATTAAGCATGAGAGCACAATGGCTATAGCGCTTAATAATAAAAAATTTTTCATCCATATTTGTAGCAAATTGACTACAAAAAATACATTCATCTTGCACATCATTGTTTCTGTATACATCTTTTTTCTGTGTATACTGCGTACGCCACGGAGCATATATTCGTTTCATACAAAACCTTATATAAAGAATTTTTACTGTATCGTTCAACTTTCTTGAACGAGTGTCAAGCGAAATACTTGCCATTGCAACCTAGTGTGATATGGTAATTGAATACATAGAAGGAGCATATATCATGAGGCATGAATTTCTAAACGAACACGCACAAAAGGTAAAAAAGTTTGCACAGCCCCTTTTAGATGATCACGCAATTTTGGTTGCAATTGAACATATATTTTTTGCATCTCAAGAACAACTTATAAATCTTTTGACGCTACAATCATCAACCCCTACCAATTTACCTTATAAAATAAAAACAGTATTTGAACGTTCAAAACAAACGACACATGAGCAAGTTACTAAGTCTCTATATTCATTTTCTGGCCATGTTATTGCTTCAGGAGCTAAAGTATTAACACTGCGTGCAGGTGATGCCATTGCCTGTATAGGTTTTGATGGTGCTGTACATAGTGATTTAGCCTGCATATCTGAATATGATGCAGTCCTTATTTCTGATCTTGCATATAGTAAACAGGCAAGTATAACTGGTTTTGCATTGCAAGCAATGCATGCAATTTTGCGTGCAAATCTACAAATAGGCCAAATAATATGCATTATGGGTTTTGGACCTCTTGGTTATTTGATTATGAAACTTGCAAAACTTAGTGGAACACTTGTTATTGTTATTGATACAGATGCACAAAAAATATCTGATGCTCATACGCATGGCGCTGATTATTGTTATAATAGTACCGAAAACGGTTGGATAGAAGAGGTTTTATATGTAACACAGCAACATGGTGTTGATACTACCTTTGTATTATGCATAGAAGAAAATAGTATACATCTTGATACTGCTATTAATTTAACCAGTGCCCATGGCCGCATTGTCCTAGTTAGTTCTGAAGCTATTCATATAAATCACATGGTACTTGGAAAAAAAGACATTGATGTAGCAGTAACAACGCTTGATGAGGTCTGTCATCATGGGGAATTATACCGTCAACATAATACGACTATACCCTTAATAAAATGGCGTCAACGTAGTGCTATGCAACGTATAGTTCGTTTGATTGAGCAACAAGATTTACATGTTGATTATCTCATACAACATCAGATACAAAGCAATACTATTACGCCTCAGATTTTACAAAAACATGAACTTCATAGAGGTACATTGCTTTCATTCCCATTGGTATATCAATTATCTATATCTGAACCTGAAAAAGAAATACAAAATAAAAATAAAGAAAGTTGCACGAGCTCAAGCATCACACGCTTTATTCCTGCAATGCGCGATACTATCTGCATTGGCATTATTGGTGCAGATTATTTTGTAAAAGATACGCTGATGCCCTTATTGTCTCGTATACATAATGTCACTATTCGTGCTATTGCTGATGTTGAACAAACAAGAGCAGAACATATATCACATATATATGGTGTAGCAAAAACTTGCAGTATGGATAACGAATTATGGCAAGGAGATACTATTGATGTAATTATTGTTGCCTCAAATAATACATTCCGTGCTGAACGTGTAATTCATGCATTAGAACATTATAAAGCAGTATTTGTCAAGGAACCTATTGCAACATCTTTTGAGCAACTAAATCGTCTTGCTATAATACTGAATGAACGTGCACAAATACCTATTTGCTTAGATTATTATCGATCATATGCACCATTTATACGTAAAATAAAAAATACATTACAAAAAAGATCGACACCATTAATGATGCGCTATCGTGTTAATACCTGCACATCACTGCGATGCACCCAGCAGGAAGACATTACGGTTGGTAATATTATTGCTGATTCATGCCATTTTTTAGATATTTTTTGTTATTTAACTGATGCACAGCCACTGGCCGTTTCAGTTGAAGCGATGCACACCATGCGTGATGATATTTTTCCCACCGACAACTTTACTGCTCAAATTAGTTTTACTGACGGTTCAGTATGTTCATTAGTATATACATCACTGGGACATGAACATTTTGGAGGCGAACATTTGGAAATCTTCTTTGATTCAAAAGTAATAGTTATGCAAGATTTTTTAACCTTACATGGTTATGGGTTACCATCCTGGTTTGATGAGGTACTTTCAGTTCCCGATACTGGCCGCAAGCATATTATTTCCTCATTTTTTTCATCACTGAGGGAATCTCCTGATGACTCTTTTATGTCCCATAGCCGTATTGTTATGGTATCCAAACTTGCTTTAATAATAGATCAACTGGCATGCACAGGTGGCGGAACTCATAAATATGAAAAGGAAGTTGAATGTTCAGTATAATATTGCTTAATATGTTTTTTTTTATATATTTCATTCCTATATATCCACAGAACTATGCCGTTATTCTTGCTGGCGGTAATGGTGAACGGTTATGGCCATTGAGTACAAGTACCAAACCAAAACAATTGCTTTCTATTGATAACACAGAGAATTTACTTGAGCAAACAATTAAACGTATAGAACCATTGATACCCAAAGAACATATATGGATATGTGCAACACAAACACTGTATGAACCTATAGCTTCCTCAATAAAAGACCGTGTAGGCCGTATTGTCATTGAACCTGACAGACGTGATACTGCTGCAGCAATTTTGTATAGTTGCTCTTTAATTGCTCTGCAAGATCCTGATGCTACAGTACTTTTTATACCATCTGATGCCTTTATTCCGGTAGATTCATATCAACAATATAGAGAAAATATATATACCTTTTATATGCATGCCCAGAAATACAATGGTATTACTTTATTTGGTATTAAACCTACATACCCAGCTACAGGATATGGTTATATTGAGTATAATATCCATACTGAAGATAATGGATTTTATTCTGTCAGAAAATTTCACGAAAAACCCTCAAAAGAAACTGCAAGTCATTATATTGCAAGCAATAATATGTTATGGAATATTGGTATGTTTGGTGGAAAAGTTTCAACATTTATTGAAATATTTAAAGAACATGCATCTGATATTTTTTACGCAATAGAACAGTATAATAAAACTGGTACCGGCTATGCGTCAATACGTAAAGTATCTGTTGATTATGCTATCTTAGAAAAAAGCACTAATATTAGAGTTTTGCCTGTTTCGTTTTGCTGGTTTGATGTTGGTAGCATCCCTGTATTTCTTTCTTTGCAGAAACAATATAAAAAACAAAGTTCAGTTATTGAAGTAGATTCTCATAATAATTTAGTTTCAAGCCCAAATTTAGTGGCACTGGTTGGCGTTAATGATTTATGCGTAGTTCAAAAGGATAATATTATATTAATTGTCCATCAAAATGCAGCTGAAAAAGTTAAGCAGATTATTGAATTACTTTAATGTACTAAAAAATAAGAGTTAAAAAATATGATAAGTAGTATGAAGTATATTGTCGGATCAGTTTTATTAATTGGTATCAGCCATGCATATATATATAGCATTATATTGCCTGTTTCTTTTGATTCATCAATGCAAACTAAAAAATATCGATGGATAGTAGATCGAGATACCACAGAAAAAGAAGTTGGTTTTTCTGGTACATATATGCTCGATTTTTTTAGATCTTTATATGAAAAACAAAATTTTATCACCGTAAAACCTAAGCAAACTGAACCTATACCACACATTATTCATCAAATTTGGATTGGTGATTCTGTCCCAGTTGAATTTAGTGCATTTCAGCAAAGTTGGCAAACTATGCATCCAACTTGGCAGTATCGTCTATGGACACAATATGATATTCCTAATCTGCCACTAGTCAATAGAATACTTATTGAACAAGCACAAAATCCTGCAGAAAAATCTGATCTACTTCGATATGAAATTTTAAATTTATATGGCGGGGTATATGTAGATATGGATTTTGAATGTTTGCAACCGCTTGATGTATTAAATGATAAGTATGACTTTTATATTGGCATTCAACCACTTGATTGCGGGCTTGTGCAACTTGGTTCTGGACTCATTGGTGCAATACCAGGCCATCCAATAATAAAAAAATGTATTGATTCACTCGAATTGAGTTATGCTAAATCTCAAGCAAATACAGGAATTACCGTAAAATCCGGTCCTGTGTTTCTTACTAAAATATTTATTCAATATGCAGACTGCCCTAATTTGCGCAATGTCGCATTACCTGCACATTATTTTTATCCGTTAACATGCAGACAACCTAGCTGCGATCCAAAATTTTGGCTTTCACAAGGATCTTTTGGTATTCATCATTGGGCAAAGAGTTGGAATAAACCAGAATACCGACGTCCACAATTCCGCGCTATTAAAAGTTGGGGAACCTTATATTAAACGCAAAAATATGTTGATAATAAACCAATATTGGATACAATAAGCTACAAATTGTACTTATTACTATTCAATGTAGGATTTTATGTCAAAACTAAATATAGTTGTATGTATTATGTATGTCCTAGACTTCACAACTATTATCCATAGTATGGAGTTAAAAACAAAATGTAGCACAATGTCGCTAAAGTCTATAGACCATTACATTGAAGATATAACTAATGCACAATGGCCACATATGCCAAAAAAAGTACATTTCAATACCTCAGGCGATGCGTGGGAATCATTACCAGATTTCAATCAATATATTCAAAAAGTCCCCATGAAAGATTTGGTGCAAGGGATTCAACATGTAACTAAAACACGTAAAAATATAATGCATCAATCTGATGCTTCATTGTCATTGGTCGAAATAGGAAATTTTTTAGATTCCATGTTCCTTAGTCTGCAAAATGAATATACCAAAAGACTCGATGATACTTTTTTACAAAAACAATATAATAAAGATTCTACCTGTTTGGAACGTATTAAACGCCTCTATACTATAACCCCTACCGTCCCAATATGTTCATTTTTAGTACATAAAGAAATAGATGTGCAAAAGCCACGTTGTACTAATATTAATCGCGCATTAGGATACATTGATCATATATATAACCTTACATATTTAAATAATACTGATAAACAAACACTATCATTATTAAATAAACAATTATTCAAAACAGCAATCAAAAATGCAGACACACAAACTATAATCAAAGCTCGTATTCTTTGTCAACCAGATAGCCTCGTATCATACATAAAATCTTTACCAAAAATAGATCGTAAACCGTTATATCAAGAATTGGCAAACAAAAAATGGCGTACATTTTTAGACAATACTATATATTCTATTAATAAAAGTGATAAAAAATTCCTGACATGTCATATGGATCTTTTACAAGAAAAATATGCGAATGTTACTGCGTTATTTAAAAAAACTAATACAACAGAAAATCAACCTTCAATACACTATGATCATAAAGGCTTTTGTAAATTATTGCAGGAAACTATCACAATGGATTTTCATACCATTGCAGGAGAACTTTTATTACACTGGAGTAATAACTTTAGTAATCCTGCAACACTAGCACCTTTAATGCAAATGTTAGAATATGAGGGAATAGTTACATTAATAAAAGAAAAAATGAAGCAGTCCCCTCAATCAACTTTATTATATGCAGCAGCCATGGGTATATTATACGCAAATTTATGTAAACCTGATGAAATATATAAAGAAGAAACTTGTTTACCCATAATCAGCAGTAAAGCTAGGCCTTTTTTATCTAAAATAGAAATCAATCATATAAACTCATTCACCCCACAATTATGGAATAAAATTGTGCAAGCACAATATTCTATATTTACATATTTATCAAAAATAGCCGAAAATAATAATAATTTTGCCGATATGTTCAACTACAATGCTCACCTAATTAACTGGGGATTTCCTGAATATAAACCAATGTTTAAAGATTTTTATAATCAAGATGCTTTGACAAAGATGCTACAAAAAAATTATGTTAATACTCTAGACGCTATTAAAAATTTTTTTAATACGGTCGAAAATAACGTTGAAAGTATGCCAGCCTTACTTCTTCATCTGGCTGTATTCTATCATAACGGGTATATTCTGAAGCTTTATAATAATAGAAAAGACAAAATTGTAATAGTAACTATTATAGAAAGAAATGAAGAACGTGCTCAATCTTTATATGAAGCTGCAGCACGTTTACATATGCCTAAAGCCCATGTGATTTTGGCTAACCATGCAATTGAAAAAAATAATATTGATGAAGCTCTAAAGCATTGTGCATGTTTTGGGAATAACATAGCTGCTAAGCTTAACATTGCGGAATTACTAATAAAAAAAACTCAATCTATATGTAATGCGCAAGAAGCAAAAAAATACCTACAAGAAGCTAAAAATATATGTAATACCCTCATTACTATACGAAATCCAACACAGATCAAATTCTTATCACGCATTCATGCATTAACCACATATTATGATATTGATGAACAAGATCCGGAATGTCCGTATCATATTGCACAAAAATTGGAAAATATATTCCAAAATATTAATAGAGATAGTATGAATTACTCAAAATGTATTAATCCTGCTATTGATAAGATACTAAAACAAAAAGCGCTCGCTATTATTAACACATCAGCAAGGGATGAACGGGATTGCCAGCTATTAAGCCTTTTTGCTTATCACAACATACTTAGAATGCGCTCACAATATCTAACAAATCCCATAACCGATTATAATCAGGAAGTAATTGCAGAAAATATGAAATTTGCTGCATATGCGGCAAAAAATGGTAATTATTTAGGAAAATATTGTGTCGCTCTTTGCTTATATATAAATAGCATTGGCAAAAATAAACCATTACCTGCAGCATATTTTAAAAACCTGTATGAGGTAATTTTATTACCTCATGAGTGGATAAGACCTGTAGCATTACATAATCTTCTTGATCTAGCACATGAAGGTAATATTATTGCTCAAAGTATATGTTTACTCGATGATACCTTACATATACGTGATTTTTTAAATTCATGCGTTATTAGATTGGATCCCGAAACAATAACAACAGAAACTGCATCTATCTTAATTGATATAATGACTAAAGAAAGAATAGATATTTTGGATAAACTTTTAAAAGAAAACTCTGATAATATGCATATTAAAGCTTTTTTATATAATATGCATTATACTATGGGATCAGGCATTTTGGAAAATCCAAACAGCAGCAAAGATGATAAAAAAGATGGTATAATACATTTAATAAAAGCATTTAAGTTAGGTGAAGATTTTAATAAAATCATGCAAGGAAAAGAGAATAAAGAAACTTTAACTAAAGTACTTATACATATAAAAGATTTGTGTAATATACATGTAAAGGATGCTACTCAGGAATATATTCCACTTTAACTCTCCTTGTTTTTTTGCTATGGTCTAAAATAGTATCTAGGCTATAGAATACTATAAAAAAAGAGAAGAGTATGAAAATACAAAAAATAATAGCATTTTTATATTTTCTTTATTCGTATGTACTTATTTCACAAACACAATTGATCAATAATGCATGTACCTATATACCTTTTGATGTGGCAATGCAAAAGATATATTATCTACCAGAAATTGGTAATACAGAACGCATTGTCACTATTGATGGTATTACCTTATATAATTTTTTTAAAAATTTATATGATCTCCATAATCCTGCTATAATACCGCAAAAAAATGTTCCTGTTATTCCCAAAATTATTCATCAGATTTGGCTTGGTTCTCCTGTACCATCTATATACCAGCATTGCATGCAAAGTTGGATTGATCACCATCCTGACTGGCACTATAAATTATGGACTGATGAGAATGTGCATGAAATCACCTTATATAATAAAAAATTCTATGATGAAGCTCAAAACTATGGCACTAAATCAGATATTTTGCGCTGGGAAATTTTGTATCAATATGGTGGCCTTTATGTTGATGTGGATTATGAATGTTTTCGTTCATTTGATCTATTGCATCATATATATGATTTTTATACTGGTATTCAACCACTTGACACACAAATGGTACAACTTGGTGCGGCGCTGGTAGGTTCACGTCCGGGACATCCTATACTTGAGCATTGTATCATGACCATTAAAGATCATTGGCATTTAAAAGGTGCACCCAAAAAAACAGGCCCCGTTCATTTCACCCAATCTTTTTATGCACAAGCAGGTAAAAATGGCTCTATTGATATTGCACTACCACCTTTTTATGTATATCCACTTGGATGTAGAGAAAAAGTTCAGAATAATAGCAGAGAGCGGTGGATCAAACAAGGATCTTTTGCCATACATTGGTGGTCAAAAAGTTGGATGCCAAAAGAATACCGTCCTGCACTATTTAGAACTATAGATAACGCAAAATCGGCTGCTACCTGGAATGATTAACCAAGGATAGTCATGCAATTATATTTTAAAATTATATGCTTTCTTTTTGTGACTATTGTGTGCAATGCATACCAACATACCGCAGAAAAATTATTAGTTATTGTTATCCCATCATATAATAACGAACAATGGTATCAGCACAATTTATCTTCTATTTTTATGCAAGAATATAGTAATTATTATATTATCTATATTGATGACTGTTCTACAGATAATACCTATACATTGGTCAAAGAATATATTCATCATGCAGGACAAGAGCATCGCGTAATACTTATACGCAACCCAGAGCGCAAGGGCCATTTATATAATCATATCCAGGCAGTCCAAATGGCTGAACCTCATGCTATTATTGTACATATTGATGGAGATGATTGGCTTCGCCTGGATCATCCACGCACTGACATTTTTCAAATGATTAATCATATATATGATGATACTAATGTATGGCTTACCTATGGCAGCTATTATCGCTACCCATATAGTAATATAGGAAGCTGCAGACCATTCCCTGCTGATGTAATTGAAAAAGCTACATATCGCGAATTTGCATGGGTAAGTTCTCATTTACGTACTTTTTATGCCTGGTTATTCAAACAAATCGACAAAAATGATTTTATATATACAGGTAGTGATCCTGCATATCAAAAAGCATTATGGCCAGCTGCAGTTGATCTGGCATTTATGTTCCCTATGCTTGAAATGGCGGCGGGACGCATTTTTTATGTGAAAGATATTATATATACATACAACAGAGCAAATGTACTTAATTTATGTGAAGGTCCTATGCGTAATATCCAAAACGACTGTGCTCAGTTAATTCGAAATAAAAAACCATATAAACCTCTTGATCAATCAGTATTTTGGCATTATATGGGGCTGCAATAAGATGAAAGTATATAATGTGGTATAGTATCTCTTTATTTTTATGTATTGCTTTGCCTAGTTATTCTGCAATAGAAAAACCAATAACTGTTATTATTCCTTCATATAATAATGCATCTTTCTGTCGTGCTAATTTAGAATCAGTATTTATGCAACAGTATCAAAATTATACCATTATATATATTAATGATGCATCGGATGATCAAACAGGAATATTAGTACCAGACATTATTAATGAATATAACCAATCACACCGTACTACCTACATCCAAAACAGCGTACGGCGCGGACATATGTTTAATTACTATACTGCAATACATAATTGTCCAAATGATACTATTATTGTTTGCTTGGATGGCGATGATTGGTTTGCGCATGAATATGTACTAAAAAAAATCAATGAAGTGTATCAGGATGATACTATTTGGATGAGCTATGGACAATACAAAGAATGGCCATCAGGTACATTAGGGATATGCAAAAAAATACCTATGTGTATTCATACTCATAATGCATATCGCTATTTTGATTGGGTAACTTCACATATGCGGACTTTTTATGCAGGGTTATTTAAATCTATTCCCTTGGGATATTTGATATACAAAAATCAATTTCAGCCATCAGCAGTTGATTGTGCTATGATGTTTTCTATGCTGGAATTATCGGGCGGCAAGGCAGCATATATTGATGAAGTTTTGTATATATATAATTGTAATACTACCCATAACATTTTCAGAAAGCGGCCACTGGAACAAATGAAAATGAATTATATTACCAGAGCTCGCCAACCGCTTGCGCCTCTTGCTTATGATCCGCGAAAAAATCTATCCAACAATCATATCCGCATTGCTATTGTTTACTGTAGTTCTGATGCAGAAAATAGCCTACAATGGATTCAATCAATGCATGATACTCTACCAGTATATGATAGTTATATTCTGTATCAAACAAACAGCAGTGCACAAAAAGAATATTATCATACTATAGCTGTACAGTATCCCGAGATACAAATACTTAATAATGAAGATACAGGTACAATTAAAAATATATTATTACAACTTTGTGATCTATACTCGCATATAGTACTATGCAAATCTACATTTTCTCTTTCTAGCGCTATTGATATACCGCGAATGATACAGTTACTGGAAAAAACGCATGCTTTGGGTTTTTATTTTTGCTTTGGGAAAAACGTAACACGTAATACTGCATTACTATCTGATTATCAACCATCATTAATTGAAATTGAAGAACAAATATATGCATGGAAATTTATTGATGCCCATGCACAATGGCAATTTCCCTATACTTTTGATGGCGTATTATACAAAACATCGGATATATGTACTTGTATTGAACAATGTGTTGGTAATAATTATGAAGAATTGATACATGCATTATCAATGATTCATTCTCCAAACGTTGATGATGTTGGGTTATGTTATATGCACACATTATGTACATAAAAATAAAAAAAGGAACGTGAATGAATTCTATTTTTGGATCCATTATATGGCTTTTGGTATGCATATCATCCGTACAAGCAATTCCAGAAAAACCAATTGTGGTAGTAATTCCCTCATGGAATAATATAAAAGTTTGCGCTGATAATCTTAAATCAGTATTTTCCCAAAAATATGATAATTACCACATTATATATATTGATGATTATTCAACTGATGGAACTGGTGATGCAGTACAAAAACTAATTCAGGAACATAAGCAACAAAAACGTTGTACACTTATACGCAATAAAAAACGGCGTGGTATACTATATAATCATTATATGACAGTACATAGTTGCCCAAATAATGTTATTATTGTGAATTTAGATGGTGACGATCAATTTGCACACGATAAGGTATTACAACGTATTAATGAGGCATATCAAGATGATAATGTATGGATGACATATGGTCAATATCTGGAATGGCCAAACAAACAATGGCCAAAAGGCAAACTTGGTATATGCCGCAAAATACCTAATGTTATTCATGCACAACAGGCATATAGATATTATGATTGGGTGACCTCACATCCACGTACATTTTATGCAGGATTATTTAAAGCAATTCCATTGGGTTATTTCTTGCATAATGGTCAATTTCAACCATCAGCAGTAGATTTTGCTATGATGTACTCTATGCTTGAGCTTTCAAAAGGTCGCGTACATTTTATTGATGAAATATTATATTACTATAATTGTGAAAATCCCAATAATCTATTTCGCACAATGATTTTAACTGATATGGCAATGGGTTATATAAGTAGAGGCAGAGAACCTCTTGAACCATTAACCTACGACCCTCGCAGGCCAGAAGTAGGTAATACTAATAATGCGAGTTTGGCTATTGTATGTTTATGTGATACAGACAAAGAAAAAACACAAAAATTATGTACCAGTTTACTACATTCTTCTTTGACTAAACATGATATATACCTACTATACAAAACATACATAAATGCATTTGAGCAATTAAATAATCAATTACAAGCCAATAATCGCTTATGTGAAACTATAGATATTACTAAGCAACCAATTACTGAATCATTACTACAAATATGCGCCACACAACACTATACGCATATTCTATTACTTACTGATGATTATATTATAGTAGATGGAAAAAATATTAACATACCCGACATGATACGCCTGATAGAAAAAACCCATGCGATCGGCTTTTATATCGCTCTGGCAAAAGAGTACACATCAACTAAATATCCAACTATAGAACAACCGTTACTCGTAGAATGTGAACCAAATGTATATGCATGGAAATTTAATAAAACATCAGGCCCTTGGCGATTTGCCTATACAACTGATTGTGCATTATATCCAATAACAGATTTATGTAAGCATATTCAAGGCATACCATGTACAACCAAACAAGAATTACGTGAATTACTTCATAGCTACGCTGCAACCAGAACCGAAGATGTAGGCATTTGCTATACACATGCACTATGTAGATATGCATAATACTATCATATCTTTATTCTTTATCCTCTAATGTACATGAATAACAATGTAGCGTATCTGACATGCTAGATGAAAGTATTTGTATTAAAGAATTTTCAGCAGCCTTTTTCATTAAACAATTGGCAATTTCTAAATTATTATAAGTTGGATTTTGTTTATATATAGCTGCAAGTATACTCTTGTTCTTTGGTTTATATTGTCCCAATTGCTCATTAATTTTTTTATTTGCCTCTTGGCATCCACGCTCATAAAATAAAATCTGTTTGTCTACATTTGTTTCTTGTTCAGTCTTTAAATGCACTTTCAGGTCTTCTATCTCTCTATTGCTTTTATTTAAGTTATAATATTTCTTCATTGCAAACCAAGTCAATGATATACCCGCAAATAGACCCAAGCTGCCAGCAATTATTGTCATTTTTTTATCTATGCTCTGATTTAGTTGCATAGCATTTACATGAACACACAAACCAAATAGCAACCATGCTGTACTATAATAACTATATGTTTTCATTTAACTCTTTCATCCATTCTACTTTTAATGTATATATTGCCACTGTCTATACAAATAACAAAAAACCAAAGATTAGCTACGCTGCAACCAGAACCGAAAATGCAGGCATTTGCTATACACATGCAGTGTACTATTAATTAACCATTAGAGCGTTCTCGCTAACCTTCATGCCCTTGCGTTTTGCCAGAATATCAAAACAAGATACTATAAGGTCGTGCGTAGTAGGCGATTTTCCCAATTTATTTTTAACATAAAATAAAATAAAATTAGGGGATGCATTTTGTGAATATGTCTGAACTGTATTCTCTATTGCATCATATTTTTGACTTTTGGCCGCATAATATCTTTTTACAAATCCATAGGTAATAGCACTTCCAATAGCCAAACCAGCACTAATACCTACAGCTAAAGTAGTTTTACTATCCCAGGTTTGCCATGCTTGCATAGTATAATTTGGCAATAAAATACTCAATACCGCAAATTTTATTGAATGTTTGTATATATTCATTCTTTCCTTAACCTGATATCTTCTGATGCGACCTATTCTTCTATTATTTCAGCTATTTCCATTGACGCTGCAGCACTAGCACGAAGGCATGTTATTCTAGTAATCCATGGTGTATTTTCATGTTCACAAGAAGGTATGGCCCGAAGAGAAATATTCTCAGCTGCAGCACTTAGTATCATTTTTGCTACTTCTAATCCAGAGAGGGGTACACCAGGATTATTTCTTTTATATCGATTAACATATCGCTCTGCCAAACTCTCTTCTTGCGCTTTTGCTACTATTTCATCAAAAGATTGATTTATTTCTTTATTCTTTTTGGTTTCTTCTATTAACTTTTTATTACAGTCTTCCAATTGGCCTGCTAATATTCCTCTTGCTCCACGTTCATTTGCTATTATTTTATCCACATTTACTACTATTTCATCCAAACGTTGCTTTATTTCTTGATTCTTTTTGATTTCTTCCATTAATGATTTATTATGTTCTGTCAATTGGCCTATTCGCATATTTTTTTCTAAACATTCAGCTTTTTTTTGTTCTTGCGCTTGAACTAAATCTGCTTCTTTCGCTTCTATTTCGGCTCGTAAATTTTTTATAGTTTCTTCATGCTGTTGAGACATATCTAAAATTAAATCAGTTTTATTTGATCCACTTTTTGTTTTTGCCATTGCATTACTATAATATCGCTTTGCTGCGTACCATCCAGTAAAAATACCAAAAAGCCCGATACCTGCTCCGCCTACGGCAATAGTAGCTTTACTATCCCATTTTGACCACATTGGCACCGTATAATTATGCAATAAGATACTCAATACTGCAAATTTTATTAAATATTTGTTCATTATTTTTCTTATTACACATTACACAAAAAAATAGGCTAAAATTATATATCCTGCAGTAACTCTATTCTTCCGTTATTAATTCTTGTCCATTTTTTGCTTTAGTATATGCTAAGCCAATATATAGCCTTTGTGTATCTGCAAGTTTCTTATAAGGCATAGTCCGTATAGAAGAATTGTAAACCGCATCCTTCAATAGCATTTTTGCTATTTCTAACCCCGATGGTGACATACCTGGAGTTTGATTTTTATATTTGTTAATATATCGTTGTGCTAAACTGTTTTCTTCTACATCTTTCAATATTACATCTAAACCATCTAAAGTTTCTTTTATTTCATTTTCTTGTGGGATATTTGCCGATTTATTTTTTAATTGCTTATTTTCCTTTTTCAAATCTTTTATACTATCATATAACCTTCCTGCAAATGCACCGACAAGTGCACTTACAATTATGATGCTTCCGCCTACAAAAATATCATGCCTATTCCATTTTAGCCACATTGGCATGATGCTGCTAGACATACAAATGGAACATACGACAATGAGTTTTAATATATATTTATATAAATTCATGATTTTTCACCGTTATATATAATACTGTATATATTTATAATAACAAAATGTATAGATTGTTCAACTAGCTGTATTTTTATATTTCCAAATAGTCGTCTATTTTTGGCCAAGGCATAAAGGACATAATATTTTTTAATTGATAATAACGAGGAAATAATGTTTGTTCTGTCAATAATAGATTAAATTTATATTCATTTTTGATTATTAATGGATTTTTTGCATCTTTATTTTTCAATATTGTATTAGTATCATCCATATAATAGATGGTATTTTGCGCATTAAACCAATAATATGCTTCTGTGCTGTTTTTAGCATGTTCACGTATAGACCATTGATTATTTTTAAACCGAATAGTAGATACTGTACAATCTCTGCAATGCGGCATAATCCTTACCAAATTATGGTTATAGGTACCAAAATAGCACGGACCCTCCCAATGACGCAGATACTGTGCGTAATATGGATGAGGTGCGTCATCACTATCACTACTACCACTATCACTTGTATTGGGTTCAATTTCTTCATTTTCAATACAATTATTTTTTGATGAAGAAAATATACTCTGTATTTCTGTTTCCAATAATTCTATAGGCATACCCTTATTGATAATTTGAATACCACATTCTCTAATATCATCAACCGTTAATCGATGAAAAAGTTTTGGCAAATATTTTAAATTATCAGGAACAGTATATATATTTTTCAACCCATCAGCATATACCGTTGTACCTTTTTGCGGAAAATCTTTAATTGATTTTGTTCCATATATAATCCATTTATCCAACATGTTTATAAATATTTCTTTATTATTACTATGTAAGGCAAGCTGCATTGCGCGCGGAAGTTTCTCATTTAGTAACTCCATTTGATCCAAATCATCCAAGTTCTGGAATGTTACATAGTTATGTTCAGATTCAATCATAATATCTGCAATATCATCATCAATATCAATATTAGAAGTAAAGATTGGTGCTTTTTCTATATCAGTATAATAACTATGCTCTTTTTTTTGCTCAATTAGATCAAGTGAATAATATGTTTTTGTTTGTCGGATATATTTTTTGTCATTACTGATATGCCATGATTTAATCATAATAGTATTATCTTTACCCCCATACATATTCACTGGATCTTGAATAGTATCATCTCCTACAGGAAAAGAACTTTTACCAATGCGAACTCCTAAAACATAACATTGCACATATTCCCTTGATTCTGAAAAAACCTCTATAGGATAATTATATTTTACTATTTTTTTGTGTTCAATAAATTCTCCAGCTTCTTCACGATCAGGAACCAAAGAAGTAAGTATTAACTCAGTTATATCATTATGATTCCTTTCCATATAATGTAATCGAGTTCTTGTTCTATTACATTGAAAAGAAAAACGACGCAGCGACGGTTGCTTCCTTGACCAATTTATTTCCCCTAAGTATTCTCGCAATGTTTTATGATATGCATACATTTTGTTAATTATAGGGGAAAAAGATCGATAAGACTGTTTATCTACACCAGATACACGTGCTATCCATCGCAAATCATCTGTATAGGGATTTAACCATCCAACAATTTCATGTCCTAATTCTGGCGGTAATGTGAGTATATATTGGCTTGGTATATTAGTAGCATTTTGCTCCATAGCATATAATGAACATGCTGATACTATACATACATATATACCTGCATGTTTTAATTGCATACACATTATCCTATAAAAAATGCGGGGATATAAATCTCCGCATTAGAAAAATCATTATTTTATAACCGCTGATTCCATACCACCTGCATGTTGGCACAATGCTGTATTATTACCATTGGAATCTATTTGTACACTCATAGAACTACAACTGTTGACAGCATCAAATACATGCGAAATAATATTCCCTATGGTAGGTTGCCTATTACCCATATGGCTCAAAATATGTGCCAATATACTATTATATTGAGCATTATTTTTATATTTATTAACAGTACCACATATTGACTCATACTCTTTCAATACACTATCTGTGCCAGATTCTTCTGAATATCTTATTGTTGTACTTTTTTGTAGTTCTTCTATATTATGCCTTAATTGTTCATTTTTTTGTGATAATCTAAGAGCATTGTCCTCTGCTTTTTGTACCCTTGAACACAGTACAGTATTGCTTGCCAAACTAAGTTGCTGACCAAGATCAACCTGTTGACTATAAATTTTTTTTGCTACAAGATAACCTATTGTACCACCAGCAATAAGCAGACCGGTACCACCTACGGCAATTGTAACTTTATTATCCCAATTTGGCCACATGGGCACGATAGTGTTGGGTAAACAAATAGAACAGATAATAATTAATTTTGATGCATATTTGTATAAATTCACCGTTCTTCCTCTAATTTACTATATATAATAAAATAACATAATGCATGAATTATACAATGATTAATAATATACATTAGATATAGAGGCGACGTTCCATGTACTGCCAATTATGTTCTGATGCCCAAGAAAGAAACTGTTGTTTGATAAAAGCAAGCCGATCCAAAAACCGCTGTGCATTATGCATAGTATCTTGGCAATAGGGCAAAAACCTGCCAAGGTACATACTGCTCAGCACATTCATCATCATACAAAAACGCTTGAGTCGTTTTTCTTCTGCCGCAATATCAACCAAAAAATTGCTCAAAGGTGTAATATAATCAGTTGGGTTAGTTTGATTTATATACCGTTTATGAATTGCACATAATAACTCACGTTGTATATCACCAGATGCAAATTCACACAATTCCGCCAGGCCTTTATCCTGCTGCCAATGCATCCATAAATTCTTATCATGCATATACTGTTTTTCATGCATAATATACAAAGCCAAAAATGCATATATACCAAATATACCACTACCTACTGATATATAAGGGTGAGCACGCAACCATGCACTAATTGAACTTGATGCACCAAGTACTTGCCTCATACTATCATACATAGTATGAAGGAGATTATGTGTCTTTTGCTGCATATGTTGATTATTTATTTGTGTTTGCTCATTATGTACCTGAGGTATATAGAAAGGCATATTACTATTATGCGCCCATGCCATAGGTGTTGCATATACAACTACATAGGGATGATTTGGTGCAGAAACAGATTCTTGCATAGTATATAATGCACACCATACCATTACAGAGCATACAATAAAGAGTTTTTTGTACATAATTTGGACATCTACATCATTTAAATAATTATCTCTATAACCTTACTGACTAAAGTAAGTACAATCAAACATAATCAATGTACACAATTTTATACCTAAAAAGTAAGGACCTCTATGTATTATATATATGCTATTGCCGATTTTATTATAAGTAACTGGATATGGCACTTTACCTGGGGCTGGGCACATATAGTATGCAATGTATTTATTTTATGGTTCCTTTTAGCTACTATTGTTTCCCTTTCTTGGCTACGTTCAGCCTTACTTTCATTAATGGCACATATTACGGTATCACTCATGTTTTCTGGTATTGCATCAATAATTATAAAAGGATGTGAAGTACCTATCCAGATGGATAATTATATGATTGTCTATGATCATACCTATTATGTTACTGGTTCATTTGCCGCATTATATGGTTTATTGTTGGCCATTTTTTTTACTGTATTTTCCTACGCATATCCTCTACCATTGCTACGTATGTATCTTGCTATTATATTGAGCGGATGTATCAGCGCCATATGCGCCACGTGGTATATTAATTTTTAATAGATTATATACGTGCAAAAAGAAGATTGCCAAAAAAATGTTTAGTTGTATCAACAAAATCGCGACCAATTAAGGCAAATCCTTGATTAGTTAAAAAATCAATTATCTGCTGCATAGTAGGTTGACCATGATATGCTTGTATAAATGCAACTTCAGTATAGATAACTTTTACCGTTTTTATTATGGTATTTGATGCCTGTAATACGGCAAGTTCATGACCTTGCATATCAAACCATAAAAGGTCAACATGATCTATAGTATTACATGAAGCCCATGCATCAAGTGTAATTGTAGGTACCGTAATAGTATGGGGAAACTGAATAGAAGAAACAGCCAAACGTTCCTTTGGCGCATGCAATGATCCTGCTTGGCTTGACTTGCCTGGTTTGTCTGGTTTTTCACTAACATAAAATTCTGCATATCCATTTTGATTACTCAGTGCATATTGATATGTATGCATTGATGTATATGCTTGCGTATTATGTTTTAATTGTTCATATAATTCTGGAACTGGTTCAAATGCATGTACCGTTGCACGTGGCCATTGTTTGACCATTTTGATAGAATCTGAACCAGTAAATGCACCCGCTTCTACTATAATAGGATCAAAAGGCAAATAAGCAGCTATATGATGCAATGCTTCATGTGATTTGAAGATGATCATAAAAAATTATTAAGTGCTTTTTTGTTTTACCAATTGCTTATTAAGTGTTTTATAATCCTTTATATCCCTTAATATTCTTATATACTCATATAGACCATATAGAGCTACAGTAACTCCTACCCCACACAACAGTCCTGCTCTATACTTTTTATTACTAAAAAAACCTCTTAATACCTGTTCATGTTTTGATTGAGACTTCAAATGGCCTTCTGTTCTTTTAAAATAGTCTTCCCAATAGAATTCTGTTGCCATTTGCTCCGCTTTAGATAAACACCATAATGAAATACCCATCGAACCTGGCAATAAAAACATTGATGTATTTATTTTTTTTCTTATATTACTTTGTTCCATTGCTTGTATGTGAAAAATAGAAAGTATAGTGAAAACTATTAATATTTTTTTCATAAAACCTCAAAATTTGATTTGAAAATAATCATTTGAACATATTACTACAGTTTTGCGGATTCAACAGATTGCTCAGCATCATATTGTTCTTGCTTTTTCTGCCAATCTGATTTTACATCTTCGTATGATCTAAATTCCTTATAATATTTAAATTGCTCTAACTTTGGTACAGGTTGACCTTGCACTGCAAGAATTTCATATAATGAATTACAACCACATAGATTACTTTGGATTAAAGTATCTTTACCTTCATAATCTTTTAATGATTCTCGTGGTATTTCTGTTTCATTATTTTGTGCATCCACTTTATAAAATTTAATATTTTTTTTATCCGATTCATATACACCAAAGGGAAGATTATCAAAATTTTGGCATTTGTTTTTTATAAATGCTAATGTAAAGTTTTTCATAAAATGCAACGTAAATGGCTTAAATCCTGACGAATTACTCGATCCACTGCCATATAGCATCACTTCACCCCATGGAGTGCCAATATGATTTGGGTAACTGCCTATAGTTAAATACATTCCTTCTTTTGTTTGATGATAACAAGGATTTGTATCTGGCCAACCTTTTTCACCTGATTCCACCCAACTAATATGTCCTCTCTCTGTTGATTCTTCTGCAACTTTTGGCGCTATTATTTTTCTAATTGTTTGGATTTGCTTAAAAAGAGCATAGCTACCATGTTTTTTTTCTTGGTTTATTGAAACATCTGATCCATAGAGTGTAGACATTATACCAATCAAAACAATCGTATATATACAAGTCTTATAAGTATTATATTCCATATAATTCCTCCTTGATAATTATTATAATTTCAGAATATCATATTATGACAAAATGTCAAATGTATTGTTGCCATGTGCATCTAAAGGGCCTTTACAAACCGCTAAACTAATCAATAGCTGCTCAATATAATGAAAGAAAAAAGCCACATACCAAGCCGCACTGATATAAAACTTGAACATGTGGCTGCTATTACTAGAATCTATATTCTAAGCCTGCATTAAAGGTAAATGCCGTATCATGACCGAACTTTGGTACCGTATCTTTGGTAAATCCAGTTACATCAAGCAAATCTTCTTGATCAAGAAGCGCCTGATCTGCACGGCGACCTGCTATATCTTTGAAGAATGTACCGGGCACAAACACAGAGCTTACACAGAATAATTTGAGGTTTTTTGCAATATTACACTCTATAAATACGTTTGCCTCAACACCTAAATATCTACTTGCACGCGGTGCTGGCCCTGCAAGTACAAATATAGGTACTGTTTTATCTTGCCAATATACAAGAATATTAGGATTTAACTTAAATGGCTTTTCCCAATTACTAGGTGTCCAGGAAACACCTAAACCACCAAATATTAAATTAGTAAATCCAGAAACTGTTTTTGTGAGTACATTACTTGTTTCAACATCAATAGGATTTGCTATTGGACGTACTACTTTGCCGGCTCCACCAAGCAAGAATGCACTTTTGACACGCGTGCCTGAATATAACTCTTGTAATCCAATAAATCCTGTAAAATCACGATCCATCGTATCAAAATTAGGATTATCATCACCAGACGCATAAGCTACTGTTGCTGATATACGTACATCTTTTTTATATACCCACCATGAAGCATCAGAAACAAGCATCCAACCTTTATATGTGTTTTGATAGGGATCGCGGAATCGATTTTTACTATTAAATATTTCACCATTTAATGGTTCAAAAAATCCCACCATAGGAAAATCGCCAGGAATCTGTTTACCATTTTCTGCTTCAGTTTGCGGCACAGCAAATATCGCATTTTGTGCATCACCATTTGATATAAACGGAATGTTTGCGCCAGTGCTATCTACCACATGGCTATTCATTTGTGCAACAAGACCATTAGGTGCTTTAAATACAACAGCATCTCTATCCCAACCACGCACATATTGTGCGCCAAGATTACATGCACCTTCAATACCAAATTCTACCTTTGGCCCTAAATATTCACATTCAAGGCCTAATGTACCCAAACGACTACTTGCATCACCCGGAAATTCTACCGTTTGTTCTTTTGATTCATTAAATAACCAATATGGCTGAAAACGGAGTGATCCCCATTGTTCACTGATAAATACATACCAATTAACATTTCCGGCAACAATATAATTAAGTACACCAAATCCACGTTCTGGATCTTTTTGTCTTCCATATTGCTGTGCACGCACTTTTTCGCCGGTACTTGCAAAACTATCTGTTTTAGTTTCAACCAATTCAAAATATAATGAATATTTAGCTACGTCTTTGCATATATCACCTGAAAACAATAACCCATATGCAAATTGATCTACTGCCGTATCTGAATAAAATCCAAGCGTTTCTGGCCCAACAGCGAAAGCATCACCAAGCGCTATGCCACGACCAAGTTGAAATGGAAATGAACCTATAGTAAGAAAATGACTAGTATTTATAGGCATACAGAATATTTTACTAATATCGATGCGTAACCATAATTCACGCGCATGAAAATAGTTACGTAATAATGCATGATTATGATCACCAGTTACGGTATCTATTAATTTTATAGTACTTTTGCTTGTTTTGCCCACACTACCATAATTACCCCATACTGTTTTATTACGAAGTACAACGGAAAATTCAATTATTCTAATGGTATCTATAGCACTCAACATAATATCTGCAGTATGACGAATAAACCAAAAAAGATCATAGCTTACATTATTATCAAGCAAGGTAGCACGAGAAGCAGCAAATGCTTCTGGTTTAATCATAAGATTAAGATTAATATTAAAAAGATTAGCAGAATCAGTAAATGAAAAAGCTTGTATACCTATGGGCGGTACCAACAAAAAATAACTCAATATGAAGATTTTTATTGTATTTTTTTGCACCGAAATTCCTTTTTGTATCCTATATAAATAAAAAAACTATAGTTATGCAGGATTTAATGTTACTCTAGAGCATAATTTTGTCAACTTAAATATATATAATGAACTATATTATAAGGAAAATCTTTCATGACAAAGAAAAAACACCACCTCATGCTTGGTGCTCATGTATCTATTGCAGGTGGCGTTCACCATGCATTTGAAAATGGAATGCGTATAGGATGCACTACTATACAATGTTTTACCAAAAGTAACCGACAATGGCACACTAAACAGTTATTACCGGAAGATATTGAGTTATTTAAATCACTTCATAAACAGAGCTTAATAGATCCGGTTATTTGTCATGCAAGCTATCTTATTAATGTAGGATCACCTGACGCAGCTACTGCAAAAAAATCTTGTATTGCTCTTCAACAAGAACTTGAACGATGCAATACATTGGGCATTGCTTATTTAGTATTACATCCAGGATCCCATATAAATACATCAGTTGATGAATGTATGGAACGCATAGCTAAAAATGTAAGTCTCATTTTGCAAAAAGTTGGAGGTAATACTACATTATTATTTGAAACTATGGCTGGCCAAGGCAGTGGCATAGGGTATACTTTTGAGCAACTTGCATGGCTTATACATAATACTACCTCATCAGGCAAAGTAGGTATATGTTTAGATACATGTCATATTTTTGCAGCTGGCTATGATTTTACTACACCATCTTCTTATAAAAATATGTGGGCTACCTTTGATGCAATTATTGGTAGAAAATACTTGAAAGTATTACATTGCAATGATTCAGCCAAACCACTAGGCTCTCGAGTAGATCGTCATGCTGATATTGGTAAAGGTTTAATTGGACTCGAAGGTTTTCGCCTTATTATGAATGATTCGACATTATTTGATATACCAAAAATTATAGAAACACCAAAAGCAGATTATAATGATGATTTTCGCAATATGCAAACACTTATAAATCTTTTATCATCAAAAACAAAAAACTTATTAAACATTGATTAACCTACACATTATAGAATAAGAGATTAAAGTAATAGCGTAGATCTTATATCAACCATAATAAGCTAAGAAGAAATTGTAGCAATAAAGATCTACAATCTATTACTTTTTCTCTTGTGCAGTGCTTTTAACCATCCATCCACTAACCACTAAGGAGGATTTTAAAGCCTAATTAAAAAATATACCTCTTCAGTGTGCATGCAATATAAATGTAAACAAGTTTTTTTTATAAAAAAAAAAGCAACAATGAAAAAAGCTAGCTATTTTGAGCTTTTATTTAAAAAAAATTTGTTTTTTGATGAAAAAATAAAAATACAACAACTTTCTACCATGCACCAAATAATAGATGATAGAATGAGGGATATTAAAGAAAGCAGTAAAAATATTGCATAATAATCATTATTGCATACTATTGCGAATGAAGACAATCGGCCTGCAATAACATTCCAATTAAACGATCAAAAGCTTTTATTGCTGGATTGTTGCATTGTTATTAGTAGCTTGTATATATAATAAGAAATGATTTAAATAAAAAATACGCGCAACCTATTTTGCCTTATATAGATTAGGTTCTGTTGAGTTTTGATTATAATTATATCGCATTTCGTTGATCAGGACGTTGTTTTTATGAATATATATTCTTTGTAAAATTTAACCGTTGCCGCCATGCCAATTACATCGACTAGATCACGTTATGAAGAAAGTG